>JANLGW010000048.1 GCA_024653965.1 Rhodospirillales bacterium
GGGGCGACATAGGGCGACGGCTTTGGCGACAGCTTCGGAGCCTTCGATTTGATGCAGCATGTCGGGCTCCTGTCAGACGGCGTTGGCGACGGCAAAGGCAAAGGCGGCTTGGGCGGCGGCGACGTTCGCTTCGCCGATGGGGCCGGGGAATTTTTCTAAAATGGCCCGCGCCACGGATTGCATTTGCAGCTGGCCGGATATGGCGGCGAAGCCGCCCAGTAGTGCTGCATTGGGGACAGGCCGTTTGACGTGCGTCATGGCAAGTTCGGTGGCGCCGACCGCACACACATGATGGGGCGGGAATTTGGCGACAAACTCGGCAATGCCCAATTCGTCAAAGGTGCGGGTGGAATTGATCAAGATATACCCACCTGCTTTCAAACCTTGGAACACGTCCACGGAATGCAGCAAGGTGGTATCTTGAATGATCAGGGCGTCGGGTTCTTGAATGGGTTCGCGCAAGCGGATTTCTTTATCGTCAAGGCGACAATAGGAAACCACCGGCGCGCCCATACGCTCGGAGCCGAAACTGGGAAATGCCTGAGCATATTTGCCTTCCATGAAGGCCGCGACGGACAGCAATTCGGCGGCGGTGACGACACCCTGCCCGCCTCTGCCGTGAATGCGCACCTGGAACATTGGTTTGCCCCTTGTCGGTTGCTTGATGGCGTTGACAACCATCATAGGCAATTTCACGGCGTTGGGCTATGCCATAGTTCGTCTTAAATTGGTTACATGCCGGATTGATCCGGTTAAACGGATGGGGTGGAGCCGTTCTGCGGGGTGGACCTCACATGGGTCGTTTTTACGGCATGTTTTTTGGCCTTCTCGACGATGGTGTCAAGTTCCTGCGCATTCTGGCACTTGGTGCCGAGATAATAATACTCCACCTCGCCGCTCAGTCTAAGAATGGCGGGGCCGGATTCGTTGTGCAGCATGCCGGCGGTATACCACCTGCGCGTACCGTTGCTTTTAATGACGGCGGGGCCGTCGGGATTGTCGAGCTGTCCGGTTCTCGGGTCGATGACTTCGACCTCACGGCTGGCCAATGATGCCAGGGCTTTTTCCTTCACTCGGACGTTTTCGCCGACGGGATGCGGGGCGAGGCGTTCCAAAATTTCGCCCGCAAGATACGGATCGCTGTTGGCCATCGCTTCTTTGATGGCATTCAACGTCGCTTCGTTGTCGCGTTCCCAATCGGTGGCCGAACCCATGTATATGACTCCATAAAAAACGGTGTTTAGTGTAATTCTGTTGATACAACGCCGGGGGATGTAAATTAATCCCCTCACGGGCGAAATAGTTATCATAAGCAAGGCTCGAGTGCTATAGGGGGGCGTATGACCGATGCTGTTTTTAGTCCATCTGACGTACATCCGGCTTACGTCCGTCCGCCAGACCATCGCGCCGAGCTGTTGATGCCTGCGGGATCGCTCGCCAAGCTTAAGACGGCGGTGCTGTATGGCGCCGATGCGGTCTATGCGGGCACGCCGGATTTGTCTTTGCGCACCCAGTCCGAATTTTCTTTGCAAGATTTGCTCGAAGGCGTGCGCTTGGCCCATGAACACGGCGTGCGCATTTATCTGACGCTTAATTTATTCACGCATAATCGCGATGTGGAAAAACTGCCCGAGTTCGTCGCCACCGTGCGCCAGGTGAAGCCCGACGGGGTGATCGTTTCCGACCCCGGCGTGTTTCATTATTTGCGCGAACATGCGCCGGAACTGGATCTGCATGTGTCCACCCAGGCCAATGCGTGTTCGTGGCTTACCGTGCAAAGCTGGGCCAAACAGGGTGCTAAATTGTGTGTGCTGGCGCGCGAAGTGAGCTTTGTCGAACTGAGCGAAATCCGCGCCAAATGCCCCAATATCAAGCTTGAAGTGTTTGTTCACGGTGCCATGTGCATGACCTATTCGGGGCGCTGTTTGTTGTCGAATTATTTGGCCGAACGCGGCGCCAACCAGGGCAACTGCGCGCAAAGCTGCCGCTGGAGCTACAAGGTCTTGGCGCGCAAAAAGGACGGGGCCGAGGTCGAGATCACGCCCGAAAACAAAGACGACTTCGATTTTTATCTGGAAGAAGAATTCCGCCCCGGAGAATTGATGAAGATCGAAGAAGACGAGCGCGGCTCCTACATCATGAATGCCAAGGACCTGTGCCTGATGGGCAAGCTGGACGACTATCTGGCGCTGGGCATCGATAGCCTGAAGGTCGAGGGGCGCAATAAAAGCGAATATTACGCCGCGATCACCGCGCGGGCGTATCGGTTGGCCATCGATGCGTGGTACGCCGATCCGCAAAGTTGGTCGCCGGAGCCTTATTTGCGCGAAATCTATACCCTGCAAAATCGCGGTTATTCGCTCGGCTTTCATGACGGACGCCTAACCAACATCGCGCACAATTATGAGCGCACCGACACCGTCGGCGGCTGGCTGTTCGCGGGCTCCATTGAACGCTGGCAAGGCGACGACATGATCTTCGCCCCGCGCAATGCGCTGCGTCCGGGTGTGGTGATCGAGTTTTTGCCGCCGGGGCGCATCGAGCCGGTACGTCTGCGTTTGTATGAATTTGTCAACGCCGATACGGGCGAAAGCTCGGATAAAGCCAATCCTGGTTTAGGCAACGCCATTCGCATTGCTGCGGCGCAGTTTCACAATGAAGACTTGAAGACGATCCAAGAGTTGCTGCCGCCCATGACCGTGGGCCGCATCGAGGCCGTGTTGTCTGATGACCGTCAAGCTCTGTTGCAAAACAACCTGATGGCCATGGATGTCGAGCGGGGCTTGCGCGAGGGTCATGAATCCCGCCCGACCTTAAAAGGCCGCGCCCATACCGGCAAGAGCCCGGCGCTGGGGCTGGAAAGCTGCTGCGGGCTGGGCTGTAACGGCTGCACCATGTTTTGGCACGATGAAAAATATGCCAAGGCGCGGGAAGCCTTAAGCGCTAAAAAAATCGGCGAAAAGCTGAATAAGGCATAATTATCCGCTGGAAATCCCCTTAGGCCATCATTATATTAGCGCACACTCATATAAAAACAGTGGGCGCACCCCGCACCGTACAACGACCAGACAAACAGCGAGGACTGAACGATGGCTTACGCCGACCTAGAAAAAACCGCCAACGGCTTTTTGGTGAATATGAGCGATTGGGATGAGGCCGTGGCCCAGGAAATCGCCGACGCCGAAAAATTGGGTGCGCTGAGCCAGCGCCACTGGGACTTGATCAATTTTCTGCGCGACGAATACATCAACAACAACGCCAACCAGCCCAACGAGCGCCACATGGTGAAAGCCATGGCCGATATCTGGGGCGAAAAGCCGACCACCAAGGATCTGTACGATCTGTTCCCCATGCAGCCATCCAAGCAGGCGACCAAGGTCGGCGGGCTGCCGGAAACCAAGCGCAAGGGCGGTTATTGAGTCAGGGTCGGATCGCTTTAGGGTGAAGTAAAAATACTTTACCCTATTGCGATCGCACTCTATCGTTCTGTTCAGGGTATGTTCATTCAGACGGGCGCATCTTGGTGCCACGCTTGAATGATGGCGCAGAAAACGGTCTTAAAGGGGAACGCTTGTGGAAATTTCAGCCAGCAGCACCGCAGCCTACGCGGCTCGCGCGCAAGCTTCCCAGCGGCTCGATCAGACCCGCGCGACAGCGCAAGTGAGCCGCAATGACGGCGCGGATCGTGAACCGGACAACGATGCCGATGATCGGGCCAAGGTTACGCCAACACGCGGCCAAAACGTCAACATCGTCGCTTAAAACAACATCGTCTAAACGAGCGAAACTTCAGCCGGTGCTCCACGACCGCGGCTTTTTCATGCCGGCGATTTTGCAGGTTTGCTGCACGTAGCCGTACGGGAAAAGTTCAAACAACCGGTTGCGCGATGCGCCCTGGCTTTTCATGAACGCCGTAACGTCGCGCCCGCTGGGGGCGACGGCGTGTTCTTCGTACCACTGCCTGACAAAATGAATGACCTGCCAGTGTTCGGCGCTTAAGTTTAAATCGACTTGGGCGGCTAGCCGTTCGGCTAAACTTTCGGTCCAGTCGGCGGGGTCAAGCAAATAACCTTCATCGCCGGTCGGCACCCCTAAATCAGAACACATCATGTGCAAAACCTCCGTCGCCCACGGTTATGTTTTTCCCAATACCCGATCAACGCAATATGCAATTGTGCTCATATTATGCGGGATATTTCAATAAAACTTGAATGCGCTGCTCGGATATAAACGTTGTTTAAGGCAGTTGGATCGCGCGGCGCTCGCGCAGTTCCCGTTGGATCATGATCAGCGAGGTCGTCAGCGACAGCACGTCGGCAGTGAGCGCGGGCACGGAAAGCACCAAAAAGTCGTGAACCGCCATGCTCAAAATCGTGGCGACCATCCACAGACGCATCAAAAACGTGTCGTTTTGATAACGCGCCAGACTGAGCATCGCAAAACCAATGGCGGCAAACAGCGACGACGCGCCCTGCCAAGTCATCCCTGCGGCGATGGCGATCACTGGCAAAATGGCAATGTAGAGTTTTTTGAAGTTGGGCGATTTATCCAACGGAATGGCGGCCAAAACCTGCGCCAGAGCCAACAGATTCATCAAACTGCCCGAAAGTGCTCCGAGCAAATAAAAGTGTACGCTAAACGATACGTGTACCGCCGCTTGCGCCCACAACATGCCCCGCCGGGTTTTGTAAAGCGGCCAAGAAGCGGCCAAAAACACGCACAAAACCCCTACCCAATTGGCTTCGGGATGGGCGCTCAGAATTTGCCACAGGGCGCTCATGGGTGTTTACTCGGCGTCGTCGCTACGGGTGAGCTGCACAAAAATGTCTTCAAGTTCCGGCTCTTTGGTGGCGATTTCGGCGAATTTAAGCCCCGCCTGCTGAACGGCGGTGATGATGTCGGACGAACGCACCCGGCTGGGCTGATATTGGAATTCCAGTTCGCGCACGCCTTTTAAGGATACGTCGAATTGTTTGAGACCATCGGGGATGACCTCTAAGTCTTCGGTCAGCATCACCGTGACACGCTTGGAATCAAGCTTGCCCATCAGGTTCTTGGTTTCGTCGCAGGCGATCAAGCGGCCATGGTTGATGATGGCGATGCGGTCGCACAGTTCCTCGGCTTCTTCCAAGTAATGGGTGGTGAGCAAGATGGTCACGCCCTTGGCGTTAAGCTCGCGCACGTATTGCCACAACTGGCGGCGCAATTCCACGTCCACGCCGGCGGTGGGTTCGTCGAGCACCAAAACCTGGGGGCTGTGCACCAACGCTTTGGCCACCAACAACCGCCGCCGCATGCCGCCCGATAAGGTGCGGGCATAGGCCGTGGCTTTATCTGCCAAGCCGACGGCGGCGAGGATTTCATCGGTGCGGCGGTCGGCTTTGGAGATGCCATAAAGCCCGGCCTGCACTTCGAGCATTTCACGCGGGGTAAAAAACGGATCGATGTTGAGTTCCTGGGGCACCACGCCAATGGCGCGTTTGGCGGCGCGCATGTCTTGGTCGGTGTCGTGCCCCCAGATGCGCACGGTTCCCGAAGATTTGAGCACCAGCCCGGCCAAGATATTGATCAGCGTCGATTTTCCCGCGCCGTTGGGGCCGAGCAGGCCGAAAAACGACCCGCGCGGAATGTTGAGATCCAGGTTCTTGAGCGCGTATTTTTCCTCGCGCTTGCTTTGCGCTTTGTACGTCTTGCAAAGATCGCGAATTTCCACCGCATATTCGGGAGTATGAGTATCGGGTAGGGCAGGCACTTAAGGGTACTCCTCGGGGGGCGTTGCATCGCTCGGGACTTGGGGTATCATTCGCTTGTGCATGGAAATATAATCCGTTCTGGATCATCCGCCAGTGCCCATATATACCAGGGCGCATATATACCAGTCCTCATTCATATTAAGACGAAAATCAACACGGAGAAGCTTCATGACCGGGCAAGAGGCCGCAAACGACACCATCCTCGTCACCACCACCACCGTTTTTTGTGACGGGAACAAAGATACCGGCGGGCATCCGCGCGTGTTTTTGAAATTGGACGACCATGACCACGAGGCGGTGTGCCCGTATTGTTCGCAGGTGTTCAAGCTCGATCCCAACGCCAAAGTTTCGGCTGCGCACTAGAGCGCAGCATGAAACACGTTTTCCTCATCGACGGTTCGGGTTTTATTTTTCGCGCCTATCACGCGTTGCCGCCGATGTCGCGGCCCGACGGCACGCCGGTGAACGCGGTGTACGGCTTTACCGCCATGCTGCTCAAGCTGGTGGAAGAAACCGACGCCGATCACATTGCGGTCATTTTCGACCGTGCGCGGAAAACTTTTCGTTCCGACATCTACCCCGAATACAAAGCGCACCGTCCGCCGCCGCCCGACGATCTGATTCCGCAGTTTGAACTGGTGCGTCAGGCCACCCGCGCGATGGGGCTAAAGGCCGTGGACATGGAAGGCTTCGAAGCCGATGACCTGATCGCTACTTATGCGGCTCAGGCGGTCGCGGCGGGCGCCGTTGTTACCATCGTATCGAGCGACAAAGATCTGATGCAGTTGGTGAACGACAACGTCACCATGATGGACGCGATGAAAAACAAAATCATCGGCGCCAAAGAAGTCGAAGAAAAATTCGGCGTCGGCCCGGATCGTGTTGTCGATGTGCAAGCGTTGGCGGGCGATAGCGCCGACAATGTGCCGGGCGTCGAAGGCATCGGCCTGAAAACAGCAGCGCAGTTGATCGTTGAATACGGTTCGCTCGAAGGGGTGCTGGAAAACGCTCCCACCATCAAACAAGCCAAGCGCCGCGAAAAATTGATCGAACAGGCTGATCGCGCGCGCATTTCCAAACAACTGGTGACGCTCAGAAAAGACGTGCCGGTAGAGGTGCCGTTGGACGATTTCGATGTGTGCCAACCGGACGTGTCGCTGTTGCTTGCGTTTTTGAAAGAGCAGAACTTCAAGTCATTGTATGCCAAGGTCGAGGGCCGGGGCGTGTCCATCGGCGACAACGGCAATGCCAAGGCGGCTCGGGCCGCCGCGCCGATGCCGGTGCAAAAAGAGTATGTCTTGGTGCAGAGCGAAGCCGATCTGCAAACCTGGATCGACGAAGCGTTCGCGGCGGGCCAAGTGACGGTGGATACCGAAACCACTGGGCTGGACGCCATGATCGCCGAACTGGTGGGCGTGTCTTTATGCATCGAACCGGGGCGTGCGTGTTATGTGCCGCTGGCGCATAAGGGAGCGGCAGCGCAGGGCGGGTTCGATTTCGGTGACGGCGGCAACGATGCAGGCAGTGATGCGCCCCCGCAAGTGCCGCTTAAGCGTGCCTTGGAAATGCTGGGGCCGTTGTTGAGCGATCCCGGCGTTTTGAAAATCGGCCAGAACATCAAGTATGACCTGCTGGTGCTGAAAAAATACGGCATCGACATCGCCCCGGTGGACGACACCATGGTCATTTCTTACGTGCTGGAAAGCGGGCTGCACGGTCACGGCATGGACGAATTGGCGAGCCTGCATTTAGGGCTGGAAACGATCAAGTTCAAAGACGTGGCGGGCAGCGGCAAAACGCAAATCACCTTCGATCATGTCGCGCTAGACAAAGCGTTGGATTACGCCGCCGAAGACGCCGATGTCACCGCCAAGCTTTATCGCATGCTCAAGCCGCGCCTGATGGCCGAAGGACTGACGTCGGTTTATGAAACTTTGGAACGCCCCTTGATTTCGATCTTGGTCGACATGGAATATGCGGGCATCAAGGTGGATGCCGCCGAGCTTAAGCGCCTATCGGATGATTTCGCCCGGCGCTTAAATGATCTGGAAGTTGAAATTCATCAATTGGCGGGGGAGCCGTTCAACATCGCCTCGCCCAAACAATTGGGTGAAATCCTGTTCGACCGTTTGAGGTTCGAAGGCGGCAAAAAAGGCAAGACCGGGGCCTATGCCACCGGCGCGGAGGTGCTCGATGAGCTGGCCGCGCAGGGCCATGAGCTGCCTGCGCGGGTGCTCGATTGGCGGCAGTTGGCGAAGCTGAAAAGCACCTACACCGATGCGCTGATGGCGCAGATCAATGCCCAAAGCAAACGGGTGCATACCTCGTATGCGATGGCGGCGACATCGACCGGACGCTTGGCGTCGAGCGATCCCAACCTGCAAAACATCCCCATCCGCACCGAAGAAGGGCGCAAAATCCGCCACGCTTTTGTGGCGGAAGCAGGCTGTAAATTATTGAGCGCGGACTATTCGCAAATCGAACTGCGTTTGCTTGCCCACGTCGCCGACATTGGGCAATTGAAAGAAGCTTTTCACCGGGGCCTCGACATTCACGCCATGACCGCGTCGGAAGTGTTCGGCGTGCCGCTTGAGGGCATGGACCCGATGGTGCGCCGCCGCGCCAAGGCCATCAACTTCGGCATCATCTACGGCATTTCGGCGTTTGGCCTAGCGCGTCAGCTGGGCATTTCGCGTAGCGAAGCCGCCGATTACATCAAAGCGTACTTTGAAAAATTCCCCGGCATTCAACGTTACATGAACGACACCAAGGCGTTGGCCGCCAAACACGGTTTCGTCACCACGCTGTTCGGGCGGCGCTGCCATGCGCCGGGCATTAATGACAAAAACCCCATGCAGCGCGGCTTTGCCGAACGCGCCGCCATCAACGCGCCGATTCAAGGCGGGGCCGCCGACATCATCAAGCGCGCCATGGTGCGTCTGCCCGATGCCCTTGAAGAGGCAGGCTTGAAGGGCAAGGCCAAAATGTTGCTGCAGGTGCACGACGAATTGATTTTCGAAGTTGATGAGGCAGCGCTGGAACAAACCCGCGATGTGGTCATCCGGATCATGGAGGGCGCGGCCAGTTTGGACGTGCCGTTGGTGGTGGATGTGGGCGTGGGTGACAATTGGGGCGAAGCGCACTAGAGTCATCATAAAGGGTCGTTAAGGCTCAGCTCTTGCTCCGTTGATAGGGAACCCAATATGCCCACAGATGTGCGTAAATTGATTTTCACCAAACAAGAACTGCGTCTGGCTTTTCAGAATTTGTGTAAGGCAAAGGGCATCAGCGTGCCGCAGGCGCCGCTGGAAAGTTTTCAGGTGGTGGAAAACAGCACCGCCGGACGCATCGTGTCCGAGCACACCCCCGAATCCCTAAAGGTCATTCTTCATTATGTCTCGCACGATCCCAACAAGCCGTTGCGCGTGCAGCTAACCGAAGATCAGATTATGGAAGCGATGATTGTGTTGTGCAAACAAGAGAGCATACCGTTGCCGCGCCGGGGGCAGAAATTCATTCAAAAGCATAAAGACACCATGGCGCTGACCATCGGGATGACGGAAAACGATCTGCGCGTCGCGCGCGAGGGTTAAACGCGCTATACTTCTCTGCTTAAGCCGGGAAGATGGCTTAATTCAGATCAGAAGGGGTAAGTGCGTCATGCCGCTGGATTTGCGCACCACCGTATTTTCCGACCAAGAACTATCGACCGCGTTGTTGGAATACGCAGAGCGAAATAATCTCAAACTGCCGCTTTCACGGGTGGAGCATGTGGATGTCGTGTGGAAACCGGAATTTTCCGTAACGCTGCATTTTGTGAAGGATCCCTTGAGCCGTGCGGAGAAGTTGGCTTTTAAAAGAAACGAAACGGCGGCGGCGCTGATCTTGTATTGCCATCGCTTTAAGGAGCCGGTGCCGCATCATGCGGAAAAAAGTTTGCAGCCGTTTACCGGCGGCATTCAGTTGTTGCTTCGCTTCCCCTGGGGCGATGAGTGGAGCGACCGCCATCCCGCCCGAAAACTAACTTTTCCGTCGATGCGTGACGAGGTCGAGTGAGCGGCTGCGCAAGTGATGCCATACACGAATGCCCAGCAGTCCGCCCAGTACGCCGGCATGAATGGCGGGCGGTAGGGTATCGGCTTTGACCATCATGAAATAATGCACACAGCCCAACACGCCCGCCAGATAAACAAGTCGGTGCAGGCGCTTCCAGGTCTTTGCGCCCAAACGTTTGATGGCGCCGTTCCAACTGGTTAACGCCAGGGAGGAAAGAATCAGAAACGTCGCCATGCCCACCGTGATGTAGGTGCGTTTGATGATGTCTTTGACAATGGCATCCCAATCGAAAAACTGATCGATGATGATGTAGTCGGATACGTGCAGCGCGACATAGGCGAACGCCCATAACCCTAACATGCGGCGCATGCGCACCGGCCACGTCCAGCCCAGCGCGATTTTCAACGGGGTCGCCGCCAGCGCCACCAACAGCGAACGCAGCGCCCAATCGCCCAGATAGCGGGTGATGAATTCAATGGGGTTGGCGCCCAGTCCGCCCATATAGGCGAGCATCATTAACCAAAGTAACGGCGACGCCATCAGCGCAAACACCAGCCACCAAGCCGAGCGGTAGGAAATGACCATCAGAAAAATTTGCTCAAATCCATATCGGCGTAAAGTGCTGCGACCTCGTCGCCGTAGCCGTTGAACGGCAAAGTGTCGCGTTTGCGAAATTCGCCGATACGCCGTTCTTTGGCCTGGGACCAGCGCGGATGATCCACGGCCGGGTTCACGTTGGCGTAAAATCCATACTCGTGACGTGCCGCCATATTCCATGACGTGGGTGGCTGGCCTTCGACAAAAGTGATTTTGACGATGGATTTGATGCCCTTGAAGCCGTATTTCCATGGCATCACCAAACGCAGCGGCGCACCGTTTTGCGGCGGCAGCGTTTTGCCATAAACGCCGACCGACAACAGCGTCAAGGGGTGCATGGCTTCATCCATGCGCAGGCCTTCACGGTACGGCCAGGCCAGCACGTCGCGGCGCTGGCCGGGCATTTGGGCGGGGTCGAACAGCGTTTCAAACGCGACGTACTTGGCGTTGCCCAACGGCTCTAAACGCTTGATGACGTCGGCCAATGGCACGCCCAGCCACGGCACCACCATGGACCACGCCTCGACGCAGCGATGCCGATAGATGCGTTCTTCCAAAGGATGCGGCTTCATTAAATCTTCAAACGCGTAACGCCCCGGCTTGGCGCATGCCCCCGCCACCTCGACCGTCCACGGATCGGTTTGGAAATCTTGCGCGGTATTGACCGGATCGGCTTTGTCGGTGCCGAATTCGTAAAAGTTGTTGTAGCTCGTTACCGCATCCCACGGCGTCAGCTCTTCACCGGGATCGAATTTACTTTTGCCGACGGCGCCGAGCATTTCGCCAACGCCGGGCCAGGCGGCAAAAGCATGGCGGGAAAGCATGCCGCCCACCAGCCCGCCGGCCAGCGCCGCCGCGCCCGTTTTTAAAAATTGGCGGCGGTTTTTGAACAGCGCTTCGGGGGTAACGTCCGATTCGCGCATTTCCCAGGACTTGCGGATTTTGATCAGCATGGCTTTTCCTTATATCACACGATGCGCCGTCAACGCCAAAGGCGCTAAAACCATATGGTTATTCGGGTGGCCTAAGAAAAGGTTACCTAATACAAAGTGTATATGTTTTCTCCTGCAAGGCGTGTTGTATAAGAAAGCCATGAGAATACTTTATCACCTGTGGTTATCGCCCCATTCGCGCAAGGTTCGTCTTGTGCTGGGCGAAAAGAAACTGGAATTCGATCTGCAGACCGAAAAGGTCTGGGAACGGCGCGAAGGCTTTTTGCGCCTCAATCCCGCAGGGCAGGTGCCGGTGCTGGTGGAAACTAACGGCACCGCCATTTCCGGCGGTCAGGTAATTTCGGAATATCTAGACGAAATGCATCCCAATCCGCCGCTGATCGGGCGCGGCGCTCTGGAACGCGCCGAGGTGCGGCGTTTATGCGATTGGTTCGACGATAAATTCAACGTCGAGATCACCGAAAATCTGGTGGGCGAAAAGGTGATGAAGCGCTTTTTAGGCTTAGGTTCGCCCGATTCCGCCGCCATTCGCGCCGGCAAGGCCAACATCAAAAATCACTTGGATTACATCGGTTATCTGGTCGAGCGCCGCACTTGGCTGGCGGGCGATCAGTTCACCCTGGCCGACATTTCGGCGGGCGCGCATCTGTCATGCGTGGATTATCTAGGCGATGTGCCATGGGCGGATTTCCCACTCGCCAAGGATTGGTACGCCCGCATCAAATCGCGCCCCAGCTTCCGCGCTTTGCTGCACGACCATATTCCCGGCGTGCCACCGCCCAAACACTATCAAGACCTTGATTTTTAAGGGCGGCTGAACCGCAGCTTAAAGCTGGTTGGCAAAACGCGCCAACAGCTCGGCCAGTTCCAAGATTTCGTCTTTGACCTTGGCGCGGGCCTTCCAATGGGGATGCACGCTTTTGAGGTTGCGCTCCTGGCGGATGCGCACCAATCCGGTGGCGGGTTCGACGAAGCCGAACAGTTTTTGCGCCTTGGGGTCGTCCAGCACCTTGATGAACTGGCCGTCTTTGTTTTCAAAGGCGTGGCCGACTTCGGGCGCTTGCTCATTTGCTTCGCCCAGTTCCCAATCTAAGGTGGCGAAACAATCGAACAGGCGCTCTTCCGGGTCGATATAAACCAGTTCCATCTGCCCGACGGGCTTAGGGTCCAGCACGATGACATAGTGGTGGATGTATTCCTTGCCGATGCGATCAAGCTTCAGGCACACCGCATGGCCGTCGGCGGTGGAGCGAATGACCAGCGCGCCGCAACCGATTTCATGGGCGTGGCGATGCGCCGGGCCGTTCACGTCTGCGCCGGAGCGCGGGGGAACTTCGGGGGCTTGGGAGGTGCTGGCATGGCTCATGGGGTGGCGATTCGGTTGGGGTGAATGGGTGCGGACCCTAATGTCCGGTTCCTAATATAAGGATGCGGATTGCTAGATTCCAGGGTCATTACTCCACGCCCGAATCCAGCGTGTGCAAGTTGACGTCGGCTTCGCGGGCGGCTTCGCTGTCGGGATGTGCTTCGATCAACGCCCGCCAATCGGCGCGCGCCGCACTTTTGTCGCCGCGCAAACGATGCACGATGCCGCGTTCCAGCAGGCCTTCGGGATGGGTGGGGTCGAGCGTCAGCGCGCGGTTTAAATCAACCAGCGCCAAGTCGTTCGCATCCAATTGGCGATGGGCTGCGCCGCGCAGCACCAGCGCCTCGGTGTTTTGCGGGTCGGCATCAAGGATGCGGCCTAAATCGCCAGTTGCTTCCTGATACGCGCCCAGCAACGCCGCGGCGCGGGCGTGGACCATCAGCACCTTGGGCGCGTCCGGGGTCAGTGTAAGCGCCGTATCGGCAACGGCGCGGGCGCGGTTTGCATCATTGGCGGCGATCCATGCCAACGCCGATTGCACCAACACCTTGGCTTTGAAAGCGGCATCGGCATGGACAAGATCGGCCAGCTTTTCCAGGCCCTGGGCGGCTTCGTGGTAATGGCCCAATTCCACCAGCGCGGCCAAGGCACAATGGCGTGCGGGGTATCCACCGCCCATGCCTTCCCAGGTTGTGGCGTCGTCGAAGGCTTCGCCCGGGCGACGCGTCGCCAGCTCCATGCAGGCGGTATAATGGGCCTGCTCTCGTTCACGCCACGCGTCGTCTTGTTGGGCGACGGCGGGAGAAACAAGGGTGCCGGTCAGGATGGCGGCTTGTATAAAACGTCTCATGGCGGCTACATTCGCCTTAACGTCCACAAAACGCAAGAAGACCCGCGATGAACGAGACTACCCCGCATCTGTTTTGTTTCGGTTTGGGCTATTCGGCGACCTGGCTGGCGCGCGACTTGGCCCGACAGGGCTGGCGCATTAGCGGCACGCATCGCCCCGGCGGCGCTTTGGCGCAGGACTTTGCAACCCTGCCCTTCGACCGCAACACGCCGCTTGCCGGGTTTGATCAAATTTTCGCCGATGTGACGCACGTGTTGGTGTCGGTGCCGCCGGATCAGGCGGGCTGCCCGGTGCTGGATATGCATGGCGACGATCTGGCGCGGCACGCGGCGCATCTTCAATGGCTGGCTTATCTTTCCACCGTCGGTGTGTACGGCGACACTAAAGGTAGGCCGGTGAACGAAACGTCGCGATTGCTGCCGACCCAGGAACGTTCGCGTTTTCGCGGGCTGGCGGAAACACGCTGGCAGAATTTGGCGGCGCGGGCGCGCTTGGCCTTGCACGTGTTTCGCTTGGCGGGCATTTACGGGCCGGGACGCAGTCCGTTCGATAAGGTGCGTGCAGGAACCGCCCAGCGTATCGGCAAACCTGGGCATCTGTTTTCCCGCATCCACGTCGCCGATATTGCGAATGTGTTGAAAGCATCAATGGCCAAGCCCAATCCGGGCGGCATCTACAATGTGTGCGACGACGATCCGGCCGAACCTTCCGAGGTGATCAAATACGCCTGCGAACTGCTGGGCGTATTGGCGCCGGATGAAATCGCGTTTGCCGATGCCATCAAAGACATGGGCGCGATGCAGCAAAGCTTCTGGGCCGACAATCGGTTG
Organism: Rhodospirillales bacterium; assembly: GCA_024653965.1. Lineage (GTDB taxonomy): Bacteria > Pseudomonadota > Alphaproteobacteria > Rhodospirillales > Magnetovibrionaceae > JANLGW01. The sequence continues at coordinate 14,406 of JANLGW010000048.1, forward strand.
GTGATGAACGATAAGATTAAAGACGAACTGGGCGTGAAGCTCGACTACCCCGATTATAAATCCGGCCTGCAAGCGGTGCTGGCGGTGGAAGGCCTGTAATTTTTTCAAGATGCCTGTGTTATTCACGTTTTATTGTTTTTTATGGCTGTAAAATTCTTACGACAAAGGGCACGCCAAGCGAAAGGGTACCGATGATTTCGTTCCGTGGAACGTTGAACAATATGGTTCAACCGGGCTTTATCCGGAGCGTGTTGCTGTTGGTGGTGGCCGTCGCAATCATCTTTCCCACGTATGAAATATTTTCCGTATATCCTCGGTTTACCAAGTTTTTAGTCGCTTCGGTCGAAGATGAAGCAAAACGGACGGCGGCGCATTTTTCGTCGATGATCAATTTTGAAGAACAGGAAATAAAGGCCGGAGCCTTATCTCCCTCGGCAGAAGCCGTAGTTGCCGAGATGGTTAAAGATTTCAATCTGGTCAAGGTTAAGGTCTTTACGCCGTCGGGAGAGATTATTTATTCCACCGATGCAAAAGACATCGGCACGGTTAATACGCGCGATTATTTTGCAAATGTCGTCGCCAGAGGCCTTCCGTACACCAAGGTTGTGGAGCAACAGAATGACAGCCTTGAGGGACAAGCCTATACGTCCGATGTGGTCGAGACTTACGTTCCCATAATGAGGGATGGAAAATTCACCGGTGCGTTTGAGATTTATTACGACATCACGGAACAAAAGAAACATTTGGATGAACTTCTTTTCCTTTCGTCTTTAGGTCTGTTGGCGCTGACCTTGGGCCTTGTCGCCATGATGGTCGCAGTGCTGTTTAAGGTAAGCCAAAGCATCCTTAAAACTAGGCAAGCCGAAGAGGCGTTGCGCCAATCTCAAAAAATGCAGTCGTTGGGCAACTTGGCGGGCGGCGTCGCCCATGAAATGAACAATCTTTTTTTCCCCATTTTGGCGCTGTCGCGAATGACCTTGGAACGGTTGCCCGACGACAGTCCTCATCGGGAGCGGTTGAAAAAAATTGTCATCGCCAGCGAACGGGGAAAAGCGTTGGTCGATCAAGTCATGGCATTCAGTCGCCATGAGCATCCCCAACGAGAGCGCCTGGATATTTATACAGCCGTTCGTGAATCCTTAGGCCTAATATGCGCCACGTTGCCTTCGACCGTTACCCTTCATGACCAGTTGGATGAAGATGTTGGAACGATATTAGGGGATGCATCCCAGATTGGTGCTGTATTGATGAATTTGATCAGCAATGCGCAAGATGCGATGGCAGGTCGGATCGGAAAAATCGATGTTGTTCTGAGCCGGGTTGAGATTGACGCCGTTGCCGCGCGCCAAGTTGCCGGATTGAAAAGCGGCGTTTACGCCAAGCTGTTTATTAAAGATACCGGGGTGGGCATGGATGAAAAAATACTGGAACGTATTTTTGATCCCTTCTTTACTACTAAAGAAGTGGGACAGGGCACGGGCTTGGGTCTTTCAACGGTTTATTCCATCGTTACCCAACACGAAGGTGCCATTCGCATTTCCAGCCAGCTTGGCGTCGGCACGGAGGTGGAGGTGTTCTTCCCGCTTGTCCGTAAAGATACCGCGAACTAAAGACAGGGAGGGCGCGAAGCTTGACCCTCTTGATGACAAATCCGGCCTTCGGGCCGCTTTTGATGCTAGGCAATGGGGTGGTTTTGTTTCACAATCCCATCTTAGTGTTGTGGTTATTAGGCCCACGTCGCCGGGAGATGTGAGTATGTTTGGTTTTCGTACCGCCGCTGTGGCTGTTTTGTCACTGCTTTTCGTTTATGGATCAGGCCTGCACGCCGCAGAGGTCAGTCCCTTTTCGGGAAGCCACGCGCCGCTGTCCGGCGAAGGCTATGACTTGAAGATCGGCGATAGAGTATTCAGCTTGGCCGAAGTTCAAGGCATGCAGACCTATCAATCGACGTTCAAAACGGCCTTTAATTTTGAGGGAACATTTGTCGGCGTGAAACTTCTTGACGTTTTGCAGCAAGCCGGAATTGGCGATTTTAAGCGCCTGTTCGTCCGCGCGGCCAATGATTATAAGGTGACGGTTTCACCCTCCGACCCAGGTATTGACCAAGCTTTGTTGGTCTATAGCCTCAACGGCAAGCTTCTCCCCCTTAACGACAAGGGACCCTATTGGTTGGTTTGGCCGCAAAACGCCGAGGCCGTGCTCGCCGGGGACGCCGCGACCACCAAGTGGTCTTGGAGCGTGGTGGAAATTCAGAAAATTTTTTGACATGAATCCTCAACCACAGAATCGATTTTTGAATGTATTGGTGCTTGCTCTTTACGCGGCGCTTTCTGTTTGGCTGATCGTTGCGCTCAACCAAACGTTAAAGGCCGCCGAAGATGAAATGAAGGAAATGCCACGTTCCTTTCTCATCGATATCGCCCATACCGAAGCGGAATTTCGCACCTTCGCGCAACATCTGCGCTTAACGCAGGCGACGAACACCGAAGAAAACTTAAACAGACTGCAACAGCTTGAAAGCCGGACCAATGTTTTAAGAAGTTCCTCGATGCGTTTGGGAATGCCGACCATTACGGTCGATGCGTTTATTCAAGAACTGAACAACTACGAGACCCTTGTTCAAGAGTTGGAAACAGTATTAAGCGACCCTGCGCCGGGAACGCCCGAATTCGATGCCACGGTGGATCGGTTGCTGCGGTCGATTGAATTTAGTATTGCCTTTCTCTACACCGAAGGCACGGCGCTATTGGCCCAGCATGCAAGTGAACACGTTCGAATTCTCAGCACATTATCGACATCGCTTTCAACGTTGGTCGGCATTGTGCTGACCTTGTTTGCGGGTTTGTTTTTATCGTTGCGCAAGGTCCATCGCCAAAAAACCGAACTGCAAAAAGCCAAGGAAGAATTGGAGCATAACTTAATCGAGCTGAAATCTTCCAAGGCCGTTCTGGAACGGCAGGCTTTCGATCTTGCCGGACTTGCTGAAAAAGAGTCGGCTCTTGCAGAACAGTTAAATTATGAAGTCGGCGTGAAGGACAGATTCTTTTCCATCATTTCCCATGATCTCAAATCCCCGTTCACCGCTCTTTTGGGCATGACGGAAATGATGTCGGATATGGCCGATAATTTAAGCAAAGAAAAGCTTATCGAATATGCGAAAAATATAAATGAATCGGGCAGCCGGATTTTTGAACTGTTGCAGAATCTTCTGGAATGGTCGCGGCTGCAAATGAAGGGCGGAACGTTCGAGCCGGAGACCATCCGATTGGAAGACGTGGCCCAGGAATGCATTGATATCTTGGTGTCGAATGCGATGGCCAAAAACATCAAGCTGAGCAACAAGATTGAAAATGCGCCCGCTTTCGCCGACCGTTACATGGCCCAGGCCGTGATGCGCAATCTGATCGCCAATGCCCTGAAGTTCACCCCCTCCGGCGGGGCGGTTGAAGTGACGTGTCAAAAACAAGACCACGAGATTCAAATCACGGTCAGCGACAACGGCGTCGGCATGACGGCCGACCATGCACAAAAGATTTTCGCGTTGGACCAAAAAACGTCGCTGCGGGGAACGGACGGTGAAATCGGCACTGGCCTGGGGCTGCCGCTTTGCAAAGAAATGGTCGAAAAATGCGGCGGGCGGATTTGGGTGGAAAGCACTTTAGGCAAAGGCTCTCAATTTCATTTTACCTTGCCCGTGGCGCCCGTCGCACCATAACGCTGATGGCTTAAGGTCGTGTACTCAGTTCTCTCATGAAAAATGGCGCCGAACCCGCAATCAGGGGCTAGGAAACGCCCGCCGTGCGGGGCGATATCCCCGGACAAGGGCGTTGACGACGCCCATGGCGGCGGTTTTGGCGTTCGTAGAATCTGGTGAATTTGTCCTTCCACGGCGTCGCAAAACCTTGAAAACCATGTGGGTTTCCTGCGGCTTTGCTCCTTGTGGACGAATAAATTCTCGCAGACCATTTCCATGACAGAATTGAGTACACGGCCTAAGTGAGCCTCTCAAAGGTGGCCCTTTGCGGATCGTAGGCCGTCAATTCGCCTTCGACGATATCGAGATACCAGCCGTGGATTTCAAGCGTGCCGGCGTCTACCCTTTCTTGAATGAAGGGAAAGCTCATCAGGTTTTCCAGCGACACCAGCACCGCCTGGCGCTCGCAACAGCGCGCTAAGGCTTCACCGGACACGTTGGGGTCGATGGTCTTGGCGCGGTGGAACGCCTGGGCGGCGATGGCGGTCCAGGCGTGGATGAACCGTCCGGCAATCTTGCCCTGTTGTTGGTTGTCGATCATCGCTTGAATGCCTGCGCAGTGGGCGTGACCGAACACGACGATATGCTCGACGCCCAAAACTTCGACGGCGAATTCCAGCGCCGCCGACGTGCCGTGATAGGATACGTCGCCTTCCTCGTCGACTTCAAACGGCGGCACCAGATTGGCGACGTTGCGAATGGCGAAGATGTCGCCCGGTTCGACTTGCAAGACAATGGCCGGATCGACGCGCGAATCCGCGCACGCGATCACCGCCACCTTGGGCTTTTGTCCTTGGCTCACCAAGCGGCGATAGAGATTCTGGCGCTCGAAAAAATAGCGCGCACGAAAATCGTTGAACCCGGCGACGAGTTTTTTGATCACGGCGTTCATGCGCTTTCTAAGTCCATTAAAAGGGCATGCACGGTGCGCTCCATGCGCCGCAGGTCTTGAGTTTCACTGAGCCGATGGTCGCCGGTTTTGACGAATTGGATTTCCACGTCGTCGCCGATCAATGCGGCTTGGATATTCAGCGCCGTGGCCCAAGGCACTTCTGCGTCCTTCATGCCCTGAATCAGGCGCACCGGCGCGGCAATGTTCAACGGTTCGCGCAAGATCAAATGATTGCGACCGTCTTCAATCAGTTTTTGGGTGATGACGGTGGGATCAAGCGGATCGTAGTCGTTGGGTTCCAGCCATTGGCCGCGCTGCATCAGTTCGGCGCGCTGGGCAGAATTCATTTTGTCCCAGATCAAATCTTCGGTGAAGTCCGGCGCGGCGGCAAGGCCCACCAGCCCCTTAACACGCTCGGCCCGTTCGCGGGCGATCAACAGGGCGATCCAACCGCCCATGGAGCTGCCCACCAGCACTTGCGGGCCGCCGCTTAACTGATCGAAGGCGTCCAAGGCATCGACCATCCAATCGCCGATGGAGCCGTCAATGAAGTCGCCCGACGATTGCCCGTGGCCGCTATAATCGAAACGCAGATAGGCGCGCCCCTCGGCCCGGCACCAGTTTTCCAGCGCCAACGCCTTGGCGCCATCCATGTTGGAGCGAAAGCCGCCCATAAAAACCACGCCGATGGGTTTCGCCACATCCTTGCCAGGCGTGAAATGGTAAGCGATAGTCGCGCCGTTTCCACGGGTTAGCATTTTCGGCGGAAGGGCGGATACGGCTGGGGGTTGCATTTCCCTGGACACCTTGGGCTGGAACTGTAACGATTGTTGGCCGTTTGATGCGGCAAAAAAGGGGCGAAGTAAAGACATTGAACCATAACACCATAAATCCGTTTGCAAAACGTTCGGCATCCATTGATGCATCCGGCGCGGCAAGTGACGCGCCGGTAACGATTCTGCAGGTGCTGCCCGCCTTGGGCGGCAGCGGCGGGGTCGAGCGCGGCACGGTGGAAATCGCGGGCTGTATTTCCAAACAAGGCTGGCGTTCGTTGGTGGCGTCGAACGGGGGCGAACGGGTCTATCAGTTGCAGCGCGCCGGAGCGGAGCATTTCTTACTGCCGCTGCATTCAAAAAACCCTTTGATCATGTATGCCAATATCACTCGACTGGAGCGCCTGATTCGCGAGCAAAACGTGGACATCGTTCACGCTCGTTCGCGCGCCCCGGCATGGAGCGCGTATTTTGCCTGCAAACGCACCGGGGCTGCGTTCATCACCACCTTTCACGGCACCTACGGCGCAGGCAATGCGATGAAGCGGGCCTATAACGCCATCATGGCCAAGGGCGAGCGCGTCATCGCGATTTCCGCCTTCATCGCGGGACACTTGAAACAACAATATGGCGCGGCGAGCGATGCCATCCGCGTCATCCATCGCGGCGTAGATATCGAAACGTTCGATCAGGCCAAAGTCAGCGCCGAACGCGTGGTGCACTTGGCGCAAAGCTGGCGGCTGGAAGACGGTTATCCGGTGGTCATGCTGCCGGGCCGCCTGACCCGTTGGAAAGGCCAGACCATATTTATCGAGGCGGTGGCCAAATTGGGCCGCGCCGATATCCGTTGCGTGCTGGTGGGTTCCGACCAAGGCCGCAGCGGTTACCGCAAGGAGCTGGAGCGTCTGATCGATCGCAACGGTCTCAATTCCGTGGTGCGCATCGTCGATCATTGCGAAGACATGCCCGCCGCTTACATGCTGGCGGATGTGGTGGTTTCAGCTTCGACCGACCCGGAAGCTTTTGGCCGCATCGTGACCGAGGCCCAGGCGCTGGGCCGCCTAGTGGTGGCCCCCGATCACGGTGGTGCTAGGGAAACCATCATCGAAGGCCAGACCGGCTGGCTGGTTCCACCGGGCGACACGGCAGCGCTGGCGGACGCCTTGCGCACGGCATTGAATTTAAGCGACACGGAACGCCAAGCCTTTGCCGAGCGCGCGGTGGAAACCGTCCGGCAAAACTTTTCTAAGGATGCCATGTGCGCCAAGACCCTTCGTGTTTACGCGGAGGTGCTGGCCGATCATGGCAAGGACGTTGGGGCGTGACGCTAAAACAAGACCGCATCTTAGTCATTAAACTTGGCGCACTGGGCGACTTCGTGCAGGCGCTGGGCCCCATGGCGGCCATCCGCAGACACCATGCGGGCGCGCATGTGGTGCTGTTGACCGCCAAACCTTACGTGGAATTCGCCAAGGCTTCGAACCTGTTTGACGAAGTGTGGGTGGATGAAGAACGCCCCAAGGCGTGGCAGATCGGGCAGGTCATGCGGTTGCGCCATAAGTTCAAATCCGGGGCCTTTACGCGGGTGTACGATTTGCAAACTTCGGATCGCTCCAGCTTTTATTTTCACATTCTGGGGCCGGGCAAACGACCCGAATGGTCGGGCATCGCCCTGGGCTGTTCCCATCCTCACGCCAACCGGGACCGGGGCAAGATGCACACCATCGAGCGCCAGCGCGAACAGTTGCAGATGGCGGGCATTTCTGAGGTGCCCGCGCCGGATTTGTCATGGGCCAAAGCCGACATAGGCCGCTTCGCCATCGCCAAGCCTTATGCGCTGCTGGTTCCGGGCGGCGCGCCGCATCGTCCGGCCAAGCGCTGGCCCGCATCCCACTACGCCCAATTGGCCAATCACATGCTGGCCGAAGGCCTTACCCCGGTGCTGCTGGGCACCCGCGCCGAGCAGGGCGAGTTGCATCTGATCGCTCACGATGCGCCGGGCTGCGTCAATCTTTGCGCCAAGACCGATTTTCTGGATTTGGCGGTATTGGCGCAAAACGCCCAGGTGGCGGTGGGCAACGATACCGGGCCGATGCACCTGATCGCGGCGGCGGGATGCGCGTCGGTGGTGCTGTATTCGCACGATTCCGATCCGGCCCTGTGCGCCCAGCGCGGGCCGCGGGTTAAAATCGTGCGCCAGGAAAGCCTGGAAAATTTGCCGGAGTCCGAAGTTTGGGCCGCGCTTAGGGCTTTAATTTCCCAAGATTAGGCTTCAGACTTAGACGGCCCCTAGAGAGTTTCTTGACAGGGGCCTGAATCCCCTTAAATTCCCCCGTTCCTGGATGTTTTTTGCGAAGGCTGAGGTTTTATGGTTACGTTGACGCTTCCCGACGGCACAAAGCGCGCTTATGACGGCCCCGTGACGGGTCTGCAGGTGGCGACCGATATCGGTCCGGGCCTAGCCAAGGCTGCGCTGGCGGTAAAGATCAATGGTGAACTGAGCGATCTGAATCTCGCCATCGAACAAGACTGCGCATTCGCCATCGTAACATCCAAAGACGAAGACGCCTTGGCACTGTTGCGTCACGACGCCGCTCACATCATGGCCGAAGCGGTCAAGGAACTGTACCCCAATGTGCAGGTGACCATCGGTCCGGCCATCGACAACGGTTTTTATTACGACTTCGCGCGCGCCGAGCCGTTCGTGCCCGAAGATCTGGAAAAAATCGAAAAGCGCATGGCCGAGATCGTCGATCGTGATGAAGCCATCACGCGCGAAGTATGGAGCCGTGCCGACGCCATTCAGTTTTTCAAAGATGCGGGCGAACACTATAAAGCGCAGATCATCGAGAGCATTCCCGAAGATCAAGACATCCGCTTGTATCGTCAAGGCAACTTCATCGATTTGTGCCGCGGCCCGCATCTGCCCTCGACGGGTAAATTGGGCAAGGCGTTCAAGCTGATGAAGCTGGCCGGCGCGTACTGGCGCGGCGATTCCAACAACGAGATGCTGCAGCGTATTTACGGCACCGCGTGGGCCGATAAAAAACAGCTCGACGCTTATTTGCTGATGCTGGAAGAAGCCGAAAAGCGCGATCATCGTCGTCTGGCTCGGGAAATGGACCTGTTCCACTTTCAAGAAGAGGCGCCCGGCGCGGTGTTCTGGCATCCCAAGGGCTGGCGGCTGTTTCAGACCTTGATCAATTATATGCGCAAGCGTCAGGAAGATGCGGATTACGTGGAAATTTCCACGCCCTCGGTGATGGATCGCCATTTGTGGGAATTGTCCGGACACTGGGAAAATTTCCGCGAAAACATGTACACCACGCAGACCGAAGACGACCGTGTCTTCGCGCTTAAGCCGATGAATTGCCCGGGCGGCATTCAGGTCTATAAACAAGGCATCACCAGCTATAAGGATCTGCCCCGGCGCATCGCCGAGTTCGGCAAGGTCAACCGTTACGAACCGTCCGGCTCGTTGCATGGCATCATGCGCGTGCGTGAATTCACCCAAGACGACGCGCACATTTTTTGCACCACGGCGCAGCTACAGGGCGAATGCGAAACCGTGGTCAAGATGATCATGGAAATCTACAAGGATTTCGGTTTCGAGGACGTGCGCATCAAATTTTCCGACCGTCCGGAAAAACGCCTCGGCAGCAACGCCATTTGGGATACCTTGGAATCGGCCCTTAAGGGCGCTCTGGACCAGATGGGCTATCCCTACAGCTACAATCCCGGTGAAGGTGCGTTTTATGGCCCGAAGCTGGAATTTGTGCTGCGCGACGCCATCGGCCGCGATTGGCAATGCGGCACGTTGCAGGTCGATATGAATTTGCCCGAACGCTTGGATGTACATTACATCGATGAAGTGGGCGATAAAGTCCGCCCCGTGATGCTGCACCGCGCGCTGTTTGGCTCATTGGAGCGTTTTACCGGCATCTTGATCGAACATTTCGCCGGGCGCTTGCCGTTGTGGCTGGCGCCGGTGCAGGTGGTGGTCGCGACCATCACCTCGGATGCCGACGCTTACGCGGCGGAAGTTTTTGCGGCGTTGAAATCGGCGGGAATCCGCGCTGAAATCGACATTCGCAATGAAAAAATCAATTATAAAGTCCGTGAACACAGCCACGTCAAAGTCCCCATCATGTTGGTGGTGGGCAAGCGCGAGGCCGACGAAGGCAAGGTCGCCATGCGCCGCTTAGGCGGTAAGGATCAAGAAATCCTTGCGCTTAAAGAGGCAATTGATATCCTCTGCGACGAAGCGAGGGGCCCGCTATCCGGGAGCTGACCCCCAGAGGTTGTTCAACCTTAGTTTATGAGGCTGTTTAACTTTAACCGCGATTTTCAAGCGCGATCCGGTCGCGCACAACAGTAGGAGAAGGGCCATCGCCCGACCACCCTTTACCAAGAAGTCGCCCAGCGACGGTCCATGCGTCAACGAAGAGATCACCGCAACCGAAGTCCGATTGGTCGGACCCGAAGGCGAGATGATCGGCGTCAAATCCACCGCAGAAGCCATTGAAATCGCCATTGGACACGGTCTCGATCTCGTTGAGGTTTCCCCCAACGCCGAGCCGCCCGTGTGCAAAATCCTCGATTACGGCAAGTACAAGTACGAGGAACAGAAAAAGCGCAACGAGGCGAAGAAAAAACAAAAGGTCATCGCGATCAAGGAAATCAAGATGCGTCCGAGCATCGATATTCACGATTACGAAACCAAGATGAAGGCCGCGCATAAGTTTCTCGACAACGGCGACAAGGTGAAAGTCACCATTCGCTTCCGTGGTCGTGAAATGGCCCACCAAGACCTAGGGTTGAAGGTGCTGGTCCGGATGCGCGACGAACTGGCGGAAATCACCAAGGTCGAACAGATGCCCAAATCCGAAGGGCGCATGATGACCATGGTGCTGGCGCCAAAATAAGTTCCAGGTTAAGCCGTTGCCGTCGGCTTTTGAGACAATTAAGCCCCCGCTGGAAACGGCGGGGGCTTTTGTCGACTAGCCCTTTGCCTTTTGTGCGGTGCGATCATACAATCTTGCCAATGCTGCATCAGGCTCCCTCACCTGACGAACGCGGCGGTGGTCGCTTCTTTATGTGATGTGCCGAAAGGCGCTACGCTTGGGGCGCGTTGACGGCTAGGGTCGGATCGCTTTAGCTGGGATCGCATAGGCGATTCCGCCTAAAGCGTGAATCCGCCCCTATTTTATGTGTTAGAGGGCTTTTCACGCAATCGATTGAAACAAGAATGTTTCACTCTATTGCGATCGCACTCTGAGGTTTTGGGAGCATCTTAATTCATGAGTGGGTTGACGATCCTTCTGCGGATTGCGGCGATCATCTTCGTGGTCGAGGGGATGATCATGCTTGCCTTGTCGCGGTTCGCGCAGTTGTCGCCGCAGGTCACTACCGCGATTGACGTTTTGATGTTGGTGCTGATTTCGTCGCCCTTTATTTTTGTTTTGGTGATCAAGCCTTACGTTGCCGCCCGCACCCAGGAAATCAACAATGCCCGGGAAATTGCGGAACGCGCCAACAGAACGAAGGACGAGTTTCTCGCGCACATGAGCCATGAATTGCGCACGCCGTTAAACGCGGTGATTGGTTTTGCGCAACTGTTGCAGTACAACCCGGGCGAACCGCTTTCCCCGGCGCAGGTCGACTACACCAACAGCATCATTTACAGCGGCAAGCACCTTTTGGAAATCATCAACGGGATGTTGGATTTGGCCGCGATCGAGGCTGATCGGGTGCATATCAGCATGGAAGACATCGACGCCAGGGTGCTTTTTGAAGAATGCATCAGCCTGATGCGGCCCGCCGCAGAGGCCCGCAAGATCAAACTGTCGAATCTTGCTTCAAATGGCCTGAACCCGCAGTTGCACACGGACGTCGTGCGCCTTAAACAGGCACTGATCAATTTGTTGTCCAACGCCATCAAATACAATGTCGTGGGCGGCGCGGTGACGCTGGATGCGAAGCTGATGGGCGACGGTTATTTCCGCATTTCCGTCATCGATACCGGCAAAGGCATCGCGCACGAATACTACAACAACATCTTCGAACCCTTCGACCGCTTAGGCGTCGAAAGCACGCGCTCCATCGAAGGCACCGGCATCGGTTTGACCGTGACCAAAAAACTGGTGGAAAAAATGAAGGGCCGCATCGGTTTTGAAAGTCAGGAAGGAGCAGGCTCCACGTTCTGGGTCGAGATTCCGCTGGCCATGGAGCAAAAACAGCTACTCTGGAACGAAGACCTGAGTGTGGGGGTCGAAGCCATCGATTCCGACCACAAAATCTTAATTGAGCTGCTGAACAAAGTCAGCGATCCCGTCTTGAGCCATACGGAAGTGAGCGAAGTGCTCACGGAACTGTTGAACTATACGGTGGGCCACTTCAAACGAGAAGAAGCGGTGATGGCGGCGTGCGGATATCCCAAGTTAGCCGAACATATGAGAATCCATCATCTATTGGCCGCCAAAGCCACGCTTTTGGCCGAAGAATGGAGCGAAAGCGAAAAACCTGAAGTCGTCGAGCAATTGCTGGATTTTTTGAGGGCCTGGCTGGTCAAACACATTATGGAAGAAGATAAAGCGATCGGGCGCTATATTCTCGGCCATGAGAGAGAGGTCGATGGTGCTTTGCAAAATATCGAAAAAACCGCTTAATCGAAGGCGGGCGGGCGCTCCGGCGGGTCAAAGTGCGATCCGACCCTAGATTGCCCGGAAATGGCCATTCAGGCCTTGCAATCGCTCCATTCCTTAGCTATAACCCGCATCTCTTCGCGCTTTGGCGTGGGGAAATGAAGACGGGCGGCATGGCAGGGCATGCCTCGACCGCCCAGAAAAGCAAAACGGGGTACGCCTCCTTCGGCCGCGTCCTCATAGATTAAAGGAATAGCAAAATGCCCAAGCTGAAGACGAAATCCAGCGCGAAGAAGCGTTTCCGTCTCACTGGCAGCGGTAAAGTCCGTTCCAGTGCTGCAGGTCTGCGTCACATGCTGCGTCGTCGCTCTCAGAAAATGAAGCGTCAAGCCCGTGGCACCATGATCCTTTGTGATCAAGATGCACGCATCGTGAAATCCTACATGCCCTACGCCAAGTAAGCGGCCTGATAGAGCAAGAGACGGAGTATAGAGAATGTCCCGTGTAAAACGTGGTGTAACCACCGGCGCCCGCCACAAAAAAGTCATCAAAGCGGCCAAGGGTTATCGCGGTCGTAATAATTCGGTCTACAGCGTTGCCGTCGAGCGCGTTGATAAAGGCCTGCAGTACGCTTATCGCGACCGCCGCGCCAAAAAGCGCGAATTCCGCAAATTGTGGATCCAGCGCATCAACGCCGGCGCGCGCCTCTGTGGCATGACCTACTCGACGTTCATGTGCGGCCTGATTAAGGCTGGCGTCGAACTCGACCGCAAGGTTTTGGCCGATCTCGCCGTGCGCGAACCGGACTCGTTTAAAAGCTTGGTGGATCAGGCTCAGGCCGCTCTCGCCAAGTAAAAACTGGATCGTTTTAAAATCGATCTGAGTTGAGGTCGAGAGGGGCCGGCGGTGACGCTGGCCCCTTTTGCTTATGTGTTGGCTTCACGCCCAAGGGGGACGACGTGGCGGATATCGATCAGTTGAAGGCCGAATTGCTGGCCAGCGTGGAAGCGGCTTCAAGCCTTGCGGCGCTGGAAGACGTGCGTGTGCATGCGCTGGGCAAAAAAGGCGCAATCACCGAGCAGATGAAAGGCTTGGGCGCTTTATCCGCCGATGAACGCAAGAGCGTGGGCCAGGCGCTCAATAGCGTAAAGGACGCCGTCGCCGCCGCCATCGAAGCCAAGCTGGCCATCATGGCCGATGCCGAGCTCAACGCCAAACTGCTGGCGGAAAAAATCGACGTCACCCTGCCCCAGCGCCCCGAAGCCGACGGTTTTGTGCATCCCATCAGCCAGACCATCGAAGAAGTCGTCGCCATCTTGGGCGAAATGGGTTTTGGCGTCGCCGAAGGGCCGGAGATCGAAGACGATTGGTATAACTTCACCGCGCTCAATATCCCCGAAGACCATCCCGCGCGCCAAGAGCACGACACCTTCTATCTGCCGGGTGTGGGCGACAAAGGCCGCAAGGTGTTGCGCACCCATACCTCGCCGGTGCAAATCCGCACCCTGCTGAAAAGCAAACCGCCGCTGCGCATCATCGCGCCGGGGCGCACGTACCGTTGCGATTACGATGCCACGCATTCGCCGATGTTCCATCAGGTCGAAGGTCTGGTGGTGGACAAGACCGTTCACATGGGTCATTTGAAGGGCACGCTGATTGAATTTTGCCGCGCCTATTTCGGTCTCGACGATCTGCCGGTGCGTTTTCGCCCCAGCTATTTTCCGTTCACCGAACCTTCCGCCGAAGTCGATATCGGCTGCACCCGCGCGGGCGGCGAATTCAAGATCGGCCACGGCGACAGCTGGCTGGAAATTTTGGGCTGCGGCATGGTCAACCCGAAGGTGTTGGAAAACTGCGGCATCGATTCCACCGAGTACCAGGGTTTTGCCTTCGGCGTCGGCATCGAGCGCATCGCTATGTTGAAATACGGCATCCCCGATTTGCGCACGTTCTATGAATCGGATTTGCGCTGGCTGCGCCATTACGGATTTAAGGCCTTGGATGTGCCATCCATGGTGGGAGGGCTCAACCCATGAAATTCACGCTGAACTGGTTGAAAGATCATTTGGACACCGACGCCACCTTGGACCAGGTGTGCGAACGCCTGACCATGCTGGGCCTGGAAGTGGACGCGGTCGAAGATCGCGCCAAGGGCCTGGAAGATTTTGTTGTCGGCGAAGTGCTGGAAGCGCAAAAACATCCCGATGCCGACAAACTGCAAATTCTCAAAGTGAGCAACGGCACCGAGACGTTGCAGGTCGTGTGCGGCGCGCCGAACGCACGCAAAGGCCTAAAGGGCGTGTTTGGCGCGTCGGGCATGTATGTGCCGGGTCTGGACGTGACGCTGAAAGCCGCCACCATCCGTGGCGTCGATTCCAACGGCATGATGCTGTCGGAACGCGAGATGGGGTTGAGCAACGAACATACCGGCATCGTCGATCTGCCTGCCGATGCACCCGTGGGCGCGCGCGCCGTGGACGTCATGGGGCTCAGCGATCCGGTCATCGAAATCGCCATCACGCCCAACCGCGGCGATTGCTTAGGTGTGCGCGGCATTGCGCGCGATCTGGCGGCCAGCGGCTTGGGCACGTTGAAGCCGTTGGGCATCAGCCCCGTGGCGGGTGTCTTTGACAGCCCCATCGGCATAAAGCTGGATTTTCCTGAGGGTGCGGAAACAGCCTGTTCGCAATTTGCCGGGCGTTTGATCCGCGGCGTGAAAAACGGTCCCAGCCCCAAGTGGATGCAAGACCGCCTGACCGCCATCGGCCTGCGCCCCATTTCGGCGCTGGTGGACATCACCAACTATTCGACCTTCGATCTGGGCCGTCCGCTGCATGTGTTCGATGCCGATAAAATCACCGGCACCATCACCGCGCGCTTGGGCCGCGCGGGCGAAAAGCTGCTGGCGCTGGATGGCAAGGAACATGAAATTGACGCCGAGATGTGCGTGATCGCCGACGATGCCAAAGCCGAAGCCTTGGCCGGGGTCATGGGCGGCGAAGAATCGGGCTGCACCGAGGCGACCGTCAACGTGTTTATCGAGTCCGCTATTTTTGATCCCGCCCGCACGGCGACGACCGGGCGCAAGCTCAACATCATGAGCGACGCGCGTTATCGCTTCGAGCGCGGCATCGACAA
Organism: Rhodospirillales bacterium; assembly: GCA_024653965.1. Taxonomy (GTDB): domain Bacteria; phylum Pseudomonadota; class Alphaproteobacteria; order Rhodospirillales; family Magnetovibrionaceae; genus JANLGW01. Next base: position 29,607 of record JANLGW010000048.1, read on the forward strand.
CGCCTTCGCGGTCGACGGCATGGAAAACGCCACCCGTCTGGTGATGGCGCTGTGCGGCGGCGAGCCGTCCAACGCCATCGTCGCGGGTGCGGGGCCGGAGTGGAAACGCAACCTGAATTTCCGCCCGTCCAGGGTTAAGGGCCTGACCGGCGTCGAAGTGTCCGAGGCCGAGATGGAACGGATTTTGACGGTGCTGGGTTTTGTGGTGAACAAAACCAAAGACAGTTGGTCGGTCCAAGCCCCCGCGTGGCGCGGCGACATGGTGGGCGAAGCGTGCGTGGTTGAAGAAATCGTGCGCGTAAACGGCTATCACAACATTCCGCACGTATCGTTGGAACGTACCGATAGCCTACCCGCCCCGGCGCTTTCGGATGGGCAGCAAAAGCGCCGCACCGTTCGCCGCACGTTGGCGAGCCGGGGTTTGGTCGAGGCGGTGACCTATTCGTTCCTGCCCCGCGCACACGCCGAACTGTTTGGCGGCGCGCCGGAATGTTTGCGCTTGAGCAATCCCATCTCGGCGGATTTGGACGTCATGCGCCCTTCCGTGTTGCCCAACCTGCTTGCCGCGATCGGGCGCAACGACGCGCGCGGTCATAGCGATGGCGCGCTGTTTGAAGTCGGCCCTCAATTTGCCGGGGATGCGCCGGAAGATCAGAGCGTGGCGGCGTCCGGCGTACGTTCGGGCAATGCCCAACCGCGCAATTGGTCCGGCGCCGCGCGCAAGGCCGATGTGTTTGACGCCAAGGCCGATGCTTTAGCCGCGCTTAAGGCTGCGGGCGCACCGGTGGATAATCTACAGGTCTTTGAAGGCGGGCCGGATTGGTACCATCCGGGCCGTTCCGGCACCTTGCGTTTGGACCCTAAAACGGTGCTCGCCAATTTCGGCGAACTGCATCCGGGCGTATTGAAGAAAATGGATATCAAAGGTCCGGTGGTGGCGTTTGAAGTGTTCTTGGACAATTTGCCCAAGGCGAAGAAAAAGCCGGGTCAGGCAAGGCCGTTGGTGAAGCTGTCGGCCTTCCAGTCGGTAGCGCGCGACTTCGCGTTTGTCGTCGATGCATCCGTGAAGGTCGCCCAGGTGTTGCGCGCGGCGCAAACGGCGGACAAAGACCTGATCGCGAGCGTGCGCCTGTTTGACGTGTTTGCGGGCGGCAATCTTGGCGACGACAAAAAATCGGTAGCCATCGAAGTGACCTTGCAGCCGTTCGATCAAACGTTGACGGATGAAGCCATCGAAGCCGTTTGCGCAAAAGTTGTGGCGGCGGTCAATAAAGCCACCGCGGGTGTGCTGCGCGGTTGATAATAACAATTTGAAGGCGTAAAGGGCGGTCTTCGGGCCGCCTTTTTTTTGAGCAGTTTTGGGTTAAATCGTGCGGGCAGACAATTTAATCCATTGGAAGTATTGCTTTAGCAGCCGAATCGTATAATCGTATTTGCTAATAAACACGAAGATGTCGATGGTATCATCTTCATACTTTAGAAAAACAATAAAGTTATTATGGGTATTGAATTTGTTTGGGCAGGGGTACCCCGAGCAGGTGTGTAAGACTGGCTTTAATCTTAAGGGGTATCGAATTATGGCACGGGATGATCGCTTAACCGGCGTTGAACGGTTCTTTAAAGATGACGAAATTATCGTCAGCAAGACCGACCTTAAGGGTCACATTACCTATGCAAACGATGTATTTCTGCGTGTGGCGGACATGACCGAGGCGGAGGCCTTGGGCCAGCCGCATTCGTGTATTCGCCATCCGGGTATGCCACGCGCGATATTCAAGCTGTTGTGGGATACCTTGGGCGCGGGCAAGGAAATTTTCGCCTATGTGTTGAACCGCGCCAAGAACGGCGATCACTATTGGGTGCTAGCGCACGTTACGCCCAGCCGTAACGCATCCGGCCAGGTTGTCGGTTATCACTCCAACCGCCGTGTTCCGGATCGCAAGGTTCTCGATACCGTGATTATCCCGCTTTACAAACAATTGCTGGATATCGAAGGGCGTCACGCCAACAGCAAAGACGGCATGAACGAGTCGTTCAATACGCTGGTTAATTTATTGAAGAGCAAAGGAGTCGGGTACGATGAGTTCATCTTCTCTCTTCAAAGCTAAGGCTGCGATCATCGTCACTGTCGGCGCCGTCATTCTGGCCGAGGCTGCCGTGCTTTTAGGCCTACCTGCTGGAATCGATGCAACGCTGCTGGGCGTGGGCATTTTGTCGGCGGTCGGCGGGTTGCTCATGCTTGCCCAGACCAACCGCGAACTGCTTCGCACCATCGATGCGTGCCAACGCATCGACCAGGGCGATTTTGAATCGCGCATCGTCGGCATTACCGAAGGCGGCGATTTGGGGCATTTGCAGCACATCATCAATTCCGTAATCGATCGTTGCGATGCCTATATCCGCGAATCCATGGCTTGCCAGGAATATGTGGCGGCAAATAAATATTTCCGGCGCATTCTGCCGGGCGGCATGAAGGGCACGTTCCTGAATGCAGCAAAAGTGTTCAACGACGCTTCCGAAGCCACCGCCAACAAGGTCAACGACTTCACCATGGTGGCGGACGATTTCGAACGCAACATGAAACAGGTGGTCGACACCGTGGCTTCGGCGGCGACGGAGTTGCAGTCCACCGCGCAAAGCATGGAAACGACGGCTCAGGCCACCAGCCGGCAATCCACCAACGTCGCGGCGGCGGCGGAACAAGCCTCGAGCAACGTGCAGACGGTGGCCAGCGCGGCAGAGGAACTCTCCAGCTCGATTTCCGAAATCTCGCGTCAAGTCGCGCAGTCCACGAATATTGCGGGCGCGGCGGTGGCCGAGGTTGATGGCGCCAACCAAAAGGTTCAAGGCCTAGCCGAGGCCGCGAAGAAAATCGGCGAAGTGGTGGCATTGATCACCGACATCGCCGACCAGACCAACCTGCTGGCGCTCAACGCTACCATCGAAGCGGCGCGCGCCGGCGACGCGGGCAAAGGTTTTGCCGTGGTGGCGTCGGAAGTGAAGAACTTAGCCAACCAAACCGCGCGCGCGACCGAAGAAATCTCGGCGCAGATCGGCGGCATTCAAACCGCCACTCAAGACGCGGTACAGGCGATCGGCTCCATCGGCGGCACCATCGGTAAGATGAACGAGATCGCTTCGGCCATCGCCGCCGCCGTCGAAGAACAGGGTGCTGCGACCCAGGAAATTGCGCGCAACGTCGAACAGGCCGCGGTGGGTACGCAGGATGTGTCCAGCAACATCGTTCAGGTGACGCAAGCCGCCACCGAGACGGGACACAGCGCCGGCGAAGTCTTGGTCGCGGCGGGCGAATTGTCCAAGCAGGCAGAAGTCTTAGGCTCGGAAATGAAAAGCTTCGTCATCGAAATGCGCAAGGTGATATGATCCGTTAAACCGTTGGATTTGCGCCGATGTAGGGTGAAAAAAGGCCGGGGCGTATCTCCGGCCTTTTTGCATGCGAAGCGGTAGGCAAGGGACGGTGTGGCTTGTATAAAGCTAATGAGGATACGACCAAACGATAAAGGGCGCCGATGATGAGCGAATGGACAACGGACGACGCGGAAGAGCTGTATCGCATTCACCGCTGGAGCGACGGTTATTTCGGCATCGGCGCCAACGGCAAACTGCTCGCCCTGCCCGATGTCGACCACCAAGAAATCCCAATCGCCCTGCAAGATGTCGTTGATGAGTTACGCGCCCAAAACGTGCAGTTTCCCGTGGTCATGCGGTTCCATGACATTCTACGCAATCGTGTGCGCCAGTTGAATGAAGCCTTCGCGTCGGCCATTGCGGAAGCCGAGTACCAAGCGCCGTACCGTGGGGTCTATCCGATCAAGGTCAACCAGATGCGCGAAGTGGTCGACGAAATCGTCGATGCGGGCAAAGCGTTTCATTACGGGCTGGAGGCCGGGTCCAAGCCCGAGCTGATGGCGGTGCTGTCTTATGATACCGGCGAAGAAGCGCTGACCATCTGTAACGGTTATAAGGACGAAGACTTTCTCCGCCTTGCCTTGCTTGGCCGCAAACTGGGCCGCAAGGTGGTGGTGGTGATCGAAAAGTTCAGCGAGATCGAACCGCTGTTGCGCCTTTCCGCTGAAATGAAAGTGCAGCCGATCATCGGTTTGCGCATCAAAATGCGCGTCAAAACCGAGGGCCGGTGGAGCGAATCCAGCGGCGAGCGCGCTAAGTTCGGCCTGACCACTTCGGAAATTCTCAACGCCATTCATTTGATTCAAGAACGCGGTTACGGCGATGCCATCCGCCTGTTGCATTTTCATGTCGGCAGTCAATTGTCCGACATCCGTTTTGTGCGCGAAGCGGTGCAGGAAGCGGCGCGCATTTATGCCCGCTTGGTCAAACGCGGCATCCCGCTCAGTTACCTCGACATCGGCGGCGGGCTGGCGGTGGATTACGACGGCAGCCGCTCCAGCAGTCACTCGTCGATGAATTACGCCATGGGCGATTATGCCAACGGCGTGGTCTATGCGGTCAAACAGGTGTGTGACCTGGAAGAAGTTGCGCACCCCACGTTGGTCACCGAAAGCGGTCGCGCCATCAGCGCCCATCATTCCTGCGTGGTCATGCGGGTGATGGGGGAAATCGCCAATGACGCCAACCCCATCGCCACCGATCCGGTGGATGGCGAACACATTTTGGTCACCAACATGCGCGATCTGTCGGTCAATCTGGCCGAGGCACAGAATTACCAAGACGTCTATAACGAAGCGACGCAGGTGATGGAAGACGCCTTAAGCGCGTTCAAGCTGGGCGTGCTGGGTCTGGAAGAATTGGCGCGCACCGAAACACTGTATTGGAAATTGATGCGTGCGGTGGCCAAGGGGCTGGAAACGGCGGAATTTGTGTCTGAAGATTTGCGCAACGTGGAAGCATTGTTAGGTTCGCAGTATTTGTGCAATTTCTCGCTGTTTCAGTCGGCGGCCGACAGTTGGGCGATCCAGCAGATTTTGCCGGTGGCGCCGTTGACGCGGCTGAACGAAGCGCCGTCGCGCAATTGCACCTTGGCCGACATCACCTGCGACAGCGATGGACGCATCGCGCAGTTCATCGGCGATCAAGGCAACCGCTCGATGCTGCCCCTGCACCCGCTGGAGGCGGAGCGCAGTTATTATATCGGCCTGTTTCTCACCGGCGCTTACCAAGACGTGATGGGCGACATGCACAATTTATTCGGGCGGTTGAACGAAGCGCATATCTATAGCGATGCGAACGATCCGACCGGATTTTATATCGAAGAATTCGTGCATGGTTCGTCCGCGAGCCAGGTGCTGAAGGTTATGCAGTACAATCCCGAGGCCATGGCCGGGCAGGTTAAGGCAATGATCGACCGCATCGTGGCCAAGGGTGAGCTGCGCTCGCGCGACGGCGTAAAATTGGTGGATTTTTACGAATCCTGCCTCGCCAGTTATACTTATTTGCGCCATCCTGATTTAGGTTCCGCGACATGAACCGTGGGGAAAAACCCACAATCGGCTGTGGCATCGGTGAGCGGAACCCTATAGTCTCTGATGCATCTTAAGGGTTCTGGGTTTTCTTATGAATGAATTTATTCAATTGATACAAGACCATGGCGATCTGATCTATGTGATCACCGCCGTGTGGACCTTCTTTGAGGGGGAAACCTTCGTGCTGTTCGGCGGTTACGCCGCCAGCGTTGGTTTGCTGGATGCCCGCGGGCTGTTGGCGGCGGCGTGGCTGGGCAGTTTTCTGGGCGACCAATGCTGGTTTTTACTGGGGCGGCGTTATGGCGGCAGGATGATCAAGCGTTTTCCCAAGTGGGAGCCGGGGGTGGAAGTCGCCCTCGATTTTCTGCATCGCTACAACACCAAGTTTATTCTCAGCTTTCGCTTCATTTACGGCATTCGTAACGTCAGCTCCATCGCCTGTGGCATGTCGCGGCTGTCATGGGGACGGTTTGCGGTGCTCAATTTCATCGCCGCGGGCGTATGGGCCGGCGTATTCGTGAGCGTGGGTTTTGTTTTTGGCCAGTTATCCGAAGCCCTGCTGGGCAAGGCTTCGCGCCTGATCGGCTTGGGCGCTTTGGGGGTGTTCATCTTGGTGGTGATGGTGGTGGTGCGCCGCCGTCCCGTCCAACTCAAACATGAAGTGGTCGAACAAGGCCGCCATCTGGATTTAAGCGAGATTCCGGGCGGCGAAGAGGCGGCTGATGAAATGCCTGAAAAAGCGCCAGAAAAAAGCGCCTGAGGGCGTGGCCCAAGGCCAGAAAATGGTGCACCCGGCGAGATTCGAACTCACGACCTCTGCCTTCGGAGGGCAGCGCTCTATCCAGCTGAGCTACGGGTGCCAATTGCTGCGCACCTTAACCGATCGCTGGGAACGGGTAAAGGGTTCGCATGGGGGCGGCCGGTGGGAAATATCTTGAAAAACCCTAAAATTATAGCGCGTTAGGCATGGGCCTGTTTGCCGTAGTCCAGGTTTGACCGTTCCGGCGGAAAATGGGCCGTAACCGTCGTGCCGACGTTAATCGTGCTGTCGATGGTTAGCGTTCCGCCGTGAAGTTCCGTCAACTCCATGGTCAGCGTCAAACCAAGACCGGCGCCTTCGTGTTCGGCGACCTCGCCGCGGCGCACCTGACTGAAAGGCTCCATCGCTTTAAGGATATCCGCCTTTGTCATGCCGACGCCGGTATCGGTGACGCTAAAGACCTGCCCGCCGTTTTCGGCGGTCCAGACACGCAGCATCACGTCCCCGCCTTGGGGCGTGAACTTTACCGCATTGGTCAGCAAATTGATGAGAATCTGCTTCATGCGCCGTTCATCGGCAATGATAAACGTAGGCTCGGCCTTAATCTCGGTGCCGAGTTTGACACCCTTCAATTCGGCGCGCGTGCGCACATAACGCATCGCATCTTGCACCAATTCGCCGATATCCAGGGTGGATTCATACAATTCCATTTTGTGGGACTCGATGGCGATGATATCGAGCATGTCTTTGATCAGGTCGTACAGATGATGGCCGGAGGCGCCGATGTCTTCAACATAACCTGCATATTTTTCGTGACCGATGGGGCCGAAAATCTGCTGCTTGATGGTTTCGGAAAAACCGATGATGGCATTCAGCGGAGTCAAAAGTTCGTGACTCATATGCGCAAGAAATTCCGTTTTGGCTTCCGACGCGCGCTCGGCTTCGATCTTGGCGCGGTCGTAATGTTCCACCATTTCCACATATTGTATGGCAAGCGCCTCGGCGCGTTCGCGCGCGTCTTGCAGGGTGAAAATTTCCTTGATCAAGCGATCGTTGGTGCGCCGCAATTTTTGTTCGGTGTTCCTGAGCGTCAGCGCGAGACGCGTAACCGCCGACAACGACGAGTGCTGAGAGGGATCGAGAATGAATTCAGCGATCGCGCCGTCGGCGATAAAATTATAGCCCGTGTCCACCGCATCGGCATTCGACAAAACGATAATGGGGGTTTTCAACCCCGCTTCTTGCGAATTGATGATAATCAGGTGCGCCAAGTGCGGCGCTTCTTTTCGGTTGAGAATAAAACAAATGTCATGACGCCCCGCGACCAGGGCTTCAAGCGCGACATCTTGATCGTCGACATCGTCGATGTCGATTACAACGGCTTCACCCTTAAAGGCATCTTTCAATGCCTCTCGGATTTCCGGATTTCCACTGACCAGTAAGACCTGAAAATGTTTCATATCAAATGTTTGCCACGTTAGTACCGTTGCGTCATGTTATTTAACGTGATTTTACGCAGGTATTCCAGCGTAAGGGAATACCTTTGCCATTTTTCATTTATTATTTGCAATCCCGCCAGAATGGGCCCTGTGGCCTAGAGCGTAATTTCCATTCCTTCTTTTGCCGCAAATGCCCCCGGCCACGCGGCGGTTGCTTCCGCGACTAGGGCGCGTACCGTATCGTCATTATAATCCGGGGAATAATGAAACATCGCCATGCGTTTGGCGTTGGCCATTTTGCACAGCTTGACCCCTTCATTCCAAGTGGAGTGTCCCCAGCCGGCCTTGGACGGCAGTTCGGCTTCGCTATAGGTCGTGTCGTAAATCACGAGGTCTGCGTCCCGCATATGTTCGACCAAACCCATATTGGGCGCGCCGGGGGTGTGTTCGGTGTCCGTGGCGAAGACCAAGACCTTGCCCTCGGCCTCGATACGGTACGATGTACAACCCGCCGGATGGTTCAGCGCAAAGGTCTTCACCTGCACATCGCCGTCAAACAAATCAAATGCCTCGCCCACATGAAAGCCTTGGCAAATCATGGTGGAGCCTAAATGCTCGTACTGCACCGGATGCAGCTCGGCCGTCATGTGGTGGCGAATCAAATCTTCGATCGTCAACTCGCCGTAATTGAGCGCGGCTTTAATCGTGATGGTATGGCCCGGAATATAGATCGGCTTAAAATAATTCAGCCCGCCGGTGTGGTCGTTGTGAAAATGACTCATCAAAATCGTGATGTCGCGCACGCCGCGTTTAAGCAGGTCGTTGCCCAGCCATGGCATACCCGTGCCGGCGTCTAAGATGACGGTCCGGCCCATAATTTCAAGTTCGACGCACGACGTGTTCCCGCCGAATTCCAAAAAATCAGGATAGGCGCACGAAACACTGCCGCGCACACCCCAGAATTTAATCCGCAAACCGATCTCCCATCGTAGTGGTTGGCGCCCACCCGATTCCTTAGACCTTACGCGTGCCGCTCGCCAACCTCAAGCCACACAAAAGAGATTATCTGATACGCTCAAGGCCTTAAGCTAAGTGTTGCCCTAGTGTGATGGTTTCAAAATACGCTGCACTATGCGCGGCGTATTTTGAAAGCTGAATCACCCTAGATTCAATGTGTTAGTGGCCTGCTTATCCCAGAAATACAAGACGCGTATTTCTGGGGCAGGGCACTCGTGTGATGGTTTCAAAATACGCTGCACTATGCGCGGCGTATTTTGAAAGCTGAATCACCCTAGATTCAATATGTAAGTGGCCTGCTTATCCCAAAAATACAAGACGCGTATTTCTGGGGCAGGACACTCGAGTGAGAACGCAGGGGCGATCATCATACATATGATGCAATACACATGACCAATCACAGCACCGTTAACGCAGCTTTGGCATGCAATGTTTTGAGTTTATCCACCGTCACGCCCTGATAACTTTGCCATACCGCTAAAGCGCCGGTGAAGTCCTGGCCTTCGGTGTAATCGTTGCTCACGATCAGGCACGGCACACCCGCACGCTGACAGGCGACCAAGCCGTTACGGCTGTCTTCCAGCGCCAAGGTATCACCCGCCGCCAATCCCAATTCGGCCAACACCCAATGGTAAACGTCGGGCTGCGGTTTTAAGACCGGCACCTTTCCTCCGTCGCCGATGCACGCAAACCACTGGATGGAGTCCGCGCCCAAATTCGCTTCCAACAGTGCCGTGACGTTCACCGGCGTGGTGGTGGTGGCGATGGCGAGGGTCATTTTTTTTGCCCGCGCCTCAAGGATTAAATCTTCGATGCCGGGGCGCAACGGCACTTGGCCGTTGTTTAACCGCTCGACAAAAAATGCGGTTTTCGACCGATGCAGGTCGGCAATCCGCGCATCGATGTCGTCATGGGCCAAAAAAGCGGGCAAATGGGTCTCTAAATAAAAACGGATGCGCTGTTTTCCGCCCGTTACGCTCAGCAGCTTCTTATACAGGGGGCGATCCCAGCGCCAACCCAACCCGGCTTTTACGAATGCGTCGTTAAAGGCTTTCCGGTGTGCGTCTTCGGTATCGGCCAAAGTTCCATCAACATCAAAAATTATCGCCTTCATATTGATCCCTTTAACAATTCGTCTACACTCACGAATGACCGCCGCGCAAATGTGGGTTTTACAACGCGGACATGCAATAGCCTTTATACCGAATACACCAAGGATGGCCTCTAGCCTGGAGCAACTCGCCGCATGACGCACCTATTGCATGAGGTCAAAGAAGAGCTCGATTGGACCACGCGCGAATTGATCGACGCGGAAACCCAATTGGAAGCGCTTCAGCGCCAATTTCAGGAAAAAGTCGCCACCATCGACGATCCGCAAGAACGCGACGCGTTTATCGCCCAAATCGAAGCACAAAAACGCGCCCTTAAGATTAATGACCTTTATACCATCCTGTCCCGCGCGGCGCTGCGTTATAGCCTGCTCACGCGAGTGTTTGAAATCGGCGCGCTGCACAGCGATATCGACGACATCGTCACCGCCCTGACCGACGGGCAGCTGTTTCGCTTGAACGAAGCCAATGTCGAAACGGACCAAACCATCTTGGAAGTCGCCGAAGCCCTGCAAACCTACTTCAATGGCCACTTCGACGAAGCCGCCGACACCCAATTGCGCGAAGCCTGGATGCGCATCGAAGACACCCTGCGCACGCTTAAACGCAATATCTAGGGTCGGATCGCTTTAGGTGAAATCGCTTATGCGATCCCAGCTAAGGCGTGAATCCGCCCCGACCAATATGTTTTTCCGGCCCACGGCCCGGCGCCCGTTTTACGCCCTCACTCCCCTAAAATGTGCAGCACGACCTCCCGCTCAAGCCCGCGCGCACGGTGTTCAAACAGGTAAATGCCCTGCCACGTGCCCAAAACAGCACGTCCGCCCTCGACGGGTACGCTCAACGATACCGGGGTAAGCGCGGATTTGATGTGCGCGGGCATATCGTCCGCCCCTTCGTTGTGATGGCGATAGCGGAGCGGGTTTTCGGGGACCAATGTGCAAAAAAAATCGTTCAAATCCAGCACCACATCCGCATCGGCGTTCTCCTGAATCATCAGGCTGGCCGAAGTATGGCGGCAAAACACCGTCAACAAGCCCGTCTCGATCCCCGTTTCACGGATCCAGGCCTGCACCGGAGCCGTAAATTCATATAAGCCCTGTTTATTGGTCTTAATTTTTATGCAGGTTGTGTTCTGCCGCATCGCATCTCTCGATTTTGACCATTATCAAAATTAACGTTTATGGATATTGCCTAATTTTGTTGCGGGCGATCTGATTTTTACGGAGCCCGGCTTCTTTGCCCCCGCTCCCATCGCTCAAACCCCGCACAAATTGCCTTAAGCATTAATTTTTTGGCCTAATGATTAATCAGTATTTTTTAAGATAAATAGAAAATGCTCAATTTTATAAGTTTTTACCGATTGGCGATGTGCTGCCGTCAAAACTGCTCAACAATTCATCGCGTCAGGTTGTGGTGCGCGCCCCAATTTGTCGCCGCACCCCTTTGCTGAACTTCAATTGCATGTTTGTTGGGCAATCATTTTTCATAAGATGTAAAAAATGATGTTAATTTGTTATGGGCAAAAATTAGCATTACAGATTTAGCTCAAAAATGACGCAAAACTCCCTATCCGTAGCGGTGCAGGGCTTTACCGTGGACGTTTAGCCATGTTTTAGCGTCATCCATGCGTTCGGTGAGGCTGCCAGCCAACGCCCAAAAGGCCGGGCCGTGATTGCGGTAGGCTAAGTGCGCGACCTCATGGGCGACCACATAATCCAAAACGTATTCGGGGGCCAAAATCAGCCGCCAGCTGAAATTCAACTGCCCATCCACCGCGCACGACCCCCAGCGCGAACGGGTGTCGCGTACCGTCACGCGCCCCGCCCGCAAGGGTGTACAGCCCGCGCGGGGCGGCCCGTATTCGGCGTTTAATCGCTCCGGATCGCCCAAAATTTCCGTCTTTTGCTGAACACGCAGGCTGATTTCCGCCTTGGCCTGGGCCTTCAGCCAATCGGTCAAACGCCGCGCCAAATGCTCGATGCGCCCGGAAACGACGATCATTTCCGCTTCGCGCCGGATGCCCCGCGCGCCCGGCTGATGGCGCACCGTGTGTTCCGTGCCCAAATACGGGATTTTCTGGCCATCGACAAACGGCGCCGGGGTGGGTTGGCGTTTCAATTGCGCCGCGATCCAACCCGCCCGGCGCTGAGCCATATCCACCGCGTCGCGAATGGGCGTGCGGGGCGGTATCGTCACCACCGCGCCGCCGCTGGTTTCGTCGATGCGCAAGATCAACTGGCGGGCCCGGGCGTTGCGGCGCACGCGCAACGGCACGGCGCATCCGTCGATATCAATGGTGTGGTGCGAATCGGCCATAAGTACATTATCGCATAAAGGCGCTTAAGCGGTTGACCCTTAAGCGCCAAAATCGGCCCGCCGACCCCAAACAAACCGAGGGGCGGAGCGCCTACGGGACCCGACGCAAGGCATTCGATGGGTCATTTTGGATGATTGAGGGCCTATTTTAACGAATTACACCCCATTTGCCGCAATTTCAGCCGCTATTTAGGCGATTTTATTGAATTTATAGGGGGTTTGGTGGCGATATCGATGATTTTCAAGCCGATTTAGGCCATCAAACGACCCTAGCGCGGCCAGTCGACGATATGATCTTCCAATTCACCCGCTTCATGGTGTGCCAGGCAGCGCCCACGAACCGCGATACCGGCGCTGAACACCGTATCGCGGGTGCCCGAAACCAACGGATGCCAAACGGGCAAATCCTTGCCTTCGGCCAGCAAACGGTACGCGCATGTGCTCGGCATCCACTTTAATTCATGGATGTTTTGAGGATCCAACGGCACACAATCGGGCATATAACGAAAACGTTCGGCATAATTCGAGCAGCCACAGGTTTCCTGGTCCAAAAGGTTGCAAGCGACATTGGTATAGCTGATTTCGCCGGTATCCATGTCTTCGAGCTTTTCCAGGCAACAGCGGCCGCAGCCGTCGCACAGGCTTTCCCATTCGGCTTTGCTCAGGTCTTGCAGGGATTTTTCACGCCAGAACGTCATATTTTGACCTTTAACACGCCCAATGGGCTTTTAGGCTTTTGCATCGCGATCGATGAGGTGCACAAACGAACCGAATACGTTGCCCGCCACCTGACCCATGGGGCCGATTTTTTGCCCGTCGGCGTCGGTCGCTTCAAACAAATGGGGGCCGGGGCCTTCGCTGGTGACGGTGGCATAGTGAAACTCGTGGCCTTTGAACCTGGCTTGTGTGCGCCCCAAAGGCGTTTCGGCGATCGATACCAAACGGCGATAGCCCAGCTGCAACTTGCGCACCGCAAACGACGTGCCCAACGGCAACAGGCCTGCCATAGCGTGGGTGGTGCCGTCGGCGTCCTGCATGCCGCGCCCCAGCACCATATAGCCCCCGCACTCGCCATATACAACCTTGCCCGCCTTGGCAAAAGCGCGCAATCCGCTCATAAAACGATCCGCGCTGGCCAGCCGATAAGCATGCAATTCCGGATAACCGCCGGGCAAAAACACCGCGTCGGCGTTTTGATCCGGCGTTTCATCGTCGAGCGGCGAAAAGAAACTCAGCTCAATGCCCTGATTGCGCCAACCGTCCAAGACCAAGGGATACGCAAAGGCAAACGCTTCGTCCCGCGCCACCGCGATGCGCTGGCCCAAGGGTTGAAGCGGGCGGGCCGCGCCGCTGGCGGCCCACGGCGTCGCGATCGCTTTAAGGGTGGCCAAATCCACATGCTGGGCTACGATATGGCCCGCACGTTCGATCAACTCTTGCAAATCGGGGTGTTCGGCGGCCTGCACCAGCCCTAAATGGCGCGACGGCAGCTCCATGCCGCCTTCCCACGGAATCATGCCCAAGACCGGCACCTGTGGCAAAACACGCTCCATCGCTTGACGGATCACCCGTTGATGTTTTTCACTGCCCACCCGGTTGAAGATCACCCCGGCAATGGAAACATCGGCGTCAAAGGCGCTAAAACCCAGCACGCTGGCCGCCGCCGACGCCCCTTGAGCCCGTGCATCGACCACCAAAATAACGGGCCAACCGGTGATTTTAGCGATTTCGGCGGTCGAGCCGGCGTCCGCCGTGGCCCCGTCGAACAGGCCCATGACCCCTTCGACAACCACCATATCTGCGCCCGCAGCCCCCCCGGCCACCGCGCCCGCCAGCGTTTCGCCGCGCATCGCCCACGGATCCACATTGTAACAAGGTTTGCCCGTAGCCTGGGCATGGAACACCGGATCGATATAATCCGGCCCCGCCTTCAAGGATGCCACGTTGACGCCGTCACGACGCAACGCCGCCAGCAATCCCAGCGTCACCACCGTCTTGCCGCTGCCCGAAGAGGGTGCCGCGATGATCAAGCCCGCATGGCGCAACGAACCGCTCATCAACAATCCTTAGAGAAGTTCTTTTAGCCGCGCGGCCATTTTCGCCGCTTCGGTGCCATGGTTAAAGTGCGTCACATAAAGGCCGTCCGGCCCCATCAAATAGGTGATCGAGCTGTGATCCATGGTGTAATTGCCGTCGGGAGCATCGGCATTGACCTTGGCATAAAAGGCCTTATAGGCCCGCGCGGCGGCCTTTACCTCATCCTCTGAGCCGGTAAGGCCCACCATGGTCGAGTGAAAATGCGGCACATAAGACGCCATCACCTCCGGCGTATCGCGTTCGGGATCGACCGTCACGAAAATCGGCACCACCTTGGCCAATTGCTCGGGGCTCAATTGATCCAGCGCCTCGGCGACAACAGAAAGCGACGTCGGACACACATCCGGGCAATAGGTATACCCGAAATACATCAGCATATATTTGCCGGCGAAATCCTTTTCGGTGACCCGCTTGCCGGTGTGATCGGTCAAGGTGAACGGCCCGCCGACCTGCACCCGCGCGGCCTGCGATTGTCCGCCATCACTGCCCCCCGGCATCATCATATAACGCCCCGCGGTGGCGGCGGCGACGACAACAACGGCGGCGATAACGATAAAGACGATGCGCGACATAGGGTTTCCTTACGCTCAGCTCAAAAACGGGCAACTCAAAAACGGCGAGCTAGACAATAAGGCCCCCCAATCGCCTGGGCAAGGGCGGCAAAGGCATGAGAGCCGGATTTTTGTTCAAGGGCGCTTTTATTCTTAACTAGACCCGAGCTTATAAGCTGTATTAAGTGTGATCCAAAGTTAACACACCAAACGACTGTGGATGAAAGTTCCCCCCATGAACACCCCCGCCGCACCCCTGCCGCCCGCCGTTTCCCAGCGCAAACTCTGCCGTCTGGTCAAAACCACGCCGATTCTGCCGGGCCTTGTTTTTGCGGCGATCATGGCCGGCATCGCCTATGTCACGCGCTATCAGTTCGTGGAGCCTGAAGCCTTGGGCGAACTGTGCCAGGCCGACGACGCGCCGCTGTGGTGTCTGGCGCGCACCGGACTGGTGGTGGGCACCCAATGGGGCGTATTCGGCGGGCTGGCGATGGCCCTAGCAGGATTGTCGTTCGTCGTTTCACTGCGCTGGGCGCGTTATGCCGCCTGGGCCGCCATGGTGGTGGGTGGTGCGGGATTGTATCTCTACAACACCAACTTCGCCGCCATCGCGCTGGTCTTCGCCTTAGTGCGTCTGGCGCGGTTGGGCGTGCAGCCCGCCCAACAGCCGTGAGGCTTCGCCCTTGATCGCCGACAACCACGGCAAGGCCAGCAACAGCGATACCGCCGCCCAAGCCATCGCTTCGGCATTGACGATGCCGTCGGTGGTGAACGGCGCGCAGCCGATCAGCACCACCGCCAGCCAGCCTTCTTCGGCCCCACGCGGCGCGCACTTGCGCCCACGCGCCAGCACCACCAACGCCAGCCACAAATAGATCATCACCGGCAAATCGCGGTGGCGCGGGTCGAAGGTCAGCCACAGATTGATGATCGTCGTTGACAGCAGCACCGCCGCAAACAAAAGGCCGAGCAGGCGCTCCGCCGTCAAGCCGCCGTGAAACCATGAACGCGCCCAGACCATCAGATCGCCGAGCGACGCCGGAGCAGCTTTTGCCCACCGCCCGCCCGTTCTCACCAACATCGGCAAGGTCAACAACGCCAAGGCCGCCGCCACCACGATGCCGCCGCCACTAAACACCCAGGCCTGAATGCCCAAACTGGTGACGACCATAAAATCCAGCGACAGCATCAAGAGCGTGCCCGATACGACGCTATAGGCCGCCAACACCACGCTGCGATTCCACGCCAGTTTGCGCCCGCGCGCCAGCAACAGCCCCGCGCCGAACAGCAGACCTGAAAAAGCCGTGGCGACGGCAAACGCTTCACGCCAACGCGGCCATTCGGCCACCGGGCCTACAAGCGGGAATTTAGCGATGCGCATTTCGTCCAAGATGCCCCAATAGCCGCCGACGGTGCCTTCCGGCCCGCGTTTCCACGGCTGATCCTTGGCTTCGATGATGTTGTAGGGCAGCCCCAGCGCATCGGCGTTGTTGGCGAATTCGCGCAAAAAGCGGGCCTCGTTGATGCGGCTCGGCACCGCCGCACCACGGGTGCGCCCGGCGCTGGGCCAGCCGATCTCACCGATGGCCATCGGCTTGCCCGGATATGTGGCGCGCGCCGTGGCGATGATGGTGGCGACGTGATCTTGCACCTGATCGATGGATACCGGCGCGGGATCGTCCCAATGCGGCAAGATGTGCAGCGTGACGTAATCCACCGCCTCGGCCACTTCCGGATTGCGCCGCCAAAACTCAAAAATATCGGCATACGTGACGGGCACGCTGGTGCGCGCCTTGACCGCACGGATCATGTCGGCCAGACGCCGCCCGGACATCTCGCGGCGCAGCAGCACTTCGTTGCCGACGATCAGCGCGCGCACCGTTTGCGGATAATCGCGGGCGAGCTTCAGCGCGCCTTCGATTTCCGGGGTGTCGTCTTCAACGTCGCCGCGCACCCACATACCCTGCATGACCTGCATGCCCAGCTCGGCGGCGATGCGCACCACATCGCCTTGCGGGCCGATCGAGGAATAGGTGCGCAAGCAGTTGGTATAGGGTTTGAGCGCTTCAAGATCGGCGTGAATGATCACCGGATCGACGGCGTAGTCCGTATCCAGCGGCGAGCCGCCGGGCGCATACGGCGTGTAGGACATGCACTCGAAGCGCCCGCCCGGCACATCGGGCATGTCCCTGGGCGTGCCCAACTGTTGCCAAAACACAAACGCCAGCATGGTAAACGCAACATACGCAATACTGATAACCACGCGGCTCATGGACATTCCTCGTAAAATGGCTTTTGGCGTCGTCACCCTGGACGGTCGCCGGAAAATTCGCGGAAATCTGCGACCTTGCCCCCCTGAATGTCAAGCGAAGATGATGCGATCAAACCTTTTTCGCCGTGCTGGCGTTTTTTAAAAAACATCTGATCGTTTCCAATTTCATCTTATGCCACTAAAGTGCCGCCATGACCGCACCGCACACCCCGCCCGGCACGCCCCCCGAGACACCCCCCGACACCCCCATCGAGGGCCGCAAACCGCTGGACCGTCCGCTTAAAAAGGGCTGGACCACAGGCGCGTGCGCCGCCGCCGCCGCCGCCGCCGCGTGGCGCGCGCTCAACTCGGGCGCGTTTGAAGCCAGCATCACCATCCGCCTGCCGCAGGGACAAACACCAAGCTTTCGTTTGGCCACCCAATTGCTGGGCGTGGATTTCGCCGTCGCCGGCGTGGTCAAGGATGCGGGCGACGACCCCGACGTCACCCACGGTTTGGAAATCATCGCCGACGTGCAAAAAAACCGCCCCGGTGTTGGTATCACCTTTGCCGCCGGAGACGGCGTCGGCACGGTCAGGCTCAAGGGCCTGCCGCTGCCCCCCGGCGAGCCCGCCATCAATCCCGGCCCGCGCGCGCAGATCATCCAAGCGCTGCAAGACATTTCGCGCGAGTTGAATTTAGGCGACGACATGCCCAACGCGCACATCACGCTGTCCATCCCCGGCGGGCGCGAGGTGGCGCTTAAAACCATGAACGCACGGCTCGGCATCGAAGGCGGACTTTCGGTGCTGGGCACCACCGGCATCGTGGTGCCTTATTCGTGCTCCAGCTGGATCCATTCCATCCACCGCGGCATCGACGTGGCGCGCGCGCAGAACATGCGTCACGTTTTGGCCTCCACCGGGCGCACCTCGGAAAGCGCCGCCAACGCCGTGCTGGCCCTGCCCGATGCCGCCTTGATCGACATGGGCGATTTTGCAGGCGGTTTATTGAAATACGTGCGCAGCCATCCCGTCGATACCCTGACCCTGGCCGGGGGCTTCGCCAAGCTGGCCAAACTGGCCCAGGGCGAGATGGATTTGCACAGCTCACGCTCCGCCGTCGATTTTAATCGTCTGGCCGATTTGTTGGCGCGGCTGGGCGGACCCGGCGATGGGGTGGCCGAGGCCCGCACGGCCCGCACCGCCCAGCGGGTGTTGGAACTGGCCGACGAGCACGCGCCGCAATTGGCGCACATCGTCGCCCGTCAAGCCCGCGAGGTGGCGTTGGCCACGCTGGCCGGCGGCACCGACGTGCAGGTGTGGGTCTATGACCGCGCCGGTCGCCAGATCGCCACCAGCGTCGGCGCCAGCGAATGACGGAGCGCCCCCTCAAGCTTCTCATCCTCGGTGGCACGGCGGAGGGCCGCGCCCTCGCCCACGCCCTTCATGCCGTTGATCCCGCCCTTCACGTGGTGACCTCGTTGGCGGGGGTAACAAAGCACGTTGCCGATCTGGCTCCCGATCTGGCGGGCGAGGTGCGCATCGGCGGGTTTGGCGGAACGGGCGGCCTCGTCACATATATAAAGGACAACGCCATCGATGCGCTGATCGACGCCACCCATCCGTTTGCCAGACACATCACCGAAAATGCCGTCCACGCCTGCGCACAAACCGGCACGCCCTATTTGCGCCTGGACCGCCCCGAGTGGCCGATGCCGAAAGACACCGACGTGGTGTTTGTGCCCGACGCCCAGGAAGCGGCACGGCTGGTGGCGCGCACCTCAAGGGCGACGCTGCTCACCATCGGAAACAAAGATTTGGCCGCGTTTGAAGGGGTGGACAAGGTCAAGCTGGTGGTGCGTGTGATCGAACAGCCTGGGCCGGAGCTTAAACTTAACAACGCCACCTATGTGGTCGCCCGCCCGCCGTTCACTTTGCAAGGCGAAGTGGCGCTGATACGCGCGCACGGCATCGACACCGTCGTCACCAAAGCATCGGGCGGCGACGCCACCCGCGCCAAACTCGATGCTGCGGCAGCAGTCGGCGCGCGCTTGGTGGTGCTGCGCCGCCCGCCCGCACCAACCGCCGAACGGGTGTTTACGATCGAAGATGCGCTGGTGTGGACCCAACGGCATCTCAACATCTAACTTGCGACCGATGCATTGACACTCAAACCACCGCCCCACTCACGGTCGCGCCGTCACAATTTTTAATTGTAAATTATCTATTTATTGTGACGTTCAAGTTAGCTACTATTTTGCCACGATGGATGAACATTTAGTCGAAGAATATCTAAGCAAATACAACATCCCAAAACGGCGGTCGGTCAGACCGCTTATTTATGCTTTGACATTCATTGCTGCCAGCGTGGTCTGGATAAACCTTTCACCACCCCAAATTGCCCCTTGGTGGGACTGTCGTATCGGCGAATATGCGCGAAATATGTCGGCTCGGATTCATCTCCTTGACAGTTGTTTGCGTGATGGTGATTTAAGTGGATTGAACAAAGCCGTTATTCATTTCAAACGAGGAAATGCCTATTCTATAACCGGCTTGTATGGCGAAGCTCTCCGTGATTACGATGAGGCCATCCGCCTTCATCATAACTATGCGTTCGCTTACTACAATCGTGCCCGTATCTATATGGAGCTTAGGCAGTACCCTCGCGCCATCCAAGATCTTGATGCCGCTATTCGCTTAGAGCCTCGTGCTTCGCTTGCATTGCATAATCGAGGTCTCACCCACTTATGGATGGGCGAACGATCCCTCGCACTCCGTGATTTTGATGCAGCGATACGCCACAACCCCGATAATATTGACGCACTATTTTCGCGTGCCGATGTCCATGTCCTAAACGGCAATTTTAAATTGGCCATCGAAGACTTAACCCAAACCATTCGTTTGAATCCCGATAATGCGAAGTACTATCTCTTTAGGGGGCGCGCAAACGCCATAGAAAAGAACTTTGACAATGCGATTGGCGATGCAAATAAAGCCATTCAACTGAGTGATGCTCCACGTACGGCCCAAGACCCTGCCGATCTTCGTCGTTTCTATGATGGGTTCAACTTCTCTGACGAGGCATATACTTCTAAAGTTACCGAACGATCGCGCCCGCGGATCCATGCCTTAAGCAAAGTGCTCCTGGTTCTGGCTTACGCCAAAAAACTTGAATCGGGAAACAAAGAGGAGCTTAAAAAGGTTCAGACCTTTTTAAGTAGCGTCGGTTATTATACCGATGCAATTGACGGCATCTTCCGCACCACGATCACAACCTCTTTAATTCAATGCATTGCAGCCGTGAATTGCGATCTTAAAATTGACCCTGTTACTGGTTTGCAGAATTAACCCTAAACAAATTCTGCACCATCTTACCGCCCCGCAAGAGCTTAGCCCTTGCCGCTGACGCCCGCTTCGGCAAACGTCGCCATGCCGTTGTGGCACGCCACGGCGGCTTTGAGCAACGCCACCGCCAGCACCGCGCCGGTGGCTTCGCCCAAACGCATGTGCTGATCCAACAACGCGTTTTTGCCCAGTTTTTCGAGCAACAGTTTATGCCCTGGCTCCTGGCTGACGTGGCCGATCTTGCAGTGATCCAGCGCGTGTTTGTTCATGCTCGCGAGCGGTGCGGCGGCGGCGGTGGAAACAAATCCATCCAGCATCACCGGTACTTTTTTCAAGCGCGCGCCGATCACCGCGCCCGCGATGGCGGCCAATTCACGGCCGCCTAAACAGCGAAGCACGTCCAGGCCATCGTGAATTTCCGGTTTGTTGATACGCACGCCCAAGCCGATCACTTCGGCTTTGCGCCCGATGCCGACCTTGTCGATGCCGGTGCCCGGCCCGGCCCAATGCAGGGCGTTGCCGCCGTACAGCGCCAAACAAATGGCCGACGCCGAGGTGGTATTGCCGATGCCCATTTCACCCAGACACACCACATCGGAGGCGGCGTCGATCACTTTCATGCCGAACGCAATCGCTTCGGCGCACTCGGCGTCGCTCATCGCCGGGCCTTGGGTAAAGTCTTGGGTAGGATGCTCCAAATCGAGGCTTTCCACGCACAGGCCGACGCCCATCGCCTCGCACAGTTGATTGATGGCGGCGCCGCCGTGTTCAAAATTTTGCACCATCTGTTGGGTCACTTCGGCGGGAAAAGCCGAAACGCCCTGCGCCACCACGCCATGATTGCCCGCGAATACGTGAGCATTGGGGTTTTCCAGGCGCGGCGGATAACGGTTTTGCCAGGTGGCGAGCCACGCCGCCAGTTGCTCCAAGCGGCCCAGCGATCCTGCGGGTTTGGTCAGCTGCGGTTCGCGATCCTGCGCGGCTTTAGCGGCTTCCAGATCGGGGCCGGGCAGATCGCCGAGAATCTGGCGCACATCGTCGAGGCAGGTGATTTTTGGCATAAGGCTCATGGCGGGACTCGCGGCTGCGTGGATTTGGACTTATGATGATTGATCCATCTAGTTCTATCTTATTTCAGGTCGAAGTAAAGACCGGGTCAGGTCGATGCAAAGACCGGGGCAATCGAACAGCGAGGCAGTTATGGCCGCCAAAAAAACAAAAGCCGAAAAAGCCGAAGAAGTCTTGCAACCCGATCCGGTGCATGCGCAAGCGGCGTCGGAAGGATTTTTTGCGCGACTGCTGTCGCAATTCACCACCGCGTGGCGATTTTTCACGCGCATTCCCCTGCCCAATTGGTGGAATCGTCCGCAAATCGACGAAGCGGCTGAACGGGTTGAAATCATCGAGCAGACGGACATCGCCGATAGAGAGGCCGAATCGGACCTGCAAATCGACAAGGGCGCGACCTTGATCCCCTTGGCCGAAACCGTGCGCGCTTGGCCGGTGGTGGGGCTGTTCATCGGCGCGCTGGCGGGTTTGGCGTTATGGCTTGCCGCCAGCGCAGGCCTGTCGCCCCTGGCGGCGAGTTTTGCGGCAATGATCGTTGCGGCGCTGGCCACCGGCGCGCTGCATGAAGACGGCTTAGCCGATGTGGCCGATGGTTTTGGCGGCGGCGCAGATAAAGCTAAAAAACTGCGCATCATGCGCGATTCACACATCGGCGCGTATGGCGTGCTGGCGCTGGTGCTGGTGGTGGGTTTTAAGGCGGGCAGCTTAAGCGGCTTCAACAGCCCCGTTTTAGCCGCCAGCGCGATAATCGCCGCGCACACCTTATCGCGCGCGATGCTGCCGATGCTGATGGTGGTGCTACCACCGGCCAGCCGATCCGGCTTGGGCAAGGCTGCCGGACAGCCCAATCGCGAAAATGCCGCCATGGCGGCGGCCATCGGCGTATTGGTGGCGGTACTGGCGTTGGGCTTTGGTCCGGGTTTGGTGGCGGCGGTCCTAGCGGCGCTGGGGGTCGCAGGCGTCGGCTGGTTAGCGCATCGGCACATCGACGGCTTTACCGGCGATGTGCTGGGCGCGGCGCAACAGGTATCGGAAACCTTGGTGCTGGCCGGTTTGGCGGTGATGTTGCGCACGGTATTTTACGCATGAACGAACCCGTCGTAACGAAGTGGTGGTGGATACGCCATGCCCCGGTGGTGGACGCCCATCTGTTGCGCCTTTCCGGTCAATCGGACGTTGCTGCCGACACCTCGGACCAAGCTGCATTTGCCGCGCTGGCGCAACGTTTGCCCATGGGCGCGGTGTGGATAACCACGCATTTGCGGCGCACCGTCGAGACCGCTCAAGTCTTAAGTCAAGCGGGGGCCGAGCGCGTGACGCCGTTGACCGAGCCCGCCTTTGCCGAACAAGCCTTTGGCGAATGGACCGGCTGCACCTGGGATGAACTGGGCGAACGCGCCGACGCAAAATCTTTTTGGGCCACGCCCGCCGACACACGCCCGCCCGGAGACAGCGCCGAAAGTTTTGCCGAAGTGTGCGCCCGCGTAGCGGTACGCATTGAACAATTGACGGCTGCACATGCGGGCCGCGACATCGTCTGCGTGGCGCACGGCGGTTCCATTCGCGCCGCCGCGGCGGTGGCGTTGGGCTTAAGCCCCGCCCAGGCGTTGGCGCTGGACGTGACGAATTTAAGCCTCACGCGCCTTGACCATCTATCCGGGGGACTTAAAGCGCAGTGGGGCGGCAACTGGCGCGTTGTTGGCCTCAACCAGATTTGCTAGGGTCCACGCCTTGTGTGCCTAAGCCCTGCAAGCGGAGTACTGTATTGATCAAATCCCTACCCCCGTTGACGTTGATTTTAGGCGGCCAGCGTTCGGGCAAAAGTGCCTATGCCGAAAGCCTGTTCGGCGCGGGCGGGGTTTATCTCGCCACCGGCCATGCCACCGATACGGAAATGGCCGAGCGCATCGAAACCCATATCGAACGGCGCGGCGAAGGCTGGGTGACGATCGAAGAGCCCTTGGACTTAAGCGCAGCACTCATGCGCACCGCCAAGCTGCACGGGGATAAGCCCGTGCTGCTCGACAGTCTTGGACTTTGGGTCGCCAACATGCAACACGCCGGGCGCGCGCCGGTGATCGAAGCCGAAGCGCTGGCCGAGGCCTTTGTGCGCCATCCCAGCCCGGTGGTGGTGGTGTCCGATGAAGTCGGTTTAGGTGTCATTCCGATGAATGCCGTGGCGCGGGCGTTTGTCGACGCGCTGGGCCTGGTCAATCAAATCGTCGCGGCGCGCGCCCACCGGGTAATGCTGGTCAGCGCCGGTCTGCCCTTGATGTTGAAACAGGAAGAACACAACTCATGAAAAAAATTCCCGCCACCGTCATCACCGGATTTTTAGGATCAGGCAAAACCACTTTGATCCGCCATCTGCTGCAACACGCAAACGGGCGGCGCATCGCGCTCATCATCAATGAGTTCGGCGATTTAGGCGTCGATAAGGACATCGTGCAGGGCTGCGCCATCGCAGGCTGCAATGAAGAAGACGTGATCGAGTTGGCCAATGGCTGCATCTGCTGCACCGTGGCCGACGATTTTTTGCCGGTGATGGAACGCCTGCTCGACCGCACCACCCCGCCCGATCACATCGTGATTGAGACGTCGGGGCTGGCGCTGCCCAAGCCGCTGATCCGCGCCTTCAACTGGCCCGAGATTAAAACCCGCGTCACGGTCGACGGCGTGATTGCCGTTGTCGATGGCCCGGCGTTTGCGACCGGGCAGTTCGCGCCACTTGAATCCGCCGTTCATGCCGAGCAGGAAACAAGCGAAAATCCGCTGGAAGATTTGTTCGAAGACCAACTGCACGCCGCCGACTTGGTGTTGCTCAACAAAGCCGATGCGTTGGAGCCCGGCGAAGTCGAACACCTGCTAGCAGAGCTGACGGCCAAGCTGCGCCCCGGTGTGCATGTGGTGGCGACGCGGCACGGCGATATCGACGTCAATGTGCTGCTGGGGTTGAGCGCCAGCGCCGAGGACGATCTCGATCAGCGCCGCTCGCTGCATGAGCTTGAAGGCGACGATCACGACCATGACGAGTTTGAAAGTTTCATCGTCGACGTGCCAACACAGGCCGACCCGGCGCGTCTGGAAACAATGCTGATTGATTTGGTCGAACGCCATGCCATCTTGCGCATCAAGGGGTTTGTCGAGGTGCAAGGCAAAGCCGCACGCCATGTGGTGCAAGGCGTAGGTGTGCGCTTTACGCGGTATTTCGACCGCCCGTGGGGCGCGGATGAAGATCGCCAGGGCCGCCTGATCATCATCGGTCAAGCGGGTCTGGACCACGCCGCCATCGCGGCGGTACTGCAAACCGCTCAACGGGAGTCCGCCGCCTGATGCATCTCTTGGCCGCCCAGCCGGGAAGTCTTCAGGACGGGTCCGAGGCAGTGGACTTGGGCCAAAGCCCCGGCGACATCGTGTTCATCACCGCCGCCGATACCGACATCGGCGCGTTGGCCCAGGCGCGCCGCACGCTCAAAAACGAACATCCTAATTTGCCCAGCTTGCGCATCGCCAACCAGATGCGCCTGAGCCACAACCTGTCGGTGGATTTATATGTCGAAGACGTGGTGCGCGCGGCCAAGCTGGTGGTGGTGCGTGCCTTGGGCGGGCGCGGGTATTGGCCGTATGGTATCGATGAAGTGGCGCGGGTGTGCCGCGAACAAAAAATCCCCGTTGCATTCCTGCCCGGCGACGACCAGCCCGATGCCGAGCTGGCGCGTTATACCACGCTGCCCCGCGAAGATGCGCATCGCCTGTGGCAATATTTGGTTTACGGCGGGCAAGACAACGCCATCAACTTTTTAAAATGCGCGGCAAGTCTGCTCGGCCAGTCGCTCGACTTTCAAGAACCGCGCCCGGTGCTGCCCGCAGGTGCCTATTGGCCCAGGGTATCGGGCGACGGTGGCGAACAAGGCATCCGTGATCTGCGCCCCCGCTGGCGCGAAGGCCTGGCGGTGGTGCCCATTATTTTTTACCGCGCGCTTTATTTAAGCGGCAATTTAGAAACCATCGACGATCTGATCTTCGCTGTGCAGGCCGCCGGGCTCAACCCGCTGCCGATTTTTGTTGCCTCGCTTAAAGACCCAATCAGCCAGGCGACCCTCAGCACCCTGCTGGAACAAGCCTATGATGCGGAAGTTTTTAAGTTGGGCTGCGTGCTCAATACCACCGGTTTTGCCGCATCCTTGCCCGGCGCGGTGCGTGCGCCATCGCCGTTTGATGCCTACGATCTGATGGTGTTGCAGGTGGTGCTGTCGGGCGGCAGCCGTGAGGCGTGGCTAAAAGACACACGCGGCCTAGGGCCTAAAGACATCGCCATGAACGTCGCCCTGCCGGAGGTGGATGGGCGCGTGCTGACGCGCGCCATCTCGTTCAAGGCTCTCGCCGCATACGACGCAGAGTGCCAGTGCGACCTCGTCATCCATCAGCCCGATTCTGGACGCATCGCATTCGTGGCGCAGATGGCGCGGCGCTGGGCGTGGTTAAAGACCCAGCCCGATTGGGCCAAACGTGTCGCCATCGTCATGGCCAACTACCCCAACCGCGACGGACGCATCGGCAACGGCGTGGGGCTCGATACGCCGGCGGGTGTCATCGAAGCCTTGCGGGCGATGCAACACGTGGGTTTTGAAGTGGATGACATTCCCGCCGACGCCAACGCTTTAATCGAGCGCATCCAGGCCGGACCGACCAACGCCCATGCACCACAAAATATCGCCGCCGCCGAACACACGCTGAGCCTTGAAGATTACCGCACTTTTTTTGCCACCCTGCCCGAAGGCGTGCGCCGCCGCATGATCAAACAGTGGGGCGCACCCGAAGCCGACCCGTTCATGCGCTGCGACATGCACTTCGCCATTCCGGTGGTGATGTGCGGCGAGGTGGCGGTGGGCCTGCAACCGGCGCGCGGCTACAACATCGATCCAGAAAAAACCTATCACGACCCGGACTTGGTTCCGCCGCACGGCTACTTAGCGTTTTATGTGTGGCTGCGCCAAAGCTTCGACGTCGACGCCATCGTGCATTTTGGCAAACACGGCAATCTGGAATGGCTGCCGGGGCGCGCGCTGGCCTTGGGCCCGGACGATTTTCCCGAAGTGGCGCTCGGCCCCGTGCCGCATGTCTATCCGTTCATCGTCAACGATCCGGGCGAAGGCAGCCAAGCCAAACGCCGCGCCTCGGCGGTGATCATCGATCATCTGACACCGCCGCTGACGCGCGCCGAAAGTTACGGCCCGTTGCGCGATCTGGAACAGTTGGTGGATGAATACTTTGAAGCCTCAGGCGTCGATGCGCGCCGCACGAGCGTGTTGAAACGCGACATCTTGGAATTGTGTCACGTCACCGGGCTGGGTCAAGACGCCGGGCTTAAAGACGGCGACGGCGAAGACGAACGCTTGGCCACCTTAGATGCGTACCTGTGCGAATTAAAGGAAATGCAAATTCGCGACGGCCTACATGTGTTTGGGTGCTCACCGATGGGTGAATTGCTCAACAAC
>JANLGW010000051.1 GCA_024653965.1 Rhodospirillales bacterium
CACCGACGCCGTTACGCAAACGAACGTCAAGGTGGTTGCCGAGGCCCCGGCCCAAAGCATGGCCATGGTATATCAGACGATGGCGCACTCCATCTCGCTGGCGATGGAAAACGCCATGCAGGCGCAAGGCGGGCTGCAGCAGATCGGCAACGCCGTGACGTCGAGCGGCGTGCGCATGATTTTCGATGCCGCCAACGGTTCCGGCGGCGGGTCGAAAAGCTGACGCCGCTTCGCACGATTGAATTGATCTAAGGGAGAGGAGGCCCGCTTGGGCTGTAAGGTGAGGACATGAGCGATAGCCAAGAAAATACCGATGAGAACGATGGCGCAAATTCCAGCGACAATTCCGGCGGCGAAGTGATGGCCCCGCAAACGCCGCCGGCGCCTGCCGCCACGGGCGTGAACGCGCAAATCCTCGACGCCGTCAACCAGACCACGACCCTGGTCATGAGCAGCGCCATCAGCCAGGGCGCGGCGACCGCATACCAAAAGGTCGCCCAAGCGACCGCGTTTGCGGTGCAGGATGCCACCGACTATTCGCGCAACGTGGAAAACATCGCCATGACCGCCCAGGGTGTGATCGTCGCCAAGATGTTGGCCGACCAGTCCTCGATCCCCATCTATACGCCGGTGCTGGCGACGCTGCAGGAAATGGTGATCGCCGCGTCGACCAACCTAGCTACCGTCGGCGCCACGGCCGCCACCATCGCCAGCACCTTCCCGTCCAAGGCTTGATCTTGTTTAAGGGTCGGTGTTCCCGGCCCCGCGACAAGACATAACGCAACACATGGCTTCCTCCCGCCAAAAGCCTCGACCGCCCCAGTTGGGGCGGTTTTTTTATGGGGCTTCATGGGGGGCGCAGAGGGAGGGGGGGGGGATTGTTGGGCTGGGCGAGGGAAGTGTTAAACCACCCCCGCCTGCTTGAGCCGGTCGCGGGCGAGCTGGATGCGTTTGCGCACCGCGCAGTTGGAGAGCCCCAAAAGGCCGGCGATTTCATCGTAGGACTTGTCCTCGATGACGCGCAGCATCAGCGGTTCCAGCAGCGATATGGGCAGTTGCTTGAGCTGGTCTTCCAGTTGTGCAAACACTTGGTTCATGTGCAGCGCTTCATCCGGGGTGCGGTGCGGCTGGGGCTGCAGGGTCGGCGAGTCCTGCGGATCGTCGGGGATGACCTCGTCGCTCAAGCGCTGTTGGCGTTTGCGCGAGCGGTGCTGGTCCATGCAGGCATTATGCACCAGGCGGGTGAGCCAAGCGCGTTCATTGCGGATCTCGTTGCCGTCGAAGTGCTGCGAGCCTTTGAGCATCGCCTGGCTGAGCGCGTCTTCGGCATCGGCCATGTTGCCCGACATGAAACGCAGGCCCTGCTTGAGCAGGTAGTCCTGGTGCGCCATCCACACATTCCAAAAATCATTGAAGGGATCGATTTGCGGCGGGAACGAGGCGGGCGGAAACATGGGGTGATTGGGCGGTGCTGGGCGGCGCACCGGCGCGGGGGGGCGTTCAAATGGCGAAGGAAATCCGCCAAAGGCGTTTTCGACAGATCGCGCAATGATGTCGGCAGGGGACAAATGGGTAGCGTCCGGAGCCAAGGACTGCGCAATGACCGCCGCCGGGGAGAGGCGTTTCCTACTGCGGGACTTGCGTTGAGTCCCTGGCCCCGGAACCTCGTGAACGGCGTCGCCGTAATCTTCACCCTGTTCTTGGGCGCCCTGTAAGGTTGGAAATTTATAGACCCCCATGCTTTTTTTGCTGCGGCGACCCGATGAAATGCCCCGTCGATGACGCACGGTTTGATCCGCGCTCGCGCAAGCCTTCACCTGAGAAAGCGCTTGATCATCAAAATGAGCGAGGTTTCTTCGGGCGGCTCGCCCTCCCTATCAATACACGATATAATTGTTTTTTCATCCGCCGCCGACAAACTACCAAAACGTGCATATCGGTGCGGTCGCACATAGTAACGACGCTAAACAAACCCAATTTGTGATCTAAATATGCGAAAATTTAATAATGCGGACACCCTCAGTGATAGTGTTGAAATTTATTTTCGTATCGTTCGCAGCTAAAAATATGCGTCCATCTCATTTCAAATGAGTGAATGAATACACTTATTAAGTGTTTATTGAGAAATAAACTATCCCCCGCTGCAGCGAGGTCTCCTGCAGATGCGGTGGGGCGTTCGGTGTGTTAGGTTTTTGACGGATCGCCGTTCATACAGGCTCTAACTTGCTGTCTGGCTTCCGTGGAAATCAGGTTGCGCATGGCGCGGATGATTTCCATCCAGATGATGCTTTTCAGCACTTCTGGGGTGTTGGACAGCACGCCCATGGCATTGATCAACGCGATGGTCTCGGGGTCTAGGGCCTTGAGTTCGTTGACCAAGGCCTTCATGGCTTCGGTATTGGCCTGCTGTGCGGCATGCTCGCCTGACGTTTCTCCGCTTCTGCTCAGGGCATCCGCATAAGTTCGTTTGGCGGCGTCGCGTTGTTCGGCGACCGCCGCGTTCAAGTTTTCACGGTGATTGTGAAACGTTTCAAAGGTGCCGCGTTTGTCCATGACCGCGGCTTCGACATAGTTCGCGGGCGCAGATGGGGGCGCGGGCTGCGCCGTCGGTTGGGTTAGGTCGATGCCCTGCGCGGCGGCCTGGGCTTCGATCTGTTGGCAGGCGGCAGCGAGAATCTGCGGGGATATGCCATCGGTGCGCCCGGTCTGTTCGACGTGGCGGATGGCCGCATCGATGGCGATCTGGGTGACGCCTTCCGGTGGCGTCGGCACGGTGAGCGCAGATGTGCCCATGTGTGGGATAGGGACCTGGGGGATTTGCGGCTCAATGACATGAGCCGCCGGCGCACCGGATATGGGAGGAATAAATTGGGGTGCTTGGGGGGCGTGGACGGCCTGTTGTGTGAGATCGTTCATCATCGTTTCCTTAAAGATGGGGCCGATCAGGCTTTGCCGCCGGATTTAGGCAGCGTGTTCATCAGGTTCGTCGGTAGCGCGTTGATGATCTCAATGGTCTGGTCGATCATCGCCTTTTGCATCTTTAGGCTTTCCGTCGCCAACTCGGGCGAATAGGCGTTGTTTTTAACCAAATCGGCCACCGCCTGGGTGGTGGCTTGCAGGGCGGTCTGGGTTTGTTGGTGAATGGCCTGTTCGGTCGCGCCAACGGATTGGATGGAACCGACGATCGATTTCACCAATTCGTCCAAGCCGTTCTTCGCGCCGCCGGAATCCGCCATGTTAGGCGTCCGGGTCCGGCAATTTTTTCGCTGCGGTGGTTTTTCCCTTTGGGGCGGCAGCGTTGCTCAGCCGTTGTTTGAGCGCTTCCATTTGCTCGGGGGTGATGTGAGGCGCACTTGCGTTTGATGCCGATGGCGAGGTTTCTGCCATCATCGTGGCTTGGGCTTCGGTCGTTTCATCCTGCCAAGTTTCGGTCTCGGATTGCCATGCCTCGACCTCGGCCTGAAGGGCTTGAACGTCCTGCTGGACGGCGGCGGCCTCCGCGATGATGTCGTTCACCTGCAACGGATCGTCGTCAAGTCCGGGTTGTAGCGGATCGGTCATGGTCTTTCTCCTCAGTCACGCCCTGGTTCGCCCTGGTTCGCCTTGTTTCGGCGGTGGCGCATGTTGGCCACCCATGCCGAAGCAGGGGGTTATTGCACTGTTGAGATGACGGTTAGGTTCGGTGTTTGTGAACGGGATTTAAGCGAAACGCGCAAAAATCGCTTTAAGCTGGGCGCGAATGGCATCGGCGCAATAGCTGCGCTCAACGTCTAAGCGTGCCTGATGGCCTAACCGACGACGCAGATCGGCATCGTTGGCCAATCGCTTTAGCGCGTCGGCCAACGCGCTTGCATCTTTGAAGGCGACCAGCAGACCATTTTCGCCGTCATGCACTAAATCGCGGCAGCCGGGCGCATCAAACGCCACCAATGGGCGGCCGATGGCGGCGGCTTCCAGCAAACTGCGCGGCATGCCTTCGCGGTAGGATGGCAGCACAGCGATATGGCTGTTTTTGAGAATGTCGGCGACATCCGAACGTTTGCCCAGCCATTCGGCTAAGCCTCCTTCAACCCAGGCCTTCAACTGGCGTTCGGGGATTGATGCCGGGTTGGCCGGGTCGGGTGCGCCGACGAGGATGATGTTGAGCTTTACGCCCTGGGTTTTGAGCAGGCGGGCGGCATCCATCAGTTCATTGACGCCCTTATCCCCCAACATGCGCGATACCAGCACGGCCTTGGGTGTTTCGCCAATCGGTTCCGGCGTTTCGGGAAAGTTTTCGATGTCCAGGCCGGAACCCGGTATCCGATCGGTCTTGCCCGGGGTCGAGATGCCCAAGCCGTTCAACAGCGCCAGATCGTCGGCATTTTGCACCTGCAGGCGCGCGGTGGCGGGGGCCAGTGCCCAGCGCACCAGCGGCGTCACTAGGGCGCGGATCAGGCGGAACTTGGGCGCGTTTGAGATAAACACCACGCCCAGACCGGGAAAAAGATTATAGGTGCGGTTTACCTTGGCCAGCCGTGCGGCGATGGAGCCGTACATGATGGCCTTGATGGCGACGTGATAGGTGGCGTCGGGGCGCTCTTGTTTATAGATGCGCACCAGATCGATCAGCGCCGCCAGTTCGGCAAACGGGTTGAGGCTTTCGCGCTGAATGGCCCACGGCACGGTGCGAAAGCCCAGCGCTTCGATGCGGGCCTGGTGTTCGCCCATGCGTGCCGCGACCACCACGTCGTAACCCGCATCGCGCGCGGCGAACGCGGTGGGCAGGCGATGGGAGCAAAACGCCCAATCTTCGGTCACGGTGATCAGCAGCTTCGCCATTGTGGATCAAGAGCCTTAGGGCCGGTTAAACCTTATAGTATTCGCGATACCATTCGACAAAGCGTTTAACGCCTTCTTCTACCGTGGTGGTGGGATGATAGCCCACGGCTTCACGCAGATCATCAACGTTGGCCCAGGTGGCGGCGACGTCGCCCGGCTGCATCGGCAGCATGTTCTTGATGGCCTTGATGCCGATATTTTCTTCCAACACTTCGATATAGTGCATCAGCCCCACTGCATTGTCTGAACCGATGTTGAACACGCGAAACGGCGCGGTGGCGCTGGAAGCGGGGTCTTCAAAATCGCCGCTGACGGGTTTGGGTTGAGGCGGAGTATCGAGGGTGCGGATTACGCCTTCGACGATGTCGTCGATGTAGGTGAACGAACGCTTCATCTGACCATTGTTGAACACGTCGATGGGTTCGCCGGCCAAAATCGCCTTAGTGAATAGAAACAGCGCCATATCGGGCCGCCCCCACGGGCCGTAGACGGTGAAAAACCGTAAACCTGAACAGGCAAACCCGAACAAGTGCGCATAGGTGTGCGCCATCAGTTCGTTGGCGCGTTTGGATGCGGCGTACAGGCTGATGGGGTGATCGACGCGGTCATGCTCGGAAAACGGCATGTGTGCGTTGGTGCCGTAGACGGAACTGCTTGATGCAAATACCAGATGTTTCACGCCCGATTGGCGGCAGCCTTCCAAGATGTTGACGAAGCCCACCAGATTGGAATCCACATAATCGTGCGGCGCTTCCAGGGAATGGCGCACGCCTGCCTGGGCCGCCAGATTGATGACGCCGTCAAATTTGTGGTCGCTGAACAGTTTGACCATGGCGTTTCGGTCAGCCAGATCGATGCGCGCCTCGGTAAAGCCCTTGCGGTCTTTGATTTTGGCCAGACGGTCTTTTTTTAGTTGGACATCGTAATAGGTCGAAAGGATGTCCAGACCGACAACCTCGTCGCCGCGATCCAAAAGACGTTCACTAACACGGCTGCCGATAAATCCGGCGCTGCCGGTGACCAGAACTTTCATGGGATTGGACTTTTCTCAAGATGCATAAAAACTAATGTTGGGCGCACCCTAGAGTGCGATCGGAATAGGTTAAAGCATTTTTGCTTCAACCTGATCCGTGAATCGCCCTCTAATATATTGATAGGGGCGGATTCACGCTTTAGCGGGGATCACTTAAAGCGATTCCAGCTAAAGCGATCCGACCCTAGCGCATTTGTGGGTCTGGGAAAACTGCTTTTGCGAGCGTGTCTTGCTAAGGCGGGAAGTTTCAGTCTTAAATGCCGACGCAGGCTCTCAGGGCCGCCAATTTGGGGAATATTCAGGGAGGAAGTTCATGTCCGATAGCAAACATCCACAAACGCAGGTTTTGCATGCCGGTTGGCGCGCCGACCCTACCACGGGGTCTGTGGCGGTGCCCATTCATCAGACCACGTCGTATCAGTTTCGCGATACCGAACATGCGGCCAATCTGTTTGCGTTGTCGGAATTGGGCAACATCTACACCCGCATCATGAACCCGACCAACGATGTGTTGGAAAAGCGCGTCGCGGCGTTGGAAGGGGGTGCTGCGGCATTGGCGGTGTCGTCCGGCCAATCGGCTTCGGCATTTGCGGTGCAAAATTTGGCCAAGGTGGGTGATAACGTGGTGAGCTCGACCGATCTTTACGGTGGCACCTGGAATTTGTTTGCCAATACGCTCAAAGACCAGGGCCTTGAAATTCGGTTTGTTGACCCGTCTGATCCGGAAAACTTTCGCAAGGCCACCGACGCGCGCACCCGCGCCTATTACGCCGAAACCTTGCCCAACCCGAAATTGCGCGTTTTCCCCATTAAAGAAGTGGCCGACATCGGTCGTCCGATGGGCATTCCCTTGATCATGGATAACACGGCGGCGCCGATATTGTGCCGTCCGTTGGAGCATGGCGCGGCGGTGGTGGTATATTCCGCTACCAAGTACATCGGCGGGCACGGCACGTCGATCGGCGGCGTATTGGTGGATGGCGGCAATTTCGATTGGGAAGCGGCGGGGGCGGAGCGTCAACCGGCCTTGAACACGCCCGATCCCAGTTACCATGGCGCGGTGTGGACCCAGGCGGTCAAAGGCATCGGCCCGGTGGCGTACATCATCAAGGCGCGCACCACGCTGCTGCGTGATATCGGCTCGGCGATGAGTCCGTTCAACGCCTTTCAGATCATTCAGGGTATGGAAACCTTGCCGTTGCGCATGCGCGAACATTGCGCCAACGCCAACCGGGTGGCGGCGCATCTGGCCAAACATTCGGCAGTCACCAAGGTCATTCATCCCAGCCTGCAAACGGGCGAGGAAAAACGCCGCGCCGATACGTATCTTAAGGGCGGTTACGGCGGGCTGGTGGGGTTCGAGCTTAAGGGCGGCAAGGATGCGGGCCGCGCCTTCATCGATGCGTTGAAAATGATCTATCACGTCGCCAACATCGGCGATGCGCGCACGCTGGCGATCCATCCCGCCAGCACCACGCATTCGCAGCTTTCGGCGGATGAACAAGTGGCCAGCGGCGTGACCGAAGGTTATGTGCGTCTGTCGGTGGGCATCGAACACATCGACGACATTCTGGCCGATATCGATCAAGCGTTGAAGTAAAACGCGCAGGCAGAGCCAATGCAAACAAAAGGCCGCGTCTTGAAGAAGGATGCGGCCTTTTTGGTTACAGCAGCGCGGCGAAATCTTCATCCGTCAGGGGGCGCCAGTAGTGGAAACCTTGGCCGTATTCCGCTTTTAAGACTTTGAGCAGCGCCACTTGATCTTCGGTTTCGATGCCTTCGGCGATGACTTTGATGCCCAAACTTTGCGCCATCAGCAGCGTACTTTGCACGATGGCCTGAGCGGCCCGGTCGGTGCTGACGTCGGTGATGAAGGAACGGTCGATTTTTAAGTGCGTGATCGGCAGGTGGTTCAAATACGCCAAGGATGAATAACCGGTGCCGAAATCGTCGATGGCGATGTCGATGCCTTGGGCGTGCAGCGTGGTGAGGATGGCGTTGATGCGGCCCATGTCTTCCATGAAGATGGATTCCGTAATCTCGATTTTGAGCCGGTGGGGGTCCATGCCGGTGCGCTCAAGAATGCTCAAAATGCGGTTTTCTACGCCGTCGCGCTGCATTTGTTTGAGCGACAGGTTGACCGAGAGATCAATGCAGTCTTTGTTAGGCCAAGTTTCGTGTTGGCGACAGGCTTCTTCCAAAATCCATTCGCCGATGGCGTCGATCAGGCCGCTTTCTTCCGCCAAAGGAATGAACTCGACCGGCGACACCTGGCCGTATTCCGCATGGGTCCAGCGCGCCAGCGCCTCGCATCCGGCGACTTTTCCGCTATCGATGTGGACGATGGGCTGGAAGTTCACATGCAGGCCGCCGTCGGCGACGGCACGGCGCAACTCGGTTTCCATTTTCAGGCGTTTGAGCGCGCGCTCTTGTAGGTCGCGGTCGAACAGTTCGAAATTTCCCGGCCCTTTGGCGCGAGCGCGATCTAAGGCGTTGGTGGCGTGCTGCATGACGGTGACGGCATCATTGCCATCGTCGCCGACATTGGCGACGATGCCGATGCATGCCGTCAGCAAGAGGTTTTCACCGCGAAGGGTCAGCGGTTTTTTGATCATGTTGTGCAGGCGTTCTGCCAGTTTCGGCGTGGAAGTTTCATCGCGGCAACCTTCGGCAAGAATGGCGAAGTCGCCTTCGTCGTGACGGCTGACGGTGAAGGTTTCCGCTTCGTTGATGAGCGTGACGGTATCCTCGTCGCGCAAGCCTTCCATCAATCGGTTGGCCATCTCGATCAAAATGTCTTCACCCGCGACGGGGCCTAAGGATTGGCGCAGTTCGCCCATACGGTCGATCTTGATCAAGAACACCGCGAACGAACCCATGGGGCTGCGTTTTTCGCGGTCCAATAACCATTCCAGGCGATCCATAAACAGGAACTTGTTGGGGATCGAGGTGATGGGGTCGTAGACCTTGGAGCGCGTGATGTCCGTTTGTGATCCGGACAGGCGCACCGCCTGGCCATCTGCGCCGCGGCTGGCGACGCCGCGGGTCAATAACCAGCGAAAATCGCCGTCTTTGTGCAAAGCGCGATATTCAAATTCCAGCGCATCGCTTTGACCAAGCAGATGGTTTTCGATGGCGCGTTTAAGGTTTTCCAGTTCACCGGGGTGAACCCGGTCAAACCAGCTTTGAGGGGTGTCGCCCAGTTCATCCGCCCCCAGTCCCAGCATTTCGCGCCAGCGGTCGGAAAAATAGATGCGCCCCGTGCCTAAATCCCAATCCCACAGGCCGTCGTTTGCGCCGCGAAAGGCTAGCGCGTAGCGTTCTTCGCTTTCCTTCAATTGTTTGTGTGCGCGTTTGACCGACAACTGGGTGTTGATGCGCGCCATTGCGACCAGAAAGTCGATGGGTTTGGTGATGTAATCGTTGGCGCCTTTGTTGATGGCGTCGGCGATGCGTGCGCTTTCATCGTGCGCGCTGACCATGATGATGGGCAGGTCCACCGCATCGCGGGTTTGGCGCACGGCTTCCAGAACCTGGATGCCGTCCATGTCCGGCATGTTGATGTCCAGCAGCACTAAATCGACGGGTAGCGTGCGAATTTTGTCCAGGGCTTCGCCGCCGCCGGAGGCTACGGCTGTCGCAAAACCCCGCTTTTCCAAACGGCGAATCAAAAGCTCGCGGTTCAGCTCGTTGTCGTCGACAACCAAAATCAAAGTTTGTGCGTTTGTTTCGGCGATGTCAGTCATGTTCCGCCGTGCCAGTGCGTAGGAGGTCTTGAATGGTCTGTACCAAGGCGGGAAAGTCTACGGGCTTGGTCGCATATGCATTGAAACCTATTTCACCGGCTTTGTCGCGGTCTGATGTCATGGCGTAGGCGGTCAGGGCGATGACGGGGATATTGGCCGTTTCCGGGCTCTCTTTCAGGGCTTTGAGCGCCTGCCATCCGTCCATAACCGGCATGTTGATGTCCATCAATACCAGCGTAGGGTTGAGGGTGTGGGTCATTTCCACGCCTTCCTGGCCGTCGCAGGCCAGCAACACGGTATAGCCCATGCGTTCCAAGCGGCGGGAAAGCATGTCGCGGTTCAGCGCGTTGTCTTCGACCAAGAGCAGCGTCGTCATGATTTGCGGCGCTCTTTAACAGGTTTTACGGACGCGCTAGCAGGTAAGTGCACCGTGAAGGTAGAACCTTCGCCTAAATGGCTTTCGACCTCGATTTCACCACCGAGCAATCGCGCGAATTCACGGTTTACGGTAAGCCCCAGTCCAGTGCCGCCGTATTTACGGGTGGTTGACGCATCGGCTTGGGTAAAGGGTTCGAAGACGTGTTTGATTTGTTCTTCCGACAGGCCGATTCCGGTGTCGGAAACGCTGAATGTGACGGTATCGGCATTCCGCCGACACGCTAAGGTGATGGTGCCTTTTTCGGTGAACTTTGCGGCATTGGACAAGAAGTTGAACAGGATTTGGCGCAGCCGCGTGAGATCGCTGTTCATGTCGCCTAAGTTCTTATCGGCATCGAGCACAAAGGCATTGCCATTTGCCGCGATAAGGGGTTGCACCGTGTCGGTAACGGTTTCGAGTACGTCGAGGATGGCGAAGGTTTCGAGGTGTACATCCACCCGCCCCGCTTCGATCTTCGATAGGTCCAAAATTTCGTTGATGATTCCTAAGAGATGCTTGCCCGCGCCGTGGATTTTATCCAAGTCGTTGCTTAGATGCGTGTTGCCGTCATCTAGGGCGTCTTCTTGCAGCATTTCCGCATAACCGATGATGGCGTTGAGCGGCGTGCGCAATTCGTGGCTCATGTTGGCGAGGAATAGAGATTTGGCGCGGTTGGCGTCTTCCGCTTCTTTGCGCGCGTGGTCCAATTTCTTTTCCGCGAGGCGGCGTTCGACGATTTCTTCGCTCAGTGCGCGGGTGCGTTCTTCGACACGTTGTTCCAATTCGGCATGGGCCTTGCGCAGTTCGTCTTGTGTGCGTCTGCGGATGATCGAACCCATTTTGAAAACACGCAGGGCGCGAAACATATCGCCGATTTCATCGCGCCGCGCATCGTTGGGGATGTTGACCGTGAGATCGCCATCCGCAAGTCGGGTCATGATGGCGGTAACGCCGCGAATGGGCGCGCTGATGGAGCGGAAAAACATAACCACCGCCATCATGAATAAAACAGTGAAGAAACCCGCCATCATTCCCAGCGCGATGTTGAGGCGCCGTTCACGGGTATGGATCGCGGCATCTACTTCGACGTTGAGTTTGTCGATGACCTGTTGCGCCTTTCGCACGATATCGCCGATTTCATGATGTAGGCCGTCTTCGTAGGAAAGGCCAACGCGCATCGTAGCATTGCTCAAATCTACGAACGCTTGGTGGTAATCGGCCATGGCGGTAAGGATGCGCGTGCGTGCGTTGGTATCTTGGACGAGCGCCTCGGTGTCTTTGATCATTTGTGTGTATTGCTGGTCGAAGACGTCGATCTGCTTCATTTTATGGCCGATCATGAGGTCTTGGACCGTCAGTTGCAGCATCGCGGCGTGTCGCTGCAGCGTCAGGCGCACCTTGTCGTCGGCGGGCGCTTGTTGAATTGCGGCATCGGTGGATTTAAGGCCATCGCTAATGCGCTTTTGAATGCCCTTGTTGTCGTCCTGGCCGATTTGTTGTTGCAGTTCGGCCATGACCTCGAACAGGTATTGATACTCGCTGGTCAGCACCACCAGTTGTTCCAAGGTCTCGATGGGTAGGTCGAGGCTCCAGAACTGGACCTTCAAATCTTCGGTGCTTTCCACGAAGGTTTCGAAGATCAAACTGAATTCATCTTGATAACGAGGGTCGAATAGGTTGATGAAGTCATTTTGGCTGCGTTGCAGGCTCAGCAGCATGCGGTCTAGCGATAAGATTGCCAGACGGGTGTTGTTCATGTCGCGGATCGAGGCGTCGCGGTACCAACTGACATAGGGAATTGAGATCAGCGCGAACACCACCAGCCCCGAAACCAGCGCAAGCTTGGTACGGATGGATAAAGTCTGAATTCGGCGCAACCATAACACTCTCGTTCTGTTCATGAACGAAATGCTCCTGGTTGATGTCGGTGGCGAGGTCCCCCCTTGGTGTGGACGCCCGAATGACATCGGACCCCGCGCATGTGTAATAACATGCGGATCGATCCTTCCCCTTAATTTGTCCCGATTGTTAGGTCGGGACACTCCTTAACCGTTAACCACCCTGGGGGTCTTCAACGCCCCTCTGTATGCAACATTACTGTAACGCGATGAAACTGCAAACCCCTACGTTGAAATGGTTATAAAGGTTTTAAGGCCAGGGCTATGCGAGTGGCTAGGGCGTTGCGCTCGGCATTTTCATAGTCTTTAGGCGGCAGCGCGCCCCATACGGGCTTGGGCCATGCTAAATCTTCTTTAAAGCGGGCGATGACGTGGATGTGCAACTGTTCGACCACATTGCCCAGCGCTGCGACGTTCATTTTATCGGGGTGAAAGAGCTCTTTCATTGTTTTGCTGACTTGGGTTATCTCGACCATGGCAAGCGCTCGGTCATCCGGCGATAAATCGTCCAAGTCGCGCAAATTCTCGCGCTCCGGCACCAAGATCAGCCACGGATAGGTGCAGTCGCGCATCAACAGCACCCGGCAAAGCTTAAGACGGGCGATTTCAACGGTGTCGCGTTCAAGCGTGGGGTGCAGTAAGAACATGCGCGGATCTTTCAATTTCAGCTATGGCAATTTCAGCTATGGTGTGGTGAATGAGTATGAACGGTCCTGAGCCGGGGAAAAAGCCTAGATGAGCGAGCCGCGCTTAAAATCTGAACTTTGGATCAAGGCGCAGTTGCGTTTGTGCGATCTCAACTGCATGCCTGCGGTGATCGCCCGGCGCGGCGATGTGGATGCGGGGCAGATTTTGATCAAGGTGATGAAATCACGCATCAGTTGCGATTTACTGGCGCGGCGCTTCGATGCCCAGGGGCGGCGGGCGTGGATGATCTTGGTCCAGGGGGCGGAAAGCGATTGCGATGCCTATGTCGCCCGCGAGGCCGACATCGACCCCGATTTGTGGGTATTGGAAATCGAAGACCCACGCGGGCTGTATAAACCCGACGGCGAGGAACCGGCTAAATTCCTATGATATCGGGGATTGCCGCAATCTGCTATCGTAGGTTGGCAACAGGCGTAAGGGCCCCGTCATGAATCGCGCGATCGAAGACATCTTAAAAAAAATTGAGACCCTGGAAAAAGACCTAGAGCGCGAGTTTGAGGATCAACGGGTACGCTTTCACTATCGCTTGGAACGCCGCGCCGTGCGGTTTGAGCAAGAAGCATTGATCAAACAGCGTGAACTGAAAAAGGGGCTTTTGAGATTCTGGCGGGAATCCAATTTTCTCAATTTCATTTCTTCGCCGGTCATCTACGCGCTGGTGGTGCCGTTGATCGTTTTGGATTTATCGCTGACGCTTTATCAATTCGTCTGTTTCCCCATTTACCGCATTCGTAAGGTGCCGCGTTCCGATTTTATCGTGTTCGACCGCTATCAACTGGAATACCTGAATGCGGTTGAAAAGCTGAATTGTACGTTTTGCAGTTACGGCAACGGGGTGATCGCGTATGGCCGCGAAATCGCCAGCCGCACCGAAGAGCGGTGGTGCCCAATCAAACACGCCAACCGGGTACGCGGGTTGCATCAACGCTATTACCAATTTGACGATTACGGCGATGCGCAAAGTTATCGCGAACGTGAAAAACAGCGCATGGACGCCATCCGTAAGTCCTTTGAAGACTAAACCCCGGTGATCTGTCTGGTGGGACGTTTGTCATAAGCTTGTCATTTATTAGTTGCCATACTAATGATTGTCATGCAAAATATTGGACCTGATTTATTCGACCAGAGTGTGATCGGATCAAGTTGAAGCATTCTTGCTTTAAAGGCCGTGAACGAAGATGAGCAAACTGATTCCCGATTGTATTCCGCCCCAGCCGAGCGCCGAGTTTTCGGCGATCGTGCGTGAAAAACGCAACAACTCCATCGGTTATTTGATCACCTTGGCGCAGCGTTTGATGCACAAGGGGTTGGGCATGAAATTTCAGGCCCACGGCGTTTCGGTCGCGCAATGGAGCGTGTTGGTGACGCTGTGGGAAGTGGACGGGCTGACGCAAAAAGAGCTTTCGGAACGCGTCACGGTGGAAACGGCGACCCTGTCGCGCACCATCGACCGCATGGAGCGCGACGGTTTGGTCAAACGGGTGCGCAGCGCCAGCGACCGTCGTCAGGTGCATGTATTCTTGAGTGATTACGGCGCAGGCCTGTGGCGGAAATTGGTGCCGGAGGCAGAAACCATGCTGACGCTCGCCTTAGCAGGGATCAGCGAAGAGGAGGAACAGACGCTTCGGCAGTTGCTTAAACGCGTGATCAATAACGTGCAGAACTGCCCTTGCCAGAACTTTGATCAAGATACCTCCCCAACGCCAAGCGACGAGCAATAGGTGCGCGATGAACTTGAAAGAAATCCTCATTCCGATGGCAAAGAAGGCGGTTGTACGCTTCAACGGGCTGGAACCGGCGTACAAGACCGCCATTGTCATTGCGCTGTTGGCGTTCGTGTGGATGGCGTCCGGGGTGTTCAAAAGCGCCGACGAAAAGGATGCTGGCGATCCGTCCGCCTCGGCGTTGCCACGGGTGCGGGTCACAACGTTGCAGAGCCAACCGCATACGCCTTACATTTTGCTGATGGGGCGCACGCAAGCGGGTCTGGCGGTCAGCGTGCGCACGGAAATTCCCGGCCGCGTGCTTGAAGTCGTCGCCCAAAAAGGACAGTTTGTGGAGGCCGGTGCGGTGCTGTTGCGCATCGATCCCGAAGATCGCGCACAGCGTCTGGCCGAGGCCAAGGCGCGCATGAAACAACGCGAGATTGCTTATGAATCGGCGCAAAAATTGTCCAAGGGCGGTTACAGTTCGCAATTGAACGTGGCTCTGGCTCTGGCCGATCTGGAAGCGTCGCGGGCGTTGGTGACGCGGGTCGAGCGCGAACTTGAAAACGCCGCCATTGCAGCCCCCTTCGCCGGTGTGGTCGATGCCATTCCTGTGGAAGTCGGCGATTATTTTGATAAAGCCGGGCAGATCGCCGCGCGGGTGCTGGATTTGGGCACGATTAAAGCCGTGGCGCAGGTTTCCGAAAGCGACATCAACCGCGTGGCGCAGGGTGGCAAGGCGATGATCCGCCTGCCCGATGGCCGCGAATTGGAAGGCCGGGTCAGTTTTGTCGGCATGTCGTCGAATGCGTTGACGCGCACGTTTCCCGTCGAGGTCACGGCTGAAGTGGCAAATCATGATGTGCCCGAAGGCGTGACGGCGGAAATCCGGTTGCCTATGGAAACCATCGTCGGGCACAAAATTTCACCGGCCCTGTTGACGTTGGACGATCAGGGGAAGATCGGCGTGAAGATCATCAATGCGCAATCCCAAGTGGAGTTTTATCCCGTGGGCGTGGCCTCCGATACCATCGACGGGGCATGGCTGACGGGATTGCCCGATAGCGTGCGTATCATCACCGTGGGCCAGGAATTTGTGCGAGTGGGTGAGACGGTAGAAACCGTTGAAGGTCTGCTCGATACCATGCACAAACCCGAAGGCAATTCCCCT
This sequence comes from Rhodospirillales bacterium, assembly GCA_024653965.1. Lineage (GTDB taxonomy): Bacteria > Pseudomonadota > Alphaproteobacteria > Rhodospirillales > Magnetovibrionaceae > JANLGW01. The sequence continues at coordinate 15,502 of JANLGW010000051.1, forward strand.
CAGGCAAAGCCGGAGAACTAAGCCATGCGCGCGTTCATCGACTTGGCGTTTGCCCGGGCCAGAACGACCCTTTCGGTTTTGCTGCTGTTGCTGGTGGCGGGTTCGGTGGCGTATGTGGAAATCCCTAAGGAAGCCGAGCCGGACGTTAATATTCCGCTGGTCATTGTGCGTGTTATGCACGAAGGCATTTCGCCGGAAGATTCCGAAAATCTGCTGATTCGCCCGCTGGAACAAGAATTGCGTTCCGTCGAGGGCTTGAAGGAAATGCGCGCTAAGGGCTTTGAAGGCGGCGCCAACGTGCTGCTGGAATTTGAAGCGGGTTTCGACATCGACAAAGCGTTAAGCGATGTGCGCGATCAGGTCGATCTGGCCAAACCCAACCTGCCCGATGATTCCGACGAGCCGATCATCGAAGAAATGAACTTTTCTCAGTTTCCGGTGGTGGTGGTGACGCTTTCAGGTTCCGTTCCGGAACGCGCATTATTGACTCTCGGGCGTGATCTGCAAGATGAATTGCAGGGTCTGACCCCGGTGCTTAAGGCCGAACTGACCGGCACCCGCGAAGAAATGGTGGAAATCGTCATCGATCCGGTGAAGGTGGAAAGTTATGGCCTGAGCCCAGCGGAAGCCATCGCCAACGTGCAAAACTCGAACAAGTTGGTGGCTGCGGGTGCGCAAGATACCGGGCGCGGCAGTTTTACCTTGAAGGTGCCGGGACTGATCAACACCGTCGATGAAATCGTCGATCTTCCCGTTACCGTAGACGGTGATGCGGTGATCAAACTGGGCGATATCGGCGAGGTGCGCCGTGCATTCAAAGACCCAACCAGCTTCGCGCGCATCAATGGCGAGCGGGCGGTGACGGTGGAAGTTTCCAAACGGGCGGGCGAGAACTTGATCGCCACCGTGGCATTGGTGCGTGAAACGGTTGAACGCGAGCGGGCGTTGTGGCCCGAAGACGTGCGCCGCGAAGTTCACGTTAATTATGCCCAGGATAAATCTTCCGACATTATCGAGCGTCTTTCGACCTTGGAAAACAGCGTTATCAGCGCGGTGTTGTTGGTGATGATCGTGGTGGTGGCGTCGCTCGGCTGGCGCGCGGCATCCTTGGTGGGTGTATCCATTCCAGGCTCGTTCCTGACCGGCGTATTGGTTTTGCATGTTATGGGCTTGACCATCAACATCGTGGTGTTGTTCGGCTTGGTGCTGGCGGTGGGCATGTTGGTGGATGGCGCGATCGTGGTGACCGAATATGCCGACCGCAAAATGACCGAAGGCATGCACCGTAAAAGGGCGTATGCCTTGGCGGCGAAACTCATGGCGCCGCCGATCGTTTCGTCCACCTTGACCACGCTGGCGGCATTTTTCCCGCTGTTGTTCTGGCCCGGGCTGGTGGGCGAATTCATGAAGTATTTGCCCATCACGTTGATCGCCACGCTGTCGGCATCGTTGTTGATGGGGTTGGTGTTTGTTCCGGCGTTGGGCGCGTATATCGGCAAACCCGGTTCTGCCGATCCCGAAGAAATGAAGGCGTTGGCGGCGCGTGAAAACAATTTGGAAAATGTACACGGCATTACGCGGACCTATCTTGATCTTCTTGAAAAGGCGCTGTTGCATCCGGGTTTGGTGATCGCCGGTGCGGTGGGTGCGCTGGTCTTGGTGTTGGCCACGTATGTTTTGTTCGGCAACGGGATTCAGTTTTTTCCAGATTCGGAACCCAGCAATGCCCAAGTTCAAGTGCGCGCGCGTGGCAATCTGTCCGTTTGGGAACGCGACGCCCTAATGCGCGAAATCGAGGCGGAAATCAGCCAAGTCGAAGGCATCAAGACGATTTATGCGCGCACCCGATCCAACCCTACGTCGGAAGCCGCCGAAGACATCATTGGCAACGTGTTTTTGGAATTTGATAACTGGGGCACCCGCCCTAAGGCCGATTGGATCTTGGGTGAAATCCGCAAACGCACCGAACCCATCGCAGGCGTGATCGTCAATGCCGAAAAACAAAAGAACGGCCCGCCGGTGGGCAAGCCGGTGCAGATTGAACTGTCGTCGCGGTTTCCGGAACTGCTGGGGCCTGCGGCGGCGATTATCGAAGCGGGGCTTAAGCAAATCGGCGGGTTCGTCGATATTGAAGACAGTCTGCCATTGCCCGGCATTGATTGGGTGTTCGACGTCGACCGCGCCCAGGCGGCTAAGTATGGAGCCAGTGTATCGTCGGTCGGTTCGACCGTTCGTTTGGCGACCTCGGGCGTGAAGCTCAGTACTTATCGGCCCCAAGACATCGATGAAGAAATCGACATTCGCGCGCGTTTTCCCGACCGATACCGCACGCTCGATCAATTGCGCCAGATTCGCATCAAGACTCCGGCGGGGCTGGTGCCGCTATCCAATTTTGTCGACATGCATCCTCAGCCCAAAGTCGGCACCATCAGCCGCACCGACTCCCGGCGCATCGTGATGATCAAGTCTGAAGTGGAAGAGGGGGTACTGGCCGACGACAAGGTGCAAGAGGTGCAGGCATGGCTGGCCCAAACTAAGATCGACCCGCGGGTATCCATTCGTTTTAAGGGTGAAGATGCCGAGCAGGCCAAGGCCAAAGCGTTTTTGACCAAGGCTTTTGGCGTGGCGATGTTTTTGATCGCCATTATTCTGCTGGCTCAGTTCAACAGTTTTTATTCCAGCTTCTTGATCTTGAGCGCGGTGGTGATGTCGACGCTGGGCGTGTTCGTCGGTCTGTTGGCGACGGGCCAGCCGTTTGGCATCGTCATGAGCGGTATCGGCGTTATCGCGTTGGCGGGGGTCGTGGTGAACAACAACATCGTTCTGATCGACACCTTTGATCGCATCAAGGAAACTACCGCCGATACGCGCCGGGCGATTTTACTGACCGGCGCGCAACGTCTGCGTCCGGTGTTGCTGACCACCGTCACCACCGTTTTGGGCCTGTTGCCGATGGCCTTCAATATTGGGATCGACTTCATCAATCGCGCTATGGTCATCGGCGCCCCCGCCAATTCATTGTGGGTGCCGCTATCGGTATCCATCGTGTTCGGTTTGAGTTTTGCGACGATCTTGACGTTGATCGTCACGCCGGCAGGATTGATGGTCCGCGCCAACGTGGCCGGATGGTGGCATGCCCGCCGGGCCCATTAATATGCCAGGGTGCGGTTGTCGCTTAAAGCCGGGTATCGTCGTCTAAATCGACGGCAGCGTTACGGCTGTTGTCGTCGTCGCAGGCGCCGGTGCGCTGGCAGATGACGCGGTAGCTGCGCACCGCCAGCGGGATCGAGACCATATACGCCACCAACAGGCCTGACAGCGTCACCCACGGCACGCTGATCATACTGGCGGCGATCAGTCCGACCGCCACCATCAACGGTAAAATCAGGCTGGGGCGCAGTTTGACTTTTTTGAATGAATAGGTGGGGATGCGGCTGACCATTAGAAATGACACCAGCACCATGAACACGGCCACCACCTCGGGTCGGCGCGTGTATTCTTCCGTCAGGTTGAACGACATGATCATGGGCAGTAAAACCAGACCCGCAGCAGCGGGCGAAGGGACGCCGGTAAAGAAGGTGGACGACCATGCGGGCGCTTCCGGGTCTTCTGCGGCGGTGTTGAAACGCGCTAGCCGCAGCACGCAGGCTACCGCGTAAAGCAGCACTAAAATCCAGCCGAACCGGCCCAGCGTTTCCAACGACCAGAAGTACAGCATCAATCCGGGGGCGACGCCAAAGCAGATCATGTCGGAAAGGGAATCCAGCTCGGCGCCGAATTTCGAGGTGCCTTTCAACAGGCGCGCGATACGCCCGTCCAGCGCGTCCAAGATGGCGGCGGCGAGGATCGCCAGCACCGCATGTTCCCAACGACCTTCGTAGGCGAAGCGCACGGCGGTCAGGCCCGAACACAGCGCCATCAACGTCAACATGTTGGGAATCATGACGTTGAGCGATAGACGTGGACGCTTGGGTCGTTTGGAAAGTTTAATGCGAGCCATGCCCGTGTGTTCCTTTTAGCCGCGCCTTAACGGATTTCGCCGGTGCGGGCGGCTTCTGTGGATTTTAGGTCCGCAATCACGGTTTCGCCAGCGCACGTGAGTTGGCCAACCGCCACCAGCGGCTTTGTGCCGTTGGGCATGTAAACGTCAACGCGTGAGCCGAAGCGGATCAGTCCGAAACGCTCCCCCGCCTTCAACTGCGTGCCTTCGTGAACTTGGCAAACGATGCGCCGCGCCACTAAGCCTGCGATCTGCACGAAGGCGATGTCGTGGCCGTCGGTGGTCTGCATGCGCAGGGATTGGCGTTCGTTGAATTCGCTGGCTTTGTCCAGTTCGGCGTTGAGAAACTTGCCGGGACGATAACCCAGTTTGGTGATGACGCCATCCATCGGGGCGCGGTTTACATGCACGTTGAATACATTCATGAAGATGCAGACGCGCGATAACGGGGTGTCGCCCATTTCCAGTTCGGCGGGCGGCACGGCTTCGTCGATCAGGCAGATGCGACCGTCGGCGGGCGCGATCACCAACCCTGCGCGGGTCGGCGTGACGCGGTCCGGGTCGCGAAAGAAATACACGCACCACAGCGTCAGCACCACACCCAGCCAACCCAGCGGCTCGGCAATGTAAGCCAAGATCAGAGCGACGACCGCGAAAATGGCGATAAACGGCCATCCGGCGGGATTGATGGGAACCAAGACGCTCTTCACGGCATGCTCTTCCTTTTTAAAAATGACGGGAACCGCCCCGCTTGAAGTGGGGGGCATTGTAGTGGCGACAGGGGCTGACGTTAAGCCCCTGTTTTAGGCCCCAGTTTTAGGTCCCTATTTTTCGGTCTGATAAGGGCGTTTTTACTTTTCACCGGGCAGACGGAAGACTTGTCCCGGATAAATGAGATCCGGGGTCTGAATCTGCTCGCGGTTGGCTTCATAGATCAGGTGATAACGTACCCCATCGCCATAGGTTTTGCGCGCCAAGCGCCACAAGCTGTTGCCGGGCTGTACGACGACAAAGCTGCCGGGTTGCATGTTTGCGGTATCGGCGGGTTCGGCGCGCTGGAACGGCATTTCGCGACGCGCCAACACTTGGCCTTCTGCGCCCACCATGTCGGCGCGCAGCGTATAGGTGCCGGGGGCGACGTCGTCTTGGGGCGTTAGGCTCCATTTGCCTTTATCGTCGGCGGTGGCGCGGCCGATGAAGCGGTTGTCGACATAAAGATGCACGTCTTTGCCCGCTTCGCCGTGGCCGCTGATGGTCAGCTGTCCGTTGCCGTAATCGACGGCATCGACGCCAAAGGCATCTTCGCTGCCGGGCTTTTGCAGTACCTCGCTGGCGCCGGTGCCGTCACGCCGCACTTTTAGCGCCAAAGCGCCCTGCGATCCGCTGGCGCGATCAGGCACCACCAAGATCACCACGTGTTCGGATAACACCGGTTCGCGCCCCTCCATGAGCATGCGCAGGCCCAAACGGCGTTCGCCCGGTTCCAACAAATGTTCGGGCACAAACACCCATTCGCCGCGTGTATCGGTGTGGATCGTGCCAAAAACGGCATCGCCGTCGAGAACCTCGACCGTGCTGCCGGGGTGGGCGCGGCCCGCCATGACGGCATTGCCTTCGGGGTTTACGCGGACCACGTCGAACGTGGGCGGGATGATGGTTTCAGCTTGTTCAGCGGAAGAGGCCTGAGAGGAGCCCGTTTGCGGTTGCGGGGCGGGGGCATCGGTGTCGCCCAGCATGATGGTGAGCGCAATGGCTACGGCTATGGCTACTGCGCCGATTACGCCAATCATCAAAGCCTTTTGCAACGTCCGCAACTCCTGATTACTTATAATTATTGATCCCTAAACTTACCCCTTAGAGTAAGGCGGTCGGGCAGGCGGCGCAATGGTTGACACGCGCCAAGGTGGCGGTGCGACGCATTCACGGGCTATTCCCAGTCCGATTCTTCGGATTTCCGGGCTTTTTTCACTTTGATACGGTTGGTGATGGGGCGCAGGGCGTTTAAATATTCGATTAAGGCGACGCGGTCTTGTGGCGTCATTTTGCTGGTGGCGTGGCTCACCGATTCGGCCATTACCCCGCCCACAAAATCGCTGTCGGGCAGCATGCCGATGGTGAACAGCATGTCCAAATCGCCTCGCGACCATTTGCCGATGCCGGTGTCGTCGTCGGGTGTGATGTTGGGTACGACAATGCCTTCGGGGTTGCGACGCGTGCCGGCGTAAGCCATGTCGGGGTCAAGGCCGCCCAGCGCATTGCGCGGGGTGTGGCATTCATGACAGTGCGATAGCGCTTGGGCAATGTAGCGTCCGTGGTTCCATTCGGGCTGAGGACCCGCATCGAGATACAGCCAATTCCAAAACGTCACCAGCCACCGCCAGCCGAAGGGGGCGTCCAACGCGTGCGGTCGATTGGCCTGTTTGATGGCGGGTTGGGCTTTGAGGTAGGCCCACAGATCCGCAATGTCGCCATCGTTCATGTGGGTGTAGGAAGGATAGGGAAAAGCGGGAAAATAGTTGCTGCCGTCGGGCGCTTTGCCGTGGCGCAGCGCAGTCGTGAAATCGCTTTCGCTCCATGCGCCGATGCCGGTGGCGGGGTCGGGCGTGATGTTGGGGCTAAAAAAAACGCCGAAATCGGTTTTGAATTCCCGTCCGCCCGCAAGGCGTTGGCCGTTGTTTTTTTTATCCGTGTGGCAGCCTTCGCAGCCCGCCAGATTGAATACGTATTCACCGCGTATCGGCGATGGCGTTTCTTGGCCGGCGGCAGGCGAAAGCGCAAAAACCGCCCAGGCCATGAACGTGGCGAGGGCGGCTGACTTGCGTAAGCGTAGGCGAATGCCTTGCGTCACGGTTATTTCTTCATTTCTTCTTTTTTCTCACGGAAGTTTTCGTGGCAGTTTTTGCAGGCTTCGCCAAGCTTGCCCATCGCTGCGCCGGTTTGGGCCATGTCGCCCGTTTTGGTCGCGGCGGACATGCCCGCTGCGGCATCTTGGAACTGTTTCATCGCTTTGGCGAAATCATCCGGCTTTTCCCAGACGACGGGCAACACCGTGGTATCGGCCCCCATATCTGAACCTTCGGGGAAAAGATCGCCCGCGATAGTCGATAGCGTAGCGATGCTATCGGCATGCAATTGCAGGTGCGCCGTGTTGACGGTTTCGCTTTTCATGATTCCGGTGAGGGCGCCCATGTGTCCGCCAACCGATTTCATCACCGATTTACGGTACTTGATTTCCCCATCATCGTTGGCGAAGGCGGCAGGAGCCATAAAGCTAACGGTCATTAGTGCGGCGCAGGCGGCTAAGGTGGTCTTCTTCAACATGAGCTTCTCCCTTTGCTAATCATTCTTAACTTGCCCGGTAGTTTCTCGAAAAACAGGGCTTTCCGCAAGGGGGTAGGCGCGTTACAAACGAGCAAAGGGAGAACGGATCATGACCAAACTGACGAAGCTGTGCGTTTTTTGCGGTTCACGCGCAGGCGCGGACCCGGCGCACGCCCGCGAAGGCGAAAAACTGGGTCGCCTGCTGGGTGAACACGGCGTGGAACTGGTCTACGGCGGTGGCGGCATCGGTTTGATGGCCATCGTCGCCAATGCCACCTTGGCCGCAGGCGGTCGTGTGACGGGCATTATTCCGGAGTTTCTGCGCGCCTACGAAGTCGGCGTGGTGAACGGCGCCAATGAAATCGTGGTCAAGGGCATGCACGAACGCAAGGCCAAGATGTTCGAGCTATCGGATGCCTTTGTCGTCTTGCCGGGCGGGCTGGGTACGCTCGATGAAAGCATCGAGATCACCACCTGGAAACAGCTGCAGCAGCACAATAAGCCGATCGTTTTTGTGAATACCAACGGTTATTGGGATCCGTATTTTGCCCTCATCGACCGCGTGGTGGAGGGTGGTTTCGGCCATCATAAGGTCAAGGATTTGTTCCAAGTGGTGGAACGGGTCGAAGAGGTGTTCGCCGCCATTGCCCAAGCCCCCGACGCAGACCGGATCGTGCTGACCAGCCATCTTTAAGCGGTTTATTTTTATGGCAACGGTGTGTTTTGGCTGAACTGCCCGCTTGCCTTTGGCCATATGCACGCATACAATGGGCATGTAGCCATAAACCGTCAAAGGAGATGCGCCATGCCTACTCCGTCCGCCATCATCGATCTGGTTGGTGGCCCCAGCGCCATCGGAACCGTTATCACCACTCAGTTCGATTTGATCCGGGCGGTGCGCGCCGGGTTGCCCGTATCCGCCGTTCACGCCCTGGTGCAGTCCGGGCGGTTGAGCCGTGTCGAGACGGATCGTGTCGTGTTGCCGCGCAAGACATTGGCCCATCGCGAGCGGATTGGCACCTTGACCGCCGATCAATCCGACCGGCTTTTGCGGGTTGCTCGTGTGTTGGCTGTCGTTGAGGAAGTTTTGGGGAACCAGGAAATTGCTCATGCTTGGTTGCGGCGAGCGAATGCGGCGCTGCATGGCGAAGCGCCACTCAATTTGCTGGATACCGAGGAAGGCGCGCGTGAGGTGGAGGTGCTTCTTGGCCGCATCGCCCATGGGATCGCCGCCTGATGCTCGTTTGGCGATTGGCTCGCCTTATTCATGCGGGAATGGATGGCGAAGGTGCGCGGATTTACGGTGGGCGGTGGAACTCTTCGGGCCGGCCGATGATCTATACGGCGTCGTCACCGTCTCTGGCGTTGCTTGAAGTGCGTGTCCATCTTGATCTGCCGCTCGATATGCTGCCCCGCGATTATCATCTGATATCCATTGATCTGGGCGATCTTGAGATTGAGGCTGCGACGGCGGATGCGATGGATGATCCCGTATCCTACGGCGATCGTTGGCTTGCAGAAAGTCGTTCCCCTGCGCTTAAAGTTCCTTCCTTTATCGTTCCGGAGGATGGGAATGTGCTGGTCAATCCCCTGCATCCTGATGCGAGGGGGATAAAGGTGATTTCACAACGTCCGTTTTCTTTCGATCCGAGACTGTTTTGACCCCGCCTTGTCAAAGCCCCCGCCTTGTCAAAGCTCTTGAGGGGCCGTAAGGTGCGCAAAACCCGCACGTTCATTCGGAGAATGCTTCATGTCTAAAATTAAGGTCAAAAATCCGGTCGTCGAGCTCGATGGCGATGAAATGACCCGCATCATTTGGGCCTTCATCAAGACCAAGCTGATCGTGCCGTATTTGGACATAGACCTGAAGTACTATGACTTAGGCATCGAAAAACGCGACGAGACGGATGACCAGATCACCATCGACGCGGCGGAAGCGATCAAAAAATACGGCGTCGGCGTCAAGTGCGCGACCATCACCCCGGATGAAGCGCGGGTCGAAGAATTCGGCCTTAAGAAGATGTGGAAGTCGCCCAACGGCACCCTGCGCAACATCGTCGGCGGCACCATTTTCCGCCAGCCGATCATCTGTTCCAACGTGCCGCGTCTGGTGCCGGGGTGGACCAAGCCCATCGTCATCGGCCGTCACGCTTACGGCGATCAGTACCGCGCCACCGATTTCCGGGTGCCGGGGCCGGGCAAGCTGACCATCAAATTCGTCGGCGACGACGGCGCGGTGATCGAGCGCGACGTGCATACCTTCCCCGATTCCGGCGTGGCCATGGCCATGTTCAACGAAGACGAAAGCATTCGCGGTTTTGCGCGTTCCAGCTTCAACTACGGCCTCGATCTCGGCTGGCCGGTGTATCTGTCGACCAAAAACACCATCATGAAGGCCTATGACGGGCGTTTTAAGGATCTGTTCCAAGAAGTGTTCGACGCTGAATTTGCGGATCAGTTTAAAGCCAAGGGCATCACCTACGAACACCGCTTGATCGACGATATGGTGGCGTGCGCCATGAAGTGGTCGGGCGGTTATGTGTGGGCGTGCAAGAACTATGATGGCGACGTGCAGTCCGATACCGTGGCCCAGGGTTACGGTTCGCTGGGCCTGATGACGAGCGTGCTGATGACGCCGGACGGCAAGACGGTGGAAGCCGAGGCCGCGCACGGCACCGTGACGCGCCACTACCGCCAGCACCAAGCGGGCAAAGAAACCTCGACCAACCCCATCGCGTCGATCTTTGCGTGGACCAGGGGGTTGGCCTATCGCGGCAAGTTCGATGATACCCCAGACGTGGTGAAATTCGCCGAAACGCTGGAAAAAGTGTGCATTGCAACGGTCGAGCAGGGCTTTATGACCAAAGACTTGGCCTTGCTGATCGGCCCCGATCAGGCGTGGATGACCACCACCCAGTTCCTTGAAAAACTGAACGAAAATCTTAAGGCGGCGATGGGGAACTGGTAGATTCGTTGAATCTGCCCGCACCCAGAATCTTCATTGAGATTGTTGGTCTGTATTGCTAGTCTCGTCGACCGCCAGTAAGCGGTCAGTCGCTTTGGAAAAGGACATACGGACCTTGAAGATTCTTGTTGTGGATGACGATCCAAACTTGCGCAAACTAGTGATGCGTTTTTTGCAGGCTAAGGGGTTCGAGGCATTTGAAGCCGCCAATGGCGCAGAGGGTGTTGAGCAGGCCGAGAAAATTCGTCCCAGGCTTGTGATCATGGATTTGAATATGCCGGTCATGAACGGCTTTGAAGCGACCCGGCGTATTAAGCAGGCGGACGCAACCAAAGATACGCCGGTGATCGTGCTCACCGTCGAAGATGCCCTGGCCAATTACGATGAAATTTACGCAGTGGGTGCGGATGCCTTTGTCGCCAAACCCGTCGATTTCGAGCGGCTGCTCGGGCGGGTGCTCGAATATACATGATCTTTCGATGAGGGGTGCCAAACCTCAGTAGGGACCGACATTTATGGCCTTGAAAAATGAGATTGATCCCGATTTGGAAATGATTCTGGCGGATATGCGTCAGGGATTCGTCGAAGACACTAGCGACAAACTCGAAGAAATCGAACAAACGGCCAAGCAGCTTAGGGCCGGCTCTGGCCGGGTCGAAAACAACATCATGGAAATCAAGCGCTTGATGCACACCATCAAGGGCGGCGGCGGCTCGTTCGGCTTTCCCACCGTTTCCAAGGTTGCCCATGCGTTCGAGGATTATCTGGAAACGACCGGCGATACGCACAATGTCCATTCCGACGATATTTTGCTGTTTTGCGACGCCATCGCGTCGATTCTCGATTCCGGACGGGAGCCCGACGACCTGCACGCCAATATGATGTTGCGCAGCCTGCCCACCGGGCGCGGCCAGGCGGGGCGGCGCATGTTGGATAAGGGGCTGGCGATGCTGGTCATGCCGCGCGGCGTACAGCGCAAAATTATCGCCCAGGAATTGGCTCAGTTCGGTTACAAGGTCCACATTTTGGACGATCCCATTCGCGGCATCGACATGGCGATCACGCTTAAGCCCGATTTTATCATTGCGACCCTGGCGTTGGATCGTATTTCGGGCCTGGAATTCGCCTGGATTTTGCGCATGATCGCTTCTACGCAGAACATCAAATGCGCGGTGGTGACCGCCGACAATTTGACCGATGATTTGCTGGAAGCCTTGCCGCCCAAGACCTCGCTGATTAAAAAAGGCCCGTCCTTTGCCCCGGAATTGATGCGCTTTATCCGAAGCTAGGGGCGAAAATGGCCGGGGGGGGGCGTTTTTTCCGTTAAAATGGCCTCCGGTGGGTCCAAATGGGCTTGACGCCGGGGTCCAAATTCCGTACAAACCGCGCACTCCGGGCCGTTTTGTGCGGCCCTGCACCATTTTTAGTTTGAGGAGCCGAACAATGGCCCGTAAATGCGCCCTGACCGGCCGTGGCGTTCTGACCGGCAATAACGTGTCGCACGCCCACAATAAGACCCGTCGTCGTTTCCTGCCCAACCTGCAGGACGCCTCGCTGATGAGCGACGCCCTCGGCCATGCCGTGAGCGTTCGTGTGTGCGCCAGCACCATCCGCTCGGTCGAACACAACGGCGGTATCGATGCCTATTTGCTGAGTACGTCCAACCTGAAGCTGACCGACGAGGCCCAGAAATTGAAGCGCCGCATTAAGCGCGCGCTTGCCAAGAAGGCCGCGTAAATCACGCTCAGTTGGACTTTTCTCCCAAAAGGCCCGCTCCTCCGAGCGGGCCTTTTGCTTTGACCGGACCTTTGCCTTTGTGCCAAGCTTTCCTTCCGGTCTGATCGGGAGACGTTCATGAACCTAGACGCATTCCATCCCACACGCCGCGCTATGATCCGGGGCTTGCTGCTGGCGTCGGGCTTTGCCCCCGCCATGCTGGCGGTGCTGGCGCGGGCCGGGGCCAATTCCAAGCTGCCGGTCGTTCCGGGTGTGCAGGAGCTGAGCGGTGACGTGCGCATCAATGCCGCCCCGGCCCAATTGGGTCAGCTGGTCAATCCCGGCGACGTGGTGCGCACCGGCGCGGATGGCGGCTGCGTGATCATCATTGGCGAACACGTCTATTTGATCCGCGAACGCTCCGAGGTCGAGTTTTTCGCCGAAGATTTTGAACAAGATGAAAGCGGCGCGATTTCCGGCCAGATCAAAATTTTAACCGGGGCCATGTTGTCGGTATTCGGACGCACGCGCACCGACTTCACCACGCCGTTCGCCACCATCGGCATTCGCGGCACCGCGTGTTACATCGATTCTCAGGCGGAACGGACCTATATCTGCGTGTGTTATGGGCGGGGCGAACTGGGCGGCGCAGAAGACGGCAAACCTTTGGAAACGGTGACGACCCAGCACCACGACAGCCCGCGTTACATTTACCCCAAGGACGCGTCAACGCGCATCGAAGTCGCCATGGCCGTCAATCACACGGATGATGAGCTGCGTATGCTGGAAGCGCTGGTCAACCGCAAGCCGCCGTTCGACGACAAGCTCCAGAATAAAGGGGGCGGCAAATACGGCGATTATTGACGGCGCTTATTCCGCCGCTTCGCGATTGCCGGGCAGGGCTTCGAACACGCCGTCCCAAAAACGCCTGCGCGCATCGATGGCGAGCAGGGCGGCATCTTCGGCTTCGCGGGCCTTTTTGGCGTCGTCGCCGATGAACGCTTCCAACATGCGCAGCGACAGCGGCCCGTGGAAATCTTCATCTAAGTGAATGTGGCGCTCTAGGTAATAGTGGAATGCGGGCGCGGTTTGTTTGCTGATGGCCATGTCTTTCAACAAAGAACGGAACATCGCGGGGATGATGTGTTCGCGGCCCAAGGCGAATGCCGCTGCAACGACGTGGGGCTTGCCGGTTTCGATGAACTGAAACGTCTGCGCGGTGAAGGCCGCCGACGCGGCGGGCGGGGTGGTATTGTTCAATGCGGCGCGGATGCCTTGGTCGCGGGCCAGGGTGACGAAGGTTTGGATGGACGTTGCGTCTGCGCCGACTTCGCGCATGGCCGCGCGATACAGTTCATAGTGGCTGCTGAACGGAATATCCGATCCCGGCAGGCCCTGGTCGGTTTCTTCTTCCAGCACGATTTCGTTGATGAAGCGCTGCACCATCGGGTCGCCCTTGGGCGTCCAGGGAAGGGTCGTCGGCGCCAGTTCCGCTTGCAGGAACTTGCACAGCGACATGAAGTCCCACACCGAATAGACGTGATGCTGCATGAACACACGCAAATCATCGAGTGTGCGCACGGCTTCATAAACCGGGTGACGGGTCAGGCGATCGCGCTCAAGCGTGATCTTTTCGAGGTTGAAATGGGTGCTCATCGGTTTTCCGATTGTTATGGGTCTTGGGGCCAGAAGTGAGTTTTTCTATCGAGTTTTGCCGCAGGGGTAAAGCGGTTTTTACCCGTATTGACGCTTAGGCTGGACGTGCTTATCTCTGCGTTGGTGATTTGTTGCGTAAACTTAAGGAGTTAGCCCCGATGGCCGGATACGCCCGTACAGCCCTGCTGTTGGCCGCCCTGACCGCCCTTTTTATGGGGGCCGGGTTTTTGCTGGGTGGGCAAGGCGGCATGCTGATCGCGTTGTTGTTCGCCGTAGGCGCCAACGCGTTCGCCTATTGGAATTCGGACAAGATGGTGCTCGGCATGTATGGCGCGCGCCAAGTGGACCGCGCCAGCCACCCCGAATTTTACGATCTGGTGACGACGCTTGCGGCCCAGGCCGGGCTGCCCATGCCCAAGGTCTATGTCATCGACGAAGACCAGCCCAACGCCTTCGCCACCGGGCGCAACCCCGAACACGCCGCCGTGGCGGCGACCACGGGGCTGCTCAGGCTTTTGGATACGGGCGAAGTCGCGGGCGTGATGGCGCATGAATTGGCGCACGTTAAAAACCACGACACCTTGATCATGACCATTACCGCGACGCTGGCGGGCGCTCTGTCGATGCTGGCCAACTTTGCGCTGTTTTTCGGCAACAATCGCAACAATCCGCTGGGCATCGTCGGCACCATTTTGGTGATGATCCTGGCCCCGCTCGCGGCAATGGTGGTGCAGATGGCCATTTCGCGCTCGCGTGAGTACGAAGCCGATCGGATCGGGGCCTCAATATGCGGCCAACCGCTGTGGTTGGCGTCGGCGCTGGGCAAGTTGGAGCAGGGTGCTAAAACCATCGACAATACCAAGGCCGAAGCCAACCCGGCCACCGCGCACATGTTCATCGTCAACCCGCTGCATGTCAAATCGATGGACAGCCTGTTTTCCACCCATCCCAACATGCAAAACCGCATCGCGCGCCTGACCGCCCTTGCCGGAGACATGGCGGGAGAAATGGCGGCTGCGCCTATTCGCACCAGTTCGGTGCCGCACACCCGCGGCAATAAACGCGGCCCCTGGGAATGAACATCGAGCGATAAGACAAAAAAAGCCGGACCCCACTTAAGCGGTCCGGCCTTTTGTTTGGCGGTAAAGATTAGTGCCAAAAATTAGTGATTATGCGGCATCTTCTCGGCGGGCTGGCCATGGCCTTCTTGGCCCGCCTGCGCCTGGGTCATGTGCCCGTTCATGTGGTCCTGCATCTGTCCGTGCATCTGTTCGTGCATCTGCCCATGGTCCGCGTTACCCATATTCATGGCAGACGGCGACACGACCTTCACGTCCACGGTGGTGACTTGGCCGCCGTCGAAGGTCAGCGTCAGCGGGAAGGTTGCGCCTTCGGCCAAGGGTGCCTTGAGCCCCATCAGCATCACGTGATAACCACCCGGTTGCATCATGACCGTTTCGCCGGCGGGCACTTTGATGCCGCCTTCGACTTCGCGCATTTGCATCACGCCGTCGACCATGGTGTGGCTGTGCAACTGAACGGTAGCGGCAACGTCGGAAGCGGCGCTCACCAAGGTATCGTCGTGGGCAGTGGGGTTGTGCAGGGTCATGAAAACGCCGCCCGCTTTGGCCATGCCCGCGCTGGCGCGCGCCCACACATCGGAAATCTCAATGTGGTCGGTGGCCGCGCCGCCCGCAACGTGGTCGGCAAGCGCGTTGGAGGCCATCAGTACGGTAGCGATGGCGGCGGTGGAAATGAGGGTCTTGAGGTTCATGTGGTTTATCCTTGTGTTGCTTTCAAATTGGCCGCCAATCGCTCGGACCTGACCAAGGGGGGCCGAGGGGGGCCTGAAAATGCTGTTTAAAAGGGTGAGAAGTCTCGGCGCACGCCCAATTCGGCCGTCCTACTTTCCGGATTGGGCGTGGCCTGACTGAAAAAGGGGGGATTTAAGCGCGTGGCGGGGCGCGGGCAAAGCCGGGCGCAAAAGTCCACAGTTCGGTCACCCGGTCGCTCTCGACAGGCTGGGCGCACCCCAGAGGGAGAGGGTATGGGGTAGACGCCACCTGGGGCGTAACCGGAACCGGACCTAAGACGTTGGCCTGCGCTTGGCAGGCCGGGCAATCCCAAGGCATAACCGCAGAGGAGCCGCCGTCCAACGGCAGATCTGCGGAAGTTCCCTGGGCTGCTGCGCCGTGGGCCGTGCAGATCACCAGATAAAAACCGGGGAGGTCTTGACCCTTGCGGGCCAGGGCGTCCGCGCCCGGAAGGGCGACGGCGGCGCTTAACGGGATCATCGCCTGCACCAGCATGGCGAACAGCGCAAACTGCACCGCGGCGTCTTGCCGCTGTGTTTTGCCGAACACCTTGCGAACCCAGGCGAAAATCAAAGCAATCCCCAAACTCTTTATCTTGGTAACCCGGCGACCTTACCCCACTTCAACGGCTTCGCAAAGTCTTTAAGACGTGGCGCGTTCGGCGCGGCGGAGGCTGTTCAGGGGTGCAGATTTGGTGTAATATCGCATCAAAATCGCATCACTTATCGAGGTTCCCCCATGACAAGGCAAAGCATTTCCTTCACCAACCCGAACAGCGAATGGCTTAAATTGAAGGTTGAAGTCGAAGGCGAGTACAAAAGCAACAGCGAGTTGGTGAACGAGTTGGTG
>JANLGW010000056.1 GCA_024653965.1 Rhodospirillales bacterium
AGGCGTCAAACTGAAGCACAACGCCAACGCCGCGTGGATCAAAGGCAAGCGCATCATCTTGGTGGACGATTCCATCGTGCGCGGCACCACCTCGGTGAAAATCGTGGAAATGATGCGCAACGCCGGAGCCAAAGAAGTGCATATGCGCATTTCCAGCCCGCCCACCACGCATCCGTGTTTTTACGGCATCGATACGCCGGACCAGGAAAAACTGATGGCGCACCGCATGAACGTCGACCAAATGGCGCACCATATCGGCGTCGATTCCCTGGCCTTCATCAGCCACGACGGCCTATACCGCGCGGTAGGTGAAGATGGGCGCAACGCCGAGCAGCCGCAATATTGCGACGCGTGTTTTACCGGCGACTACCCCATCCCCTTGGTGGACAAAGACGGCAACCCGGGGCCTGAACAATTGACCTTGTTGTCCGAATGCTGAACGGAAAAATTTTAAGCGGGCGCACCGCGCTCATCACCGGGGCATCGCGCGGCATCGGGCGCGCGGTGGCCAAATGCTTCGCCGAACACGGCGCGCAAGTGATTTTGACCGCCCGCACCCAAGGCGCTCTAGAAGAACTCGACGATGAAATCAAGGCGCTCGGCGGCTCCGCCACCTTGGTGCCGTGCGATTTATCCAACTTTGACGTCATCGACAAAATCGGCGCGGCGATCTTTGAACGCTTCGGCAAACTCGACGTCTTGGTGGGCAATGCCGGACTGCTCGGCACCCTTGCCCCCCTGCCCCACATCGAACCCAAGGAATGGCAAAAGCTGCTCGACGTAAACTTGACCGCCAACTGGCGATTGATCCGCTCGCTCGATCCGCTGCTCCGCGCGTCCGATGCGGGGCGCGCCATCTTCGTCACCTCATCGGTCGGCCATCAGCCGCGTGCGTTTTGGGGCACCTATGCGGTATCCAAGGCAGGCCTGGAAATGACCGCCGGGATTTACGCCGACGAAACGAAAAAGACCGCCATACGCGTGAACCTGATCAACCCCGGCGGCACCCGCACCGACATGCGTGCCGAAGCCATGCCGGGCGAAGATCCGCAAACCCTCAAGACGCCACAAAGCATCACCCATCTGTTTTTGGAACTCGCCTCTCCGGCCTATCAACAGACCGGCCAGTTGATCGAAGCCGAAGCCGAACTGGCGACGGGACATACGGCGTACGCATTGTAAAACGCCCCCGTCGCCCCCGCGCAGGCGGGGGCCTATGGCCCTAGCGGAGCAGTTCATCGTATAGATCGCGCCAAGCTGGATTCATGGACTGAATTAAATTGATCTTCCATGGTCTTCGCCACTTTTTGATCCGCTTCTCCCGAACGATGGCATCTTCCATGGTCTCGTGAAATTCTGCGTATACGAGTAGATACACACCATGTTTCTCGGTGAAACCATCCACACAGCCGCTGCGATGCTCCCAAATGCGGCGCGCTAGATCGCTGGTCACGCCAACATACAATGTTCCGTAACGTCTACTGGCAAGAATATAGACGCATGGCTGCTTCATGACACGAGTATCGCTTAACCGAGACGGCCATAGGCACCCGCCTTCGCGGGTGCGACGCCTTATCCACCAACTTCCGCCAAGGCAGCTTGCAAGCGCAGCCAGTCCGCCTCGTTCCCCGGCAAGCCAAATCTTAGCCAGCGAACATTATACGCGAACGGGCGAGTGAGGATTCCGGCGCGGCCCAATGTTTCATAGAGCGCTTGCGCCTGTTCGCTTTCGGCCAAGCGGAACAGATCGGTGCCGCCGAGCAATTTTAACCCCGCCCCAGTGAGCAACGCATCCAGCCGCGCCGCGTCGGTTTTCAGGCGCGTGCGCGTCTGCTCGGTCCACGCCGCATCGTTCAGGGCGTGCATGCCCGCCCAAATCGCCGGACCGGACACTGCCCACGGCCCCAGCTTGGCGCTTAAGCGTTCGGCCATATCCGGCGCGCATATCGCGAAGCCTAAACGCACCCCGGCCAAGCCGTAAAACTTACCAAACGAGCGCAGCACGATTAAACCGTCGCGGCCCGCATGCGGAGTAACGGAACGCGTTGGATCAACGTCGATAAAGGCTTCATCCACCACCAATACCCCGCCCCGGTCATGCAGTTCGTCGGCAAATGCCAGCAGGCCTTCGACCGACTGCAACCGGCCATCGGGATTATTGGGATGGACCACCACGGCGAACGGCGCAGGCCGAGCCGCCTGAGCGCAGATTGAAGTCACGTCCTCGACACGGTGCCCCGCGGCAACCCACGCGGGCGCGTGCTCACCATAGGTCGGGCCTAACACGGTAACATCGCAAGGCGCAAACAACGTCGGCACAAGCTGGATCAACGCCTGGGTGCCGGGTGCGGCGACCAGACCCGCATCCTCCGGCACGCCATAAGCCCGACGCGCGGCGGCCAACAGATCGTCAAGTTCCGCCTTTAGCGGCAGGCGCGCCAGAACCTCGGCGGGTATGGGCGGCGGCACATAGGGTCGCGGATTGATGCCGGTGGATAGATCAAGCCAGCCCTGCGTGGGCACACCGAAGCGCGCTTCAAGCGCCGCCGGATCGCCGCCGTGCTGCACGGTCACGGTCTCGCCAAAAGGGGAAAAAGTGCTGTCCATAACCGATGCCTTAGCAGATCACGCCCCGCCTTGCGAGAAGCTTTCGCGCAAGTCTTCCCATTCCCGGATCAAACGGCCCTTTTCCTCCGCCGTCAACTCCAGCCAATGGCGCCCCTGCAAGCCCGCCGCCAGGGCGTAAAGCAGGTTGAGCGATGCCTTTTTCTCCACGGCTTTGACCTCCAGATAGGTCCGCACCGCCCCGGCGGCACGCACGGACTCAACATCTACAAATCCCGCCCGTTTGAGCATCTGCACAGACACCGGGCCAAGATTGAGCAACTTTTGCTCCATTCTTAAAATCCCCCACGCCGAATCTGTTAACGCACCATCCCGGTCGCCGTGTTAATGTAACGCGGATTGGGAGCTTCTCGCCATGCAGGAAACCGCGCTCGTCGCGTTTGCGACCTTTTTTGCGACCATCGGCCCCGTAGACGTGGCCGCGATTTTCGCCGCCCTGACGCCGCACGCAAGTACGCAACATCGCCGCACCATGGCGATAAAGGCCGTCGCCATCGCCACCGTGATTTTATTGCTGTTCGCCATCTTCGGAAATACCGTTCTGGTAAGCCTTGGCATCACCCTGGCCGCCATGCGCACGGCGGGCGGCATTTTGCTGATGCTGGTCGCCATCGACATGGTGTTCGCGCGCCATTCTGGCGTCAGTTCCGCCACCGACGACGAAACCGAAGAAGCGCGCTCCAAACGCGATATTTCCGTCTTTCCCATGGCGACGCCGCTGATCGCCGGGCCGGGCAGCATGGGTGCGGTGGTGCTGCTGACGGTGGAAAGCGGAAACGACTTCGCCCATTGGAGCGTGGTTGTCGGCGCCTTGATGGCCATTATGCTGATGACGTTGGTGCTATTGCTGCTCGCCACCCAAGTACAAAAGGTGATGGGCGTGACGGGACTGAACGTCATTTCCCGCATCGCCGGGGTATTGCTGGCAGCATTGGCCGTACAATTCATTTTCGACGGCCTAGCGGGCAGCAGCCTGTTTTCTTAAACGACATATTTTCTCAGACGACAGGCCTTAATAACCGTGCTATGACCCGCATCATGACCGACGAAACCGAAAAACGACCGCCCCAAGACGACCCCGTCGCCATCGCTATCTTAAGCGCCCTGGCCGATGGCGAAGCGTTGCAATTCCAAGACATCGCCATGCGCATCTTCGAAACGCGCAGGAAAGCGAAAGATCGCCCGGACGGCTGGCGGCGTTATATGACGTCGGTCAAACAACAAGCCGTGCATCTGGCGCGCCAGGGCCGCGTGGAAATCGTGCGCAAAGGCGAAGTGGTAGATCCGAACGATTTCAAGGGCATCGTGCGGGTAAGGCTGGCGGCGGACTAACGCCGCATTATCCCTTTTGCGGACTAACGCCGTTTGATCCCTTTTCCGACAATCTATGAATATTGGTCCGTTGTTTCCTCAAAGCGGAGCGCTGTGTTTATCGACTCTGTCGTCAGAGGTCCCCAGGCATTGCGCGGGGCATGGCGCAGGTTTTCGAAAAACACGCATTTGAGGTGTTGGCGCAGGTGGCGTTAAGGTCTTACAGTGTAACTTAAAGTCGCATATTTCTCGTAACTTCCGGACTCGCCATGCCAGACCCGCACAACAAAACTCAAGACCTCGTCCAAGCCGCCGCTGTGACGCGTGCGCGTCAGGGCAAGGACGCCTGGAACACGTGGGCCGAAGACCCGGCCAATGCCGGCACGAGTGTCGACTTTTCCGGCTACGACTTCACCGATGATCCGATCAGTTTTTCCGGCTTCATATTTCCCGGTCATGTCACTTTTGCAAAGTGCACGTTCGGCGGTGGCACCACGTTCGACAGCGCGAAGTTCAAAGGCGAAGCCTTATTTATTAAGGCGACGTTTGGCGGTGATACCATGTTCGACAGCGCAAGGTTCGGCGGCGACACCAAGTTCTGGGGCGCGACGTTCGATGGCAATACCTTCTTTGCTAACGCGAAGTTCGACGGCAATACCTTCTTTGCTAACGCGAAGTTCGGCGGCGACGTCAGGTTCTGGCACGCGACGTTCGGCGGCGATGCTAGATTCATCGACGTGACGTTTACCAAGACGGCCGGGTTCATCAAAACTCAGTTCGACGGGAAAGCGGACTTTTCTTCGGCCGTGTTCGGCGGGCCGGTGTATCTGGATGGGGCCGTGTTCAAATTTGTGCCGGAACTGCGGTTCACCAAAATCGCCACCCATTTCACCCTGCACGGGGCTCGCATGGCGTATGCCAACAGCGACCAGCGGGCGATGTGGCTGGGGCTGTCTTGGGCCAAGGCGGCGCATCCTGACGATGTAGACCGTTATCGCCGCCTGAAGGAATTGGCCATGGCGGCCAAGGATCACGAGCGCGAACAAGACTTCTTCGCCCAAGAACTGAAGGCCAAACGCCATTACGAGACTCACGGCTGGGCGCTGATGCTCAATTACGCCTATGAACTGTTCAGCGGCTTCGGGCGCTCGATCATGCGTCCAATGGGCTGGCTTGTTGGGGTTTGGGCGGGGTTCGGGTGGGGCCATGGCATGGTTGCCAAGCTCGACGCAGGTGCGCCATATTTCGATGGCTTTCGCCTGTCCACCGCCGTGTTGCTGCCGTTCGTGCCGTCGGCGCGCACGATTTATGAGGGGGCCAGCACGGCGCTGTATGGGGATGCGCCCGCAGAGGTCTGGGCGCTCGATCTGGCGGTGGTGGTGGAAAGCGTGCTGGGCTTGGGTCTGGTGTTTTTGCTCGGCCTTGCGTTGCGCAACCGCTTCCGCCTTTAGTCGGCTGGCGGCGGACTAACGCCGTTTGGCCAATTCCAAGAGGCGCTTTTCCGCCTCTTCGATCTGAAAATTGTTCATTTTCGCTTTGAGCTGTTCCAGCTTCGGTAGCGGATCGTATTTATTATGAACCGCCAGGGCTTCGTCGCGTTTCGCGGCAGACATCTTCAGCCATATGTACGCGACGATAAAATCGCGTTTCACGCCCCAACCTTCCTGGTACATGGAGCCTAAAAGATATTGCGCCGCCGCGTGGCCCTTGGTGGCGGCCTGCGTATAAAACTGAATGGCTTTGCCGTAATCGTGTTCGACACCGCGTCCGTTAAAATGCAATTCGCCCAGGCGAAACTGAGCATCGGTATTGTTATTGAACGTCGCGGCCAGGCGATACCACTTGGCGGCGGCATTGAAATCCTGGCGCAGCCCCACGCCGTTGGCGAACATCCACCCCATTTTGAATTGAGATGCCGAATGCCCCTGCTCGGCGGCCTTTTGATACCATTCGACGGCAGCGCGCATATCCATCTTAGCGCCGTCGCCGGTCTCCAGCATCTTCGCAAGCGCATATTGCGCCTCGGCGTTGCCCGCCTTGGCCTTGGGCATCGTTTCCTTAAAGCGGGTATCTTGTAAAATCTTTTTCATGGCTTCGGGATCGATCTGGGGATTCGTACCCATGAGCCAATAGGTCACGCCGGCAATAATAAATAGGGCAATTGTCGCGATAAAAAGGCGCTTCATCGAAAATCGCTAACTCCGTTATGCATCAAGGCAAACAGTATATCACCGTCATCACCACAGCAACCATCCGGCCCAGACAATCGAGCCCAGACAATCGAGCCCAGACAATCCGGCAAGTCTAGCACAGCCTTAAAAAGGAAATCAGAGCGCGCGTTGCTGCACGTTGCCAATGGCGTCACCCGGTCGGCGCGAGGGATCGGGTGCGGCATAACACATCACATCCCCCAGCGTCTGGTAACAGTGCACATTGGGCATCGGGTTAGGTTCATCTTCGCGGCAATAGGTGCGGCCCTGCTCAATACGCACGGTCGAACAATTTTTCCCCGTGCGGAACGACACCAGATGGTCCGCCAACGTCTTGTCCGTGGCCATGACCACGCCTGCGCTGATGATGGAAAAATTGCCCACCGTCTTGTACGACGATCGCGGGATGATCGAATAAAAGTCCGTACAGGCCGAAATTGTCACGGCGACAACACTTAAAATGGCTAGACGATACAGGGGGGACATCGCGTTCTGCTCCGTTTTTCGGCCCATTTCATAGGCCTTCCGTATTGCGCCAACTCCGCCGCGCAAACAATTCTTCAAGTTAATAGAATTGCCGATTATGATTAAACTTAGGTTAATCGAGCGGCGATCTTATCATTTTGCGCGCCTGCTTAATGTACTAAAACAGAGAAAAACCATGGCTATTGAAACCCCCATTTGCAATTTTGACTGGAACGCTCCGGATTTCAGCCTGCCCGGCACAGACGGCAAGGCCTACGCCTTGGCCGACATTAGGGGCAAAAACGGCACCTTGATCATTTTCATGTGCAACCATTGCCCTTACGTGTTGGCGATCTTGGAGCGCCTGATCCGCGACGTGCGGGATCTACAGGCTTTGGGCATCGGCGTGGCCGCCATCAATGCCAACGACCCGGCGCAATATCCGGCTGATTCCTTTGAAAACATGAAGAAAATGGCGGTCGAGCACGATTTTACCTTCCCCTACCTGTTCGACGAAAACCAAGACGTCGCCCGCGCCTTCGATGCCGTATGCACGCCCGATTTCTTCGGCTTCAACAAGGACTTACGGCTTCAATACCGCGGTCGCCTAGACGCTTCCAAGCGCGATACCGCCCCTGCGGATGCCAAGCGCGAACTGTTTGAGGCCATGGCTTTAGTCGCCAATAGCGGGCATGGGCCAAAGGCGCAAATCCCCTCCATGGGCTGCTCGATCAAGTGGAAGCAGGGTGCCTAACCCGCCTTGCGCCCCTAAATCCCCGCATTTAAAGACGTTTGAGCGTTTGCCAAGGGGCCTGCGCTTGGTTATCTTGGCGGAACCTTGGCGCCGCCCCATAACCCATTTGGGGGCCTTGCCTTTTTAGCATAACCTGGAGACATCCGTGGCCGACCAAACAGAAGACGCTCTCATCCGCGAAGTAAACGACGAACTGCGCGAAGAGCAGATGATGAAGCTATGGCAGCGCTATGGCGGCTTCGTCGTCGGCGTAGCTCTGTTGGTGGTCGTCATCGTCGCCGGTTATCAGGGATGGAAACATTACACCACCACCACCAGCCAGGAAGAAGGTGAGCGTTTTTACGCCGCTTTGCAGTTGGCGGATCAGGGCAAGCTCGAAGACGCCATTGGCGCCTTTCAAAATCTGGCGGGCGATGCGTCCACCGGGTATGGCGTGCTGGCGCAATTTCAGCAGGCCATTCTCAAATCCGATACGGGCGACATTCCGGGAGCCGTAGCGCTGTATGCCCAAATCGCCAAGGAACAGATTTCCGATCCGACCCTTTCCGGCCTTGCCACCGTTTTGGGCACGACGCTGGAAATCAATGCGGGCGGTTATGACCGCGCGGCGCTGGAGCTACGCCTTCAAGCCATTTCAGGCGACGGGCAGCCATACCGCTACACCGCGCGTGAATTGCTGGGGCTGATCGCGCTTGACGCTGGCGACGTGGCAACGGCCCGCACACAGTTTGAGCAATTGGCCAACGATGCCGCCGCGCCACAGACCATAGCTCAGCGCGCGGCTGACATCCTGCAAAGCCTCAGCGTACAAAATCTGAGCACGAATTAGAATTTCAAAGGGACTTAAAGCGGTGAACCATCACGCCATCATCTTTAAATTGATCGCCGTAGCCGGTATCAGCTTCGCCGTATCCGCCTGCGAAAGCTGGATGGGCGGCGATGACGCTCCGCCGCTACCGGGTGAACGTGTCTCCATTCTCAAACATGAAACCGCCTTACAACCGGATACAGACACCGAGGCATCTTCCATCCGTCTGCCCGCGCCGTCACCGACACCCGACTGGCCGCAAAATGGCGGTTACGCCAACCATGCCATGCATCATGTCGTCGCCGCCGCGCAATTGCGCGAAGTGTGGACCAGCGACATCGGCCAGGGCGCCGATGCCGGACACCGCCTGATCTCGCCCCCGATCGTCGCCGATGGCCGTGTGTTCGCCATGGACGCCGGCAGCGACATTACCGCATTCGACGCCACCACCGGCAGGGAACTGTGGTCGGTCGAAATCACCCCCGATGAAGAAGACGACGGCCATATCGCGGGCGGCATCGCCTATGAAAACGGTCGTGTGTTCGCAGGCACCGGTTTCGCCCAAGTGGTGGCGCTGGACGCTGCGACGGGTGCTGTCGCGTGGCGCAAAACCGTCACAGGCCCCATCCGCTCGGCGCCGACGGTGCGTGGCGGGCGCGTATTTGCCGTCAGCCTAGACAATAAAGTCCATGCGCTGGCCGCCGATGACGGACGACTGCTGTGGACCCACGCGGCTTCCGACGAATTGGCCATGCTGCTGGGCGCCGCCAGCCCCGCCGAAGACCAAGGCGTGTTGGTCGTACCCTATACATCCGGTGAATTGGCCGCGCTGAAGGTCGATAATGGCCGCCAACTGTGGATGGACAGCCTGACTTCCAAGCGGCGCACCGACGCCACGGCGGCGCTGGCGCACATCCGCGCCAATCCAATCATCGATCGGGGCCGCGTATTCGCCATTTCCAACAGCGGTTTGATGGTCGCCATCGATTTGCGTTCGGGGCAGCGCATCTGGGACAAAAACATCGGCGGCCACCAATCCATGTGGGTGGCGGGCGATTATCTGTTCACGCTAACCGACAACGAAGAACTGGCGGCACTGGAACGCGATACCGGGCGCGTGGTCTGGGTGACGTCGCTGCCGCGTTGGGAAGACTCTGAAGCGCGCGAAGGAGCCATCGTATGGACCGGACCGTTGCTGGTCAGCGATCGGCTGATCGTCGCCAGTTCCGCCGGGGTCGCGGTAGCGATATCGCCTTACAGCGGAAAAATTCTCGGCTCCGAAGACATGCCGGATGGAGTTTCCGTGCCGCCCATCGTCGCGGGCGATACGGTTTACTTCCTGGCTAACGATGCCACCTTGGCCGCCTATCGCTAACGTATAGCCCGGCCCCTGGAAACAAAAACGATGCACTTCACCGTTGCCATCATTGGCCGCCCCAACGTGGGAAAATCGACGCTGTTCAACCGATTGGTGGGCAAGCGCACGGCCATCGTCGACGATACGCCGGGCGTCACCCGCGACCGCCGCGAAGGCAACGGCTCCATCGCCGACATGACCTTCACCGTGATCGACACGGCGGGATTGGAAGACGTCCACGACGACAGCCTAGAATCGCGCATGCGCCAGCAAACCGAGACCGCGTTCTTGGAGGCCGATGTGGCGTTGATGATGATCGATGCGCGTGTTGGCGTAACGCCCGTCGACGAGCACTTCGCGGGCTGGCTGCGCCGCCACAAAACCCCCATCATCGTCGTCGCCAACAAGTGCGAAGGGCGGGCGGCTCAATCGGGTCTGATGGAAGCGTATTCGTTGGGCTTGGGCGAGCCGGTGGCGTTGTCGGCCGAACACGGCGAAGGCTTGGGCGAACTTTACGACGCGCTGCGCCCCTTCATGGAAGCCGCCGAAGCCAATGAGGCGCGTATCGCATTTGAGGCCGAAAAATTAAGCGACAGCGGCGAAGAAGCCGACGACGACAAGATCATGACCCACCCCTTGCAGATGGCCATCGTGGGCCGCCCCAATGTGGGCAAGTCCACCTTGATCAACAAACTGCTGGGTGAAGAGCGTATGCTTACCGGGCCGGAAGCAGGCATCACCCGCGATTCCATCACCATACCGTGGACCTACCAAGGCCGGGAATTTCGCCTGATCGACACCGCAGGCCTGCGGCGGCGCGCCAAGGTCACCGAAAAAATCGAAGCCTTATCAGGCGCTGAAACGCGCCGCGCCATCGATTTCGCCCAAGTGGTGGTGATGGTGCTGGACGCCAGCGACATGCTGGAAAAACAAGACCTGACCATCGCCCGCAACGTCATCGACGAGGGCCGGGCGTTAGTCATTGCCGTGAACAAGTGGGATACGGTCAAAAATCCCAAAGAGTCCTTGGACAAACTGCATGACCGCCTGCAGGCCTCGTTTGCCCAGGCGCGCGGCATCCCCATCGTCACCCTTTCCGCCAAAACCGGCCGAGGCCTGGACAAGCTGATGGAAGCGGTGCTGGACGTGTTCGAAGTGTGGAACCGCCGCATCTCCACCGCCAAGCTCAACCGCTGGCTGGAAGAAATCATGGCCCACCATCCCCCGCCATTGGTATCGGGACGCCGGGTCAAGGTGCGCTATATCACCCAGCCCAAAACCCGCCCGCCGACGTTTGCGCTGTTTGTCAGCCACGCCAAGGGGCTGCCGGAATCCTATGAGCGCTATCTTGCCAACGCACTGCGCGAGGATTTCGAACTGTGGGGCGTACCCTTGCGTATTTTGGTGCGCAAAGGTCACAACCCGTTTGCCGACAAGAGCTGATGCTCTAGCGCAGGGTTTTGCATTTTGTAAGGGCTAAGGTAAGGGCTAAGCTATGGGGACCCTTTATCAATACACCGTTCCGGTCGTTTTGCTGTTACTGTCGAACGTGTTCATGACGTTTGCTTGGTATGGTCACCTCAAATACAAAAGCACCGCCCTGATCGCCGTGATCTTCATCAGTTGGGGCATTGCCTTTTTCGAATATGCAGTGCAGGTGCCGGCCAACCGCATCGGACATGCGGTTTATTCCCTGGCCGAACTGAAAACCATCCAAGAAGTCATCACGTTCATCGTGTTTTGTTTTGTCTCCGTGTACTGGATGAACGAAGCGATCACCTGGAAACACCTGTTGGGGTTTTCGATGATGGCGGCAGGCGCCATCGTGGTCTTTCGCGCCTAGAGCGGATCCCACTCACCTACGAAAAGAGGCCCCCTAAGGAGCCTCTTTTTTTTCGTTACAGTGAACGTCAAACGATTAGTGATTACCCTCATCGTCATTGTGGAACGTCACCACCACGGCATCGCCATCTTGAACGACGGTGTAACCATCACCCGGATCGTAGTCGAAATCATTGAGCGTCACGCTTACCCCAGCGTCGCCACCAAAGGTGATGGTTGCCGTATCGTCGCCGTTGGTTTGCAGGTTAAAGTCCTCAGCGCTAAATTCTGGACCTTCAAAGCGCAGTTCATCTTGTTCACCCAAGTCGAGGATGATGTCGTTGCCGTCTCCAGCGCGGAACACGAAAGTATCTTCGCCCTGACCGCCGCTCAGCACATCGTTACCCGCGCCGCCTTCGATGAAGTCGTCGCCTTGTCCGGCGTCGATATAATCATCGCCAGCGCCGCCATAAAGCTCATCGTCGCCCTGGCCGCCTTCAAGCTGGTCCGCGCCCGTGCCGCCATAAAGCACGTCATCACCCTGGCCGCCCTCCAGCACATCCGCGCCGCCGCCGCCATAGATCGTATCGTCGCCCTGGCCGCCATAGAGCTGGTCGGCACCGCCCTCCGTACCGCCGCCTTCGAAGCTAACGTCAAGCACGCCGGAGGTAGTGGCAGATTCACCCGTATCAAATTCGGTAGAGGTCGCCGTGACATTCAACGCGAAATCTTCGGCTTCGGTACCTTCCGGCAAAGTCAGGGTAAGATTATCGAGACCGGAAAGATCATCACCCGTCAGCGTCCAGGTGCCATCGCCGTTATCCGCGCCGAGGCTCAACAACGCGCCATCCGGCACGCCCGCGATTTCAATTGAAAGCGCTTCGGAACCGTCGACATCCGTCAGGGCCGCGTTGATATCAAGCGGCACCACGATGGCCGCCAGGGTAGCCCCACCATCATCACCGGGTTGCCCGTGTCCGTATGCATAGCCGTGGCCTTTGCCTTGCTCGTCATATTTTCCATCATCGTCATGCTTGCCTTGATCCTTACCTTGATCGCGGTCTTCGTTCTCGCCTTGCGCATCGCCGTACAGCACGTCATCACCTTGGCCGCCTTCGATGATGTCGTCGCCCGCGCCGCCGTAAAGGACGTCATCACCCTTGCCGCCGTCAATTTCCACACCGGGAACGGCTGGCAATTCGACGACCACATCGGTGACCGTCAATGTGGGTTGATCGGCTACAGGCGAAACATTCGCGATCATGTCTTGCGTCGTCGTGCCGCCATCGGTGGAGGTCGCGCTGACCGTCAAGTTCAGGCTGCCGCTCCAATCGGCAGGCGGGGTCAGGGTCAGGCCGCTCAACTGCGCGGGGCTCAACGTCCAGCTGCCGTCGCCGTTGTCGCTGCCCGCGCTCAGAACCGCGCCAGCGGGGATACCCGCGATGGTGATGGATTCAAGCGTCTCGGTAGTGCCCGAAGGCATGCTGGCCGCGATGGTCAACGCCACGCCCGCATCTTCGCTGCCGCTCACGTCCGCAACCGCCAACACCGGCAGGTCGGCGACTTGCTCCACCGTAACCATCACGGTGGCGGTGCTGACATTGCCCGCGTCATCCGATACTTGGTAGATGAAGGTGTCCGAGCCGCTAAAATCCGGATCGGGGATGTATTCAAAAGCGCCGTCGGCACTCACCGACACCGTACCATGCGCCGGCAGGCCGCCCTCGGCCAAATCGAACACCAAGGTGCCGCTTTCAAGATCGCTGGCCGACAACTGCCCGGTAAAGACGTTATCTTCACCCACCAGCACCGCACCCGGTTCGGCAACCGGCGGGGTCACATCAACGGGCGGTTCCACAGGGGGTTCCACAGGCGGCTCTGTGGGCGAAACGACACCCGCTTCCCCGCCAACCGCCACGGCAGCGGTTTCTACGGTCGTAGCGCCGCCTGCCGGAGCAGCCGACGGCGGCGTCACGGTCGCCCCGCCCAGCGCGGCAGCAGTGACCGCCTCAACCGTCGACATGGGCTCTTGCAGCCCACCATAAACGATGCCTGCATCGCCAGTGGGTTCAGTCCCGCCCGCAGCGGTGATAAATTCTTCTTCCCCTTGGGCTTCGGCTACCCGGCTTTCAAAATCAGCCAAGCCTTCCGCAGAGGCGGTGGTATCGCCCGCCATGGTTTCAAAGCCAGCCAAACTTTCGGCCAACGACATCTGCAGGCCGTAATCGTTACCCGTGGTTCCGGTCAGCGGTAAGAACGCAAACGTCACGCCGAAGGCATTCAACAGCATGTCGCGACCGTATTGCGGCGTGGCGAAGGGTTCCGTGCTGTAGGAGCCGACCCGAACGGAGTAATAGGCCTGGTTGATGGTCATGAGACCGCCATCGTTATACACGATGACTTCACCGACAAACCCGTCGGCCTCTTCCATCATCACCACGGAAAGACCGCCCTCACCCGTCAGATCGATACCCACCTGGGTGCCGCGGATGCCGATGGTGGCCATCGGCGTATGAACCAACATGGATTCCGGATCAACCTTGGAAATCTGGCCGGATACGACGGTGAACACGCCCTTCAACACCGAAATGGAAAGGTTTCCTTCCTGCGCGTCGGGGTCATAGACCATTTCGTCCAGCACCAACAGCGCGTCTTCGCCCATGCCAAGCGCCGTTCCATCGGCCAACAAAATACCGATGCCGGCTTCCGCGCCGCTTTCAACGATATCGCCCATAAATACGGAATCGCCCATATGCAAGGTCGTACGCGTGCCGTCGGCATGCACCACGGTGACTTCACCGGTCAGCCCGCTGACACGACCGATAGGCTCACCGATCACGACCTCACCGGCAACTTCACCCGGCGCGGCAGGGCCCGCCAAACGCACCGCCAACGCGCCATCAATGCGCGCGCCACCCTCGCCCAGCAGGGCCGGGGCATTTTCTTGCATGAAAAAATCGGCGACCACCACCTCGTTGCCGTCGGCGTCGGTCAACACCAAATCAGGCCCCATGCGCGAATAAGCTGCGCTGGCAGGATCAAAACCCTCGGGCAACTGAACAGCTTCGCCCTCGGCTCCGACAAACGCCTGCGCCGACCCTCCGGCTGCACCGCCGCCCATGGTTTCGGGTGTACGATAAAGTTTTGTGAACATGACCGACCTCCAACATCCTCAAGGCGACGAAGCGACCACGCACCGCGACCGACCATCGCTTAACCCTGGTATTGTAGCACCATTAAGCCATTGAGAGTGAGTCATCCCAACAGACTCAAGCGATTGCATCTACCGTGGTAATGTGTGACGAATACGCCTATGGGCCTGAACTTAATATGCGACCGATGCCGCAAGCCCCCACGTGAAAGCCGCACGAGGGCAAAAAATAACAAAAAAACGCGACAAACCGGGAACAAACACCTATCTAAAAGTATCGGCGTTCTATGGGATGATATAACGCTCAAAAAATTACCAGAAGAACCATGCAAGACAGTTTCGACCGCTCCATCACCTATCTGCGCGTTTCGGTCACCGACCGATGCGATTTTCGCTGTTTTTACTGTATGCCGGAAAACATAGAATTTCTGCCGCGCACGGATTTGCTGAGTTTTGAAGAATTGGATCAGGTGTGTACGCGCTTTGTTGAGCGCGGCGTCACCAAACTGCGCCTGACCGGCGGCGAGCCGTTGGTCCGGCGCGGCATCTTGGATTTCATCAAACGCTTTTCCCGCCATTTAGGAACAGGCGCACTCAAGGAACTCACCCTCACCACCAACGGCAGCCAATTGGCCAAGTACGCCTTTGATCTAAAGGCTTGCGGCATCAACCGCATCAATGTTTCGCTCGACACCCTGGATCCTATAAAATTTGCCGAGATCACCCGACGTGGACGCATTAACGATGTATTGGCCGGACTTGATGCGGCTCAAGAAGCCGGACTTAAGGTCAAGATCAACACCGTGGCGCTTAAAGGACTCAATGAGCTTGAACTGAGCGCCATGGTGAAATGGTGCGGCGAACGCGGCTTTGACTTGACGCTGATTGAAACCATGCCGCTGGGCGACATCGGTGGGGATCGCACGGATCACTACCTAAATTTAGATACCGTGCGCACACAGTTGGAACGCGATTGGACCCTAACCCCCAGCACGCACCGTACCGGCGGCCCAGCGCGTTATTATGAGATTGGCGAAACCGGACAGCGCCTGGGGCTAATCACGCCGCTGAGCGAACATTTCTGCGACACCTGCAACCGCATGCGCTTGACCTGCACCGGCACGCTGTACATGTGCCTGGGTCAGGACCGTTCGGTCAATCTGCGCGACGCGTTACGCGCCGATGCCCGTTTGACGAAACTCAATGCCGCCATGGACCATGCGCTCACGCTGAAACCCAAGGGCCATGAGTTCGTCATCGCCCCCGGCCGGGGCGGACCGGCGCTCAAACGCCACATGAGCGTAACGGGTGGCTAAAACACCGTTTTTCGTTATACTCTGCCCTTAAATTCAACCGCTTGCAGGACCTTGAGCCCATGAAGTTCAAATCCATCGCTTTTGTCGCCGCACGCCAGAAAAAGGCGCAAGAGGCTCTCGAACAGCTCAAGGCGCGTTACAAAAACGTGCCTCCCGCTCAAGCCGACGTGATCGTCGTATTGGGCGGCGATGGTTTCATGCTGCGCGCGCTGCACAAATACATGCACCGGGACGTACCCATCTTCGGCATGAACCGGGGTTCAATCGGTTTCATGATGAACACCTATAAGGAAACAGGGTTGCTCAAACGCCTGGAGCGCGCGGAGGCCATCACGCTTCACCCGCTGGCCATGGAATGCGTGGATACCCGGGGCGTACGCACCCGCGCGCTGGCGATCAACGAAGTTTCGCTGCTGCGCGAAACGCGCCTAGCGGCAAAACTGTGTATCCATGTCGACGGTCAGGTGCGTCTGGAAGAAATGATTTGCGATGGCGTCTTGGTTTCGACGCCTGCGGGCAGCACGGCCTATAATCTATCGGCCCACGGCCCCATCGTGCCGTTGGGGGCAAACCTCTTGGCGTTAACGCCGATCAGCGCGTTCCGCCCCCGCCAGTGGAAAGGCGCGCTGCTGCCGGGCAAAGCAAAAATCACGTTTGAAATTCTCGACCCGCGCGAACGCCCGGTCAGCGCGGTGGCCGACGGCACCGAAGTGCGCCGCGTCAAACGGGTCGACGTGATGGAAGACCGCTCGGTCGGGCCCGTCTTGCTGTTCGATCCGGAACACAATCTGGAAGACCGCATCGTGCGCGAGCAGTTTTTGGTTTAGACCTTTAGGCCTTTACCCCTTTGCCCACCGCATCGGACACGCAGGCAAAACCGTCGGCTTTCAAAATTTCCGCCAATTCACGGTTAACGCGCCGGGCCACGCCCGGGCCTTGGTAAACCATGGCGGAATAAAGCTGCACCAGCGACGCGCCGGCGAGAATTTTTTCATATGCGCCGCGCCCGTCTTCGATGCCGCCAACGCCGATCAGGGGCAATTTCCCCCCGGTGGCCCGATACATTTCGCCCAGCACACGGGTGGACGGCGCAAACAGCGGCCTGCCGCTCAAACCGCCCGTCTCGCCTTTGTGCGCGGACGTTAAGCTGGCGGGCCGCTCGATCGTGGTATTGGTGACGATCAGACCGTCGATCTTGCTTTCCAGCGCCACATGGGCGATATCGGCTTTGTCCGCATCGGTCAAATCGGGCGCGATTTTCAACAGCAACGGCGGCCTATTTTTGCCCGAACAGCCATCGGACAGCGCTGCCTGGGTGCGCCGCAGCAGTTCGCGCAGAACCTCCGGCCCCTGCAAGGCGCGCAGACCCGGCGTATTGGGGCTGGAAACATTGATCACCACATAATCGGCCAGAGCAGCGAAATTGCGCGCGCCGATTTCATAATCCGCAGCCGCGTCTTCGGTCAGTTTGTTTTTGCCCAGGTTGACGCCGACGATGCCCCGCGACCGATGCCGGCTTTGCAGCCGCATCATGGACGCCTTATGGCCTTCGGAATTGAAACCCATGCGGTTGATCACCGCGCCATCCGCTTCCAGGCGAAACAGACGGGGTTTGTCGTTGCCAGGCTGGGACTGAGGAGTGATCGAACCTACTTCGACAAACCCGAAGCCCTGAGCCAGCATCTGGGCGTACACCCGCGCATCCTTATCAAAGCCCGCCGCCAAACCGACCGGGTTGGGAAAATCGAGGCCCCACAGATGAACGCGCAACACTGGATCGACTTGGGAGGCGGCGCACGGCATCAGGCCCATTTCCAATGCGCGCACGGCTAGGCCATGGGCGGTTTCCGGGTCCAACAGACGCACCAAAGGCCACATCAAACGGTAGGAATCGAAACAAGAACTGAACATGACAGAACCCTATCAGGTTGTCAGGCAACAGAAAACGCGGTTTTCACGCCCAGAACTTAAATTCGGATCAATACTTGACTAAATTAGTCAACTTACACATATCTATCATAACATTAGATTTATCTAATGAAGTGAACGTGTAAACTAAGGAGACTGCAAAATGTCCGGTTTTATCCCCGATTTTCCGAGCGACGGCGTCGTCACCGTAAACCGCATCATCCTTAAACAAGGGTTCGACGTCGACGACCTGCAAGAACGTGTCGCGGTGCTGTGCGAAAACGTAAAAACGTACCATTCCGACACCGGTTTTATCGGCGGAGTGGTGATGCTCAACTCCGGCGCCGTATCCAATGAGGGCAGCACCATCGGTCGCCCCGTCGAAAGCCTGCTCAAAGGCCGCGAAGCTCTGATCGTCACCTTCTGGCGCTCCTTCGAGGAGCACGAACAATCGCACAAAAGTGAAACCTTCCAGCCGCTCTTTAGGGAAGTTTTGGAGCTGTGCGAAAATGGCAACGAAGAAGTCGCCTACGAGATGCTGTGGTCCGGCAAAGCCTATTCAGCACGGGAAGCCGAGGCCGCCCGCCAAGCCAAAAAAGCCTATGCAGCATAAACTTTAGGCCCACCCGCAACAGAAAAGCCCCATCGCGTCATCGCGTGGGGCTTTTCAATATGATCGTCCAATACACGGAGAGCACCGTTGGCATTAGTGGTGACCGTCATGACCGTCCCCGCGGTCTCCGCCATCACCGCCACCGTCTCCGCCATCACCGCCACCGTCGCCGCCATCACCGCCACCGTCGCCACCATCGCCACCATCGCCACCGTCACCACCGTCACCACCATCGCCACCATCGCCACCATCGCCACCATCGCCACCATCGCCACCATCGCCGCCATCGCCGCCATCACCACCGTCGCCGCCGTCATGACCGTTCCCGCCACTATCTCCGTCGCCATCATTACCGCCGCTCTTGCGGTCGCCACCATCTTCCCCGTCTTTGCCTTCATCACCTTTTTTATCGCCTTTTTCATCGCCACGTTCGTCATCGCCGTTGAAATTAGCGTCAGATAATTTGGCAATATCCTTTTCATCTTCCTTGTCTTCTTTTTGTTCATCCAACCATTCAGAAACGCCGGGGATGTGGCGATCCACTTCTTCTTCACCGGTCAGATCAATACCGGGGAACGGATCGGAGACTTGGCCCTTTTCGTCGGTACGCGCGGTACTGCCGACTTCGACGTCGACCGAACGGCCATCCTTCGTCGAGCGCATGATCGCACGCCCCGCGGCCACCCCAACCGACGTCGCGCCATCTTCATCGACATTGATCACCAATTCGGTACCGCGGATGCCAATGGTGGCCGTCGGTGTAACGATGGACACGCGGTCCTTCGCCACCAGACCCGACACAAAATAAAACGTACCCTTGCCTAGCTTAAACGTAACGGTATCGTTTTTTCCATCCTCGGGATTGTAAACCATATCGTCGAGGGTCATTTCAGCGCTCGGACCCAACGTCATGATGGTCGTGTCGATAAACCGCAGGGTCATGCTCGAATCAATGCCGGTGGCGACAACTTCATCCAAAACCACCATATCGCCGCCCAATTTATCGTATTTTTTACCCAGCTCGGAAATGCCCCAACTCCGACCCTGCACCGCTTCCACCGAACCGATCGGGCTTTGAGGTGCGGCAGTAACCCCCACGCCTGACCACACATAAGCGGCAGTCAACGCAAAGGGAAACGACCAAGAAAACAAGCGATTCAAAGGGAAAAACATAGACTTTAAATATCCAAAGTTAAAATGCCGGTATGGGGTAACAACGCTTTTGCCCGGCAATTGATCCTGAAAATAGAAATATAATTTCTGTATTGGCGAGGCGCCAACCCATCAGGAAAGAAAAAAGGATCTTTTGCGGGCTCACATTCACCCGATTACGCTCAAGCTTTCAACAAGTTTTCCACCAAACGCACCCAATAGCTTGCCCCATAGGCCAACGCCGCGTCGTTGAAATCGTAATGGGAATTGTGCAGCGTGCAACCGCTTTCCCCGGGACCATTGCCCAGCCACGCATAACAGCCGGGCCGGTCTTGCAGCATATAGGCGAAGTCTTCCGCCCCCATGCTGGGCGCGGGCGCGCGCTGCACATTGTTTTCGCCCACCACCTGAGCAGCCGCCAGGGCCGCATTTTCGGCCTCCCGAACGCTATTGATGGTGGCGGGGTAGGTTTCCTGCAGCTCAAGCTTAAACCTCGCGCCATAGCCCATGGCGATGCCTTGGCCAAGCGTTTCCATGTGCGCCCACGCCCGATCACGCACGTTGACATCGAAACTGCGCAGCGCACCTTTCATCTCGACCCTATCGGGGATGACGTTATAGGCATCGCCCGCATGCACCTGGGTGACGGAAATGACAACAGCGTCGAACGGATCGAGCATGCGGCTGGAAATGCTCTGCCACGCGCTGATCACCTGCGCCGCGACGACCACCGGGTCCACGCCCAAATGCGGCATGCCGCCGTGCGCGCCGTGGCCGATGACGGTGGCGTTAAACGAATCATACGCCGCCATCATGGGCCCGGCTTTGACCGCGAAGGCGCCGACATCCAACCCCGGCCAATTGTGCAGGCCGTAAACGCCGTCCACCGGGAAACGCTTAAATAGCCCCTCTTCGACCATCACCCGGGCACCGCCCTCGCCTTCTTCGGCGGGTTGAAAGATAAACACCACCGTACCCTTGAAGGCGCGCGTCGCGCTTAGGTACTTGGCCGCGCCCAATAGCATGGCGCTATGACCGTCATGACCGCAGGCATGCATTTTTCCTAAGTGGGTGGAGGCATAAGTCAGCCCGGTCTGCTCAACGACATGCAGGGCATCCATGTCGGCGCGCAAAGCCACGGCGGGGCCATCGCCGTTTTTAAGCACGCCCACCACTCCGGTTTTGGCCAAGCCGGTATGAACTTCGCAGCCAAAATCCTTGAGCAGCCCAGCCACCAAGGCAGCGGTGCGACGTTCTTCAAATGCGGTTTCAGGGTGCGCGTGGATATCGTGACGCCAGCGCGTCATTTCACCCACCAAGGTTTCGATGCCGGAAACTAGGCCGTTGCTCATGAT
The DNA here is from genome assembly GCA_024653965.1 of Rhodospirillales bacterium. Taxonomy (GTDB): domain Bacteria; phylum Pseudomonadota; class Alphaproteobacteria; order Rhodospirillales; family Magnetovibrionaceae; genus JANLGW01. The sequence goes on from JANLGW010000056.1 coordinate 20,847, forward strand.
CCGTCTCACGCCAAATCGTTACGGCAATGATGCCATCACTTGTAAGCGATGTCTTTGCACATTTTTACGAAGGCGCGTTTGCTGAGCGCATCGCACAGCGTCGCATCCGGGCACTTTTCTTGGATCAGGGCGTAAAGATCGGGAGCCTGTTCCACCAATTCATCTAAGCTCCATGGGAACCGCGAAAACGCATCACGCGCGCTGCTGACCGTGTCATGAACCCGTAGGACGGTTTCATCGGGGGGCAAATGCTCACCTCCCAAACGCCCCACGACCTCAACGATGGCCAAAAGCGCAGCCTTGGTCCAGCAAACCCGTGAGACATGGGCATTATAACGCTCCAAAATATCTTCATCGGCATCGCCAAGGGCAAACAGGATATCAAATTTGTCGGTTTTTCCGGCGCGATACAAGTCATAAACCCGCACCAGAACCGGGTGCAGGTTATGGGCGGAACACAGGGTCGATCCGGGGCAATCGTCGCACGATTTCATAAAACACCTGAAACAAAAAGGCCGCCCACGGCTTGAACCGAGGCGGCCTGTTCGTCTAACGCTAAGACTAAATTATTTCTTAGCAGCGGGCTTCTTAGCAGCAGGCTTCTTGGCAGCCGTCTTCTTAGCAGCAGGCTTCTTGGCAGCCGTCTTCTTGGCAGCAGGCTTCTTCGCAGCCGTCTTCTTCGCAGCGGGCTTCTTCGCAGCAGGCTTCTTCGCAGCCGTCTTCTTGGCAGCGGGTTTCTTAGCAGCCGTTTTTTTAGCAGCGGGTTTCTTAGCGGCCGGTTTCTTAGCAGCCGGTTTAGTCTTCGGTGTAACAGCCATTTAAATATTCTCCCCTGGTTCGGATCGTACCCCACGAAGTCACCGCAACAGCGCGGTGCTCTTCGCTTAGTTTAATTCAAGCTCACGCACAGTGAAACAGTTATGCGTGAAAAATGAAACTAAAATTGAAACATTTACGATCCGTAAAGATGTGACGACCATCACACACCGCCCGCAAAACACCCGCCTTTAAAACCGCAAAATTAAACTGCATGCTATTTTATTTTGAAAAATTTTAATGCAAAAAATTTTCACTAAAACGCAACCGCAACACACATGTTGAGAGCAAAAAAATACGTTCAATGGCCGCAAAAAATGTTCTCAAAAAAACCCGTCGTAATTTTTCTGACCTTGCCTTTGCACTGTCCCTATACACAACCCAATATATTTCGTCTGCCGTTCACTGCTGCTCTCGCATGGAACTAACGCGCATATGTGGATATTCACGCCAGCTGCTCGCCGCAGCCGAACGCCATCCTATTTTTGTGCGCTAATCAATTGAAAAATAATGATTTATGTAAATCGCCCGTACCGGTCACTAGATGATCGGCGGCGTGAATGCTCTCTTTGAGAAAGTACGCAGAAGCTTCTTCAGCCGGAGCGGAAAAATCGTCAATCGATGGGCGGAAGCGTGATGTAAAGGTCCTGCGCATCCTTGGTGAGCTCCGCATGAGTCATCAATTTCGCCATCAATGCCATGCACGTTTCGATCGTCCACCGGACCTGCTTTTCACCCATCGCATTTGCGTCCGCGATAACCTCTGGAAGAATGTGTTGTTGTAAAAATCCAGCGACGCCGGCAAGGGCCCGCGATGTGTTGCGCAGGTTTTTTGCCGCAATAAAAAAATTGCTGTTTCCCCGCTCAACTTCATCGGCAATAGTCAAAAGTGCATCGATTTTGCGCGCAACGTCCCCCGATTCGCACTTGGTGCGGTTTGCCACAAATCGAAGTTGGGCGACGAAAAATTTGTAATTTGTCATGACAAGGTGCTTATCACAGCCAGGAAAAAACGCAAACCGGGATGCTTCTTTTTGCTATTATTCGACCGCGCAAGATTGAACGAAAGAAGATTTTTTATGGTGGAAATTTATGTCGATGCCGATGCCTGCCCGGTAAAGGATGAAACCGTACGGGTCGCCCAACGCCATGGCTTAAAAGTTTATATGGTTTCCGACGGCGGCGTGCGCCCGCATCCCGACCCCTTGGTTCAAGTGGTGGTCGTGCCCCAAGGCGCGGACGCCGCAGACGACTGGATCGCCCAGCACATCGGCCCCGGAGACATCGCCGTCACCAACGATATTCCCCTGGCGGACCGCTGCATCAAGGCCGGTTCCCGGGCCTTGCGCCCCAATGGCGAAGCGTTTAGCGAAGAAACCATCGGCATGACCCTGGCGACCCGCGATTTAATGACCAGTCTGCGCGAAACGGGACAAATCACGGGTGGACCACGCCCCTTTTCCAAACAAGATCGGTCACAATTTCTCAATACCCTGGAAACGTTGGTGCAGGCCGCCAAACGTAATCCGGCATAAAAATCCACCCCGCCGCCCCTATATATTAAAGTCGCACCCTTTATCCTTTGGAGAATTGCATGAACGCCACCAGCTTCGACGACTTAGTCACCCAATGCCTGCTCAGCGGCTTCAAGCACCGCCTGCTGTATGTGTTCGTGCGCGTATCCGCCATGGATGAAGCCACCCGCCGCGAAATGGGCATCGAGGATGAAGATGCGGGATTCGTCCAGGTCGTTTTGGACGCCCACCAGCCGGTCGAACCCGGTCTGAAATTCAATCAAGTCCGCGAAGCGGCTGACGCACAAAGCGCCGACTGGTCGTTGTGCATGGTAGGCATCGCCAAAAACTCCGATGCCAGCCTGCCCTCGGATGCCCAAGCGCAAGAATTCCTCGCCGACATGCGCGAACGCGTCCTCGCGGGCGATGTCGACGACTTCGCGGTGCTGGACCGCGACGGCCATCCGGTCATGGTCGATGCCGAAGAAATCCCCGGCATCGGCCCCACCCTTAACTGACGCGCCCTTTTGCACGGGGTGAATAGGCACAATTTTCCGGGTAAGCCGATTTTGCCGCGCTGGCGCCCAAACCCGGTCCGATATAATCCATAAAAAACAAATCGCTATGTCGATTGCGCGCCCACCCAAAGTCGGCACGGGCGTTGCATGTGTTATGGCTGCCCCCGCATCCCGCCGTGGAAGGAGCCGCCCATGACAACCCTTTCCGATACCTTAAATGTGCCCGTAAATATGCCAATGGCCGATGCAACGTTGCTCAATGCCAAACGTTACGGTCTCACGGAAAAACACCTGTCTCAGTTTGCGGAACTCATGAACAGCGTCAAAAAACAAACGCCGGACGTTCCCGATGACGCAACAAAAGACGGCTCTGAGATTTCCACCACCGACCTAATCAAGGACTACATTAGACAACGCATGACAGATCGCCTGTCGGCATCGATGAGCGATGAGCGTTATTTGGGGGCATTTTCCCCGGATGCCATGGCAAACCCCCAAGACTTGATCCTGGATATGGTTGGTAATGGCAGACCGCGCAACCCATCAAGCGACTTGTCTGGTTTGCTCAACATGCACTTTGATCTGCACACCCTGCAGATGTTTTCTTAGGATGCAAAAGCCGCGAGGCGAGGCAAATCCTCGGCGCTCACCGTCTGAATGCCGGCACCCTTGGGCTGCACCAGATAAAATTGGCGATCGTGGCCGATCACCGGAATGGGGCGTTTCCAGCGCGAAAATACGCGCCGCAT
>JANLGW010000062.1 GCA_024653965.1 Rhodospirillales bacterium
CCGACCGCCGCCCCCATCGATGCGCCGCAAGATGTATCCCAATCCACGGGCACCGTGCTGGGCGACATGATCGACGCCAGCACCCCGGATCGCGCCTTCGCCCAACTGTTTTCCATCTGGGGTAAGTCTTACGCCGAACTGCACGGTCAGACGCCATGCGACAAGGCCAAGACGGCGGGCCTTGCCTGTCTTCAGGGTGATACCGATGTAGCGGGCCTCAAGGCGATGAACCAGCCCGCCGCGGTGTCGTTCGTCATGCCCGACGGCGAACACGTCTTTGGCGTGGTGACGAAAATCAGCGCCAACGCCGCCGCCGAAACCGTGACCTTACACTTTGAAGACCGCGTCCTGCCCATGTCCGCCAATGCGTTCGCCATTCGCTGGCCGGGCGATTATTTGGTGTTATGGCAGCCGCCTAAAACCATTGCTCGCCCCTTGGTGTTCGGTCAACAGGGCGAAGATGTGCGTGAATTGCGCCGGTTGCTGGCGAAAGCCGGATTTGCGGACGGCGACAACGATCTAAAAGGCCAGGGCAGCATATTTTACGGCCCCAGCCTGCGCGACAAAGTGCGCGCATTCCAAGCGGCCCACGGCTTGGACGTGGACGGCATCGCCGGCCCCGAAACCCTGCTGCGCATTACCGGCATCGCGGGCGAAACCACGGTGCCCGCCATTTTCATGCCCGAGAATTAAGGAAGCAAAAGGCCCATGTCCTACATCCTCGAAGCGCTGAAAAAATCCGACGCCGAGCGCAAACGCGGCGAAGTGCCGACGTTGAGCAACACCCAGATTGACCCAACGTCCTTCACCCCATCGGGCGGCCCCTCTGTAGCGCTGATCGTTTCGGGCGTGATTGGCGTTCTCATCGTCGGGGGTGTCGGCGCATGGTTGATGCTGTCGGGCGATGTTAAACCTGAACCCACGCAACAGCTTGCCCAACCGGCAAGCGAAGAACCCACACCGCAACTGCCCGCACCGGTACAACAAGAACAGGTAGCCGTTGCACAGCCTTCTCCTGCTCCCGAGCAGCCACTCGTTGAACAAACTGCGCCGCCAACGCCGACCGTTGAGCTGTCTAAAACTGAACCGACCGCACCCGAACCGGCCCCCCAGCCCCAGCCTGCGCCGGAAGTCATCGCGCAGCCGACACCGCCTGCCGTGGCCGAGAAAGCCAAAGTTGAGCCCAAGTCCGAACCCGTGGTCGAGCCTATGCCCGAACCGCAGGAAGTGACCACGTTGAACGCCAAAGCAGCGCCAGCGCCGACGGTCGAAGGCAAATCGGCGCCCCTTCGCGAAGCGACCCTGCCCACCGCAGGGATGAAGGCGGAAACAAAGCCGGGAGCAAAAAAAACGTCGGCCCTAAAAAATGCAAAGGCGCTCGTCGATCGCGCCTGGACCAACATGGACCAGGGGCTTTACGCTCAGGCTCTGAGCAATCTGGACGAAGCCTTAGTTGCCGATCCCGCCTATGCCGAAGCCTGGTTCGCACGCGGCTGGGCCTTGGAAAAAAGCGGCGACGAAGCCGCCGCCATCGTCGATTACGGCCGTGCCATCGACGCCAAACCGGGGCACGCCATGGCCCTGTTCAGCCGGGGCTTTTTAAACCTTTATGGCGGCAATCCGCATGACGCGGTGGTGGATTTTGTGCGCACGCAAGGGGTCGCCAAAGACGAAAGCCTGCGCCTTTACAGTCACCTATGGCTTTATCTCAGCCGCGTGCGCGCCGATCAAAACGCCCAGGAGCGCCTCAAAAGCGATACCGCCCAAGCCTCGCTGACGCAATGGCCGGGGCCGCTCATCATGCACTTCCTGGGCAACATGAACGAAAGCGCCGTGCTTACCTTCATCGAACAGGGAACCAAAGCGGGACTCAAGGAACGCCGCGCCACGGGATACTTTTTTCTGGGCATTTCCGCGCAGATATCCGGCGACAAAGAGCGCGCCCGAACGTATTTTGAAAAGACCCTGGCTACCGGCGCGGTCGATTTTCGCCAATACGACGCCGCAGGACGCGAATTGAAAAAGCTCCGCTAATAGCCGACCCCAATGGGTAGGCAGACCAGCCCGCGCGGGTGTTCCCGCAACCGCCCGCAAGGGATACACAAGCGCCAACTTTTGACCGACCCGCCAACCTACCCTAAAGAGCGAGGCTGACATGCCCTTGAACCGCACCACCGTTACCCACTTTCTCATCGAAGCCATGCGCGAAAAACACGGCCACGGCAACCTGACGCTGTTGCTCAACGACGTCATCACCGCCTGTAAGGTGATTTCCGATCAGGTCAACCATGGCGCCTTGGTCGGCGCGCTGGGCAGCGCCGGTTCGGAAAACGTTCAGGGCGAAACGCAAAAAAAGCTGGACATCTTGTCCAACGAAATTTTCCTGCGTTTCAACGAAGTCGGCGGCCACTTGGCAGGCATGGCATCGGAAGAAATGGATGACCCCTACGCCCTTCCCGAAGGCGCGCCGCGCGGTAAATACCTGTTGCTGTTCGATCCGCTCGACGGCTCTTCCAACATCGACGTCAACGTCTCGGTCGGCACCATCTTCTCGGTTCTCAAATGCCCCGAAGGCGTAACCCATCCGGAAGTGAAAGACTTCCTGCAGCCCGGCACCACCCAGGTGTGCGCCGGTTATGCGCTGTATGGCCCGTCTTCGATGCTGGTGCTGACCACCGGCGACGGCGTCAACGGTTTCACGCTGGATCAAAACATCGGCGAATTCATCCTCACCCACCCGGGCATGACCATTCCCGAAGACACCCGCGAATTCGCCATCAACGCATCGAACTCGCGTTTCTGGGAAGCCCCGGTGCAGCGTTATGTCGAAGAATGCCTAGCCGGCACCGATGGGCCGCGCAAAGAAAACTTCAACATGCGCTGGATCGCCTCGATGGTGGCCGAAGTACACCGCATCTTGGTGCGCGGCGGCATCTTCATGTACCCGATGGACGAACGCATGCGCTCCAAAGGCGGCAAACTGCGCTTGATGTACGAAGCCAACCCGATGGCGTTCATCATCGAACAGGCTGGCGGCGCGTGCTCGACGGGCCGCGAACGCATCATGACCCTCCAGCCCACCGGCCTGCACCAGCGCGTGCCGGTCATCTTGGGCTCCAAGAACGAAGTCGAACGCGTGGTTTCCTACCACAAGGAATAATCCGCAAACGGTCTCGCCAATAAAAACGCCGCCTCTCAACGGGCGGCGTTTTTATGTTTATGAACGAATTGTCCTTACGCAAAAACGAACACAGGAGTAAACTTGTATGCAATTTTGCGACATGAATATGCAGGGGTTCGTGTCATGGGGCGTTTCAGGCTACTTTTTCCAAGCTCGCTTTTATTAACCCTGGCCCTCGCCGGGTGCGTTCCTGCGTACCAATACGAACCTCTAACCGTCACCGCACTGGACCAAGGCCAAGCCCGCGCCTTGATCATCGAGGCCGCGGGCCACTGGCGCGACACCGGCATCCAAGTCCGCAAGGACGAAACCTACCGCATCGAAACGCAGGGAAAATGGAGCGCCAGCCCCCTGTGCGGCGAAGTGGATGCCGCAGGTCTCATCAACGAGCACCTGCTGTGCATGAAAGGCATTTTCGCTCAATCCTTCCCCGACCCGCAAGCGCCGGTGGCGGCACTGGTCGGCAAGATCGGCCCCGAAGGAAGATCGTTCGCCGTAGGCGGCACACGAGGCTTCATCGCCGATCGGGACGGCACGCTTTTTCTGCGCATGAACGACCCGGACGACTTTAGCGGCGATAACACTGGCCGCATCGAGGTCGCGGTGCAGCGATACGGCGAAGGCGTAAGCGCCAGCCCGTTCCAAGCCTCCGGTCCGGCCCCGCGCCCAGCACAACAGCAACAGGCGCAACAAGGAGCATCGTACCCAAAAAAACAGGCGTCCCGCAGCGACACGCCCGCCAGCATTCTCACCGCCGCTGCCGAACAATCCTATGACTTAGCCTCTACTGCCCAAACGCAATCGGCCATCATCCCCGCCAGCGGCGTTTACGATCTAGACGGCAAATCGACCTTCAACATTCTGGACGCGGTGGAATTCCATCCCGATAGCGGCGGCATCGTCTTAATCGGCCATTACGACCACCGCTTCGGTGCACGACGCATCCCTTACATGCAGCACTTAGCCACGCTGCTCGACCATCCCGATCCGGAATTTTCCCTGGAATGGACCGACCAATCGGAACGCCAGGTAAACGCCTTCCTCAACCGCATGGACGACATGGAAGAAATGCGCAACCTCGATGCCGTATCCGGCAGTTGGCTCGATCCAAACGGGCTGCCAACCGCACAAGGCCGCACCATGTTGCCGCTATTGGGCGTCAAACCGACCAAAAACGGGCGGGCTCCGGGCAGGCTCGGCATGACCACCAGCATCTATACCGAACTGGATGGCGTGCGCGTGGACGAGGTTGACCCCGGTTCCGCCGCCGAACGCGCCGGTCTGCAAGTCGGCGATGTCCTCAACTTCATCGACGGTTGGGAGGTCATTCACCCCGGCGATACCCTGCGCGCGGTATCGTTCGCGGGCGCAGGCGCAACCGTGAACGTTTCGGGCTCGCGCAATGGCGAACACTTAAGCTTAAACCCCGTGCTCGACAGCTCCGACGCGGACCCGTGGCAGCACGTCACCCGTTACGATATCGCCGCCCAAATGTTTCGCCAGATTGACATGAACAAAGCCGCCAACGTTCTTGAAGCGTTGGAAAAAGCATCCCGCCTCATCAATACGCCCGTTGGCCCGCGTTTGCCGTTTATCATGTTCACCGCCACCGAGACTTGGGATACCTACGAATACGTGATGAACGCCCAGAACTCAGGCAGCATGGACGTACCCGAGGCGCAACGGCAAATGCAACGCGCCGTGGTCGAAGGCGTGGAAGACGCCTTCCGCCTCAACCCCGGCACACTTACGGTTCATTTCGACAACGCCATGTACCAGGGCATGACATCCAGCCAAGCCTTCACCGAGGCCATGGCGTATATGGATGCAGAAATCGAACCGCTGCTCAAAGACATGCTGCGCACCCTGTTACACCGCAACGACGAAATCGTGCTGCCGGTCACGGCGGTAGAGCACAATCTAGGCGCACGGCCAGAGGTCGAACCGCGCTATTATGATCTGCCGTCGGACTCTTTGCTCGCGCGGGCCATGTTCGAGGCCGATTACCTGGGCAAGTCGTTCCTGTTCAATCCCGAACTGGCAGAGCGCATTCCCGGCTACATGACGGATTACCAATACGACGTCACCTACGGTGAGGCATCAAATGCAACCACCACCCGCCACATGTGGTTTTCCATTGATGCCGTCGCCACCAAAGAAGATGGAAACGGCAAACGCTTGCTGTTGGGCGAACCGCGCATGCGATTCAATTTCCGCGATGACACACCCGGCGCTTCCCAGTTCAGGGACGGCGGATACGGTGCCCTGCTGACGTCCCTGTATGAGCCGTTGTCCATGGAGTACCCGGCGCTTCACGAACTGAGTGAAGCGGCCAAGCTGGCCCGCGCCGCGCAGTGGATGCGCGGCAAATCCTCATCCTTCCGCTTACCCGCCGAAGGCCGCGCCAAGTGGAGCCCGCCCGCCCGCTTCCCCGGCATCGTCAACCTGATCTGGTCGCCCCAAAACGTTCAGGTCACCATGGTCGCGGCGGGCGGAGCCTCGCTCAGGGTACCGCCCATCGGCCCCAGCGGCCCGGTAGTCCCAGTATTGCCCTATCCCCAACCCGGCGGCGAAGCAGTGCGGCTGGACGCCAAGGAAATCGACTCGCTTGTCGTCATGCCACAGCCTTTCAACAACCAAACGCTTGGTCGCGTATTGAAGAAAAAAACCGAAGTTCCCTTCCCCCTTCGCTTAGGCGAAGCGACCCGGGCAACCAAGGGGGAACGCACAGCGGTGAAGCTGATGGCCCCGCCAAAAGACAGCTCGTGCGACCTGACGCAAACTCAAGAGCTGAATAACGATCTGGCCACGGCCCGCGATGTGGCGAGGCGACTTTCGGTGGTCGAAAACGCGATCAATGCAATTTCCAACAAAAATCCGGATCGCCAGCAGGCCTATGCCGAGTTTGAAAACGAACTGAACACGGCCCGCGATGAATTCGTCGCGGCAGGCATCGGCCTGCTCACCCAGCACATGTCCGACGCCTACGACGAAGTCGGCAAAACGGTAAAAGGCACGCAGTTGGAGGAGCTTTACCAGGGCGCCGCCATGATGAAAGAAGCCCAATCGGGGCTCGACGACATGTCCGAAAAGCTTTCCAAGCTGCGCCTCGCCTACGATCTGGCCAAGGCCGACGATATCGAAAGCCGTGAAAAGGTGGTGGGCGAATTGACCGACTTGATCAAAGATATGCTTGGAGAAGCCAAGATTCTTGGCAACAACCCGACCCGCAAAGCCATGAAAATGGCGCTTGGCACACTCAACAAAGCGCAAGCCCTGAAAGACGTGATGGATATGGCCGCGCCCATCGTCACCATGGGCAAGGTCGCCTACATGCTCAAGAAAACCTCCGCCGAAACCGACAAGGACTTGGCGCGGCTCAACGAAACCCTACTGCCTGCGCAGCGACGCTTGTCCGACCGCTTAGACGAAGCGATGAAAACGCCAAACGTGCAACAGTGGCTTGAAGGAAAAAGCCGGGGCATATGCGCTGCCCAGGGTTGAAGATTGCTTGAACGATTGCCCAACAAAAAACGCCGCCTCTCAACGGGCGGCGTTTTTGTGTCACGTTATTGAAAATAAGGACTTCTTGAAGGGTTGGCAATTTCCAACGTCTGCGGAAGGCTCAAGCGATCCTCATGGGTGAGATCATCCCCCTCGGGAACGGACACGGCGTCGCCCTGCGTCAATTCGACGATGGCGTCGTGCAGGCGTTGGCGCATATCGGCGCAAAGGGCATGAGTGGGAAACGTCTTATGATAGACCTCGACCACCTGATCCAAGCGCAGCCGCTTCAGTCCGAGATCGCGCAAGGCAGTTTCGAATAATTCTCGTTCGCGATTTTCCATGCCCTCGGCTCCCCATCTCATATTGTCATTCATATTATGAAAATGGGAAGAGGCGAATGCAATTACCAGAACAACGTACGCCATTAGTCTCAATGACGTATGCCATTCAGTTAAATAATTAAAATAAGCATCCTGAATAGGTTATGCGCCGCCAGTCGGGCTACCAGTCGGGCTGACAGTCGGTTTGGCGGCGGTTTTGATGCTGACGGCTGGGGCGGCGGCTACGTTCGCCTTCACCGCAGCACTAACTGCGGCGGCCGCAACCGTCCCAGCCTGATCTATTTCAGCATCGCCCAACAACACCACGACGATTTGCGAATACGCCAAAGCGTTGGGGATCAACACCTTCGCGCCCGGCGATTGCAAGGTGGTATGGCGCAAATCCACGCTTCTCACCTCACCTTGGAATTTATCAATGCGCACCTTGTCGCCGCGTCCAAAAGGTCGAAACAGCATGATCAGCACGCCTGCGATCATGTTGGACAGCACGTCCTTCATCGCCAGACTCACCGCAAAGCCGGTCAACCCCAGGCCCGTGACCAGGGCCGTGACGTTAACGCCCGCCGTACCCAGACCCGCGATCACGCCGATGACAAACAGCGACCAACCCAGCACGTCGACCAACAACACGAGCAATGCTTTGCGATCTTCCGCGACGCGATCTTGAAACCGCATGATGAAGCTGCCCACAAACCGGGCCAGCAGCCAAAACACCCCGGCTACAGCCATACCGGCCACGGACTGAGGCAATACGGCGGAAAAGCGTAACGACAAAATATCGAAAAAATCAGGCATTCGCGACCCACTCCCCTTCGGCGCAGCGCCAATCTAGCCGACAATCCAATGAAATTGAAGTTAAACCGAACGGCGCAAAGCGCGATGCTTGCGCACCTTGGCAAAGGTCAACGGCAACAACTCGACCGCCAACACACCCGCAAGGATCAGCGCCCCGCCGGTCAACTCCAGCGCGCCCAGAGCTTCGCCTAAGATCACCGCCCCAGCCAACGCCGCGAACACGGTTTCGGCGCTTAAGATCACCGAGGCGTCGGCGGCGGGCGTGTGGCGCTGCGCCACCACCTGCAGCGTAAAACCGGCCCCCACCGACAACAGCCCGGAAAAGGCCAGCATCGGCGCGGCGCCGATCAGGTTATCCAGCGTCAGCGTCTCGCTCGCCCCGCCCCAACTCAGCCCCCACAGGCCGCACACCGCGAATTGAATGCACGAAATCACGAACGGCGCGCCGATCCGCCGGGTCATGGCCCCGATCAATAAAATATGCACGGCCCAGAACAGCGCGCCCAAAATCACCCAGGCATCGCCCGCCTGAATATCGCTTAACGCGCTGCCCGACATCAGATACGCCCCGCTTAAGCACGCCGCAGCCGCGGGCCAGATGGCCGGGTGTGGCACCTGGCGCAACACCAGCAACGCCAAAATCGGGGTCAGCGGCACATAAAGCGCGGTCAAAAACCCGGCGTTGGCCACCGTGGTGGCGGCAATGCCGAACTGTTGAAACTGTGACGCCAAAAACAGCACCGTTCCGGTTACCGCCAGCCACGGCAGCGCCCCCCGGTCTTGGTCCAGCGACCAGCCTTCGTCCCGTTTGGCTCGCCATTCCCGGATCGCCAGGGGCAAAACCACCAACGCGCCCAAGCAAAAACGAATGCCGGTAAACAAAATGGGGCCGATGTGTTCCATCGCCATTTGTTGAATGGAAAACGTCACGCCCCAGATCAAGGCGGCCAAAAGCAGCAATAAATTGGCGTGTAAACGGCGCATGGGGGAGATCCTAAGCTTGGGTCTGCAGGGGTTTATACCTTTGCAGGAGGATGTTCAAGCCGCGCATTGTAACAGCCGTTTCATTCTTTAAAATTGTGAATGAATTGTTGCGGCAGCCCTTTGAGAGTCCTAAAGTTTCACAGATCAAGCTTAAGGACCTCCCCATGATCGACAAAACCGCGCCGCTTCTTGAAGTCACCGACATTCACAAACGCTTCGGCGGGATGGAGGTGCTTAAAGGCATATCGTTAACTGCCAAACGCGGCGACGTGATTTCCATTTTAGGCTCCAGCGGGTCCGGCAAAAGCACCTTTCTGCGCTGCATCAACTATCTGGAATCGCCCGATCAAGGCCGCGTGGCCATCGCAGGCGAAGAAATCCGCACCAAGTCTTCCAAGACCGGCGGACTGATCCCCGCCGACCCCAAACAGCTCGCCCGCTTGCGCGCGCGCATCGGCTTTGTGTTTCAATCGTTCAATCTGTGGCCGCACATGAACGTGCTGCAAAACGTCATCGAAGCGCCGATCCAGGTTGCCGGGCTGAATAAAAAAGATGCCATTGCGCGCGCCGAAGCAATCTTGGAGCGGGTGGGTTTAAGCAATCACATCGGCCATTACCCCGCGCACCTATCCGGCGGCCAGCAACAACGCGCCGCCATCGCCCGCACGCTGGCGATGGAGCCGGACGTCATTTTATTCGATGAACCCACTTCGGCGCTGGACCCGGAATTGGTCAGCGAGGTGCTCTCGGTCATTGGCGCATTGGCCAAAGAAGGCCGCACCATGCTGATCGTCACCCACGAAATGGGTTTCGCCCGCGAAGTTTCCACCTGGACCATGTTCTTGCATCAAGGAAAAGTCGAAGAACAAGGCCCACCCGACAAACTGTTTCATAATGCGGATTCCGAACGCGTCCGCCAATTTATGGCCAGCCATTTACATTAATCGCTGGCCGGACAAGGGAGAGAAAGAAAAATGCAGATGATCCACAAACTAAAAGGCATGGCCATCGCGGCTTTGGCCGTGTTGGCCGTAACCACCGGAAATGCTGACGCCGCCGACAAACTGCGCATCGGCACCGAAGGCGCGTACCCTCCGTTCAACATGGTCGACAGCAACGGCGAATTGCAGGGCTTCGACGTCGACATCGCCAAGGCGTTGTGCGAACGCATGGGCGCCCAATGCACCTTCGTCAAACAAGACTGGGACGGTATCATCCCCGCCCTGCTGGCGCAGAAGTTCGACGCCATCGTCGCTTCCATGTCGATCACCGATGAGCGCAAACAAGCGGTCGATTTCACCGATCACTACTACACCAACAAACTTCAGTTCATCGGCAAAAAAGGCATGGCGCTGGATGTGTCCGAAGCGGGCCTCAAGGGCAAGACCGTCGGCGCGCAACGCGCCACCATCAGCGGCGAATGGCTGGAAAAGAACCGCGCCGGAGCGGACATCAAATTGTACGACACCCAGGAAAACGCTTATCTGGATTTGGCCTCCGGTCGCCTCGACGGCATCTTGGGCGACGCATTTGTGAATCTAGAATGGCTGAACTCCGACGCGGGCAAAGACTTTGAATTCAAGAGCGATCCCGTGTTCGAAGGCGATCTGATCGGCATTGCCGTGCGCAAGGGCGAAGACGATCTGCGTACCAAACTCAACCAGGCGATCAAAGACATCGTCGCGGATGGGACTTACGCCAAGATCAACGCGAAGTACTTCCCGTTCCCCATCTATTGAGATGACGACCAACCGGCAGGGTTGCCCACCACCATGGCTGCCCTGCCGGTTTTTCTTACCTGTGATCTGAGACACCCATGATCGATCTGCACGGCTTTGGCGCGCAACTTCTGGCAGGCACGGCCGTGACCTTGCAGTTGACGCTGGCCGCCCTGATCTTAGGCTTGATCTTAGGTCTGCTGGGCGCAACGGCGAAGCTGTCGCAGAGCACGCCCCTGCGCTGGCTGGGGGACGGTTATTCGACGCTGGTGCGCGGGCTGCCGGAATTTTTGGTGGTGCTGTCATTTTATTTCGGCGCATCCCAAGCCTTGATGGCGATAGCGTCGAAGTTCGGTTATAACGAATACATTGACGTCAGCGCCTTTGCCGCAGGCACGGCGGCGCTGGGCTTCATCTTCGGCGCTTATGCCTCCGAATTGTTTCGCGGCTCGATCATCGCCATTCCGCGCGGTCAGGCCGAGGCGGCACGCGCGTTGGGCATGAGCACGCGCCAGACCTTTTTTCGCATTACCCTGCCGCAAGTGTGGCGCATCGCGCTGCCGGGGCTGGGCAATCTGTTCATGATCTTAATGAAGGATACCGCCTTGGTATCCGTCGTCGGGCTTGAAGAACTGATGCGCGTCACCGCCTTTGCGGTCGGACGCACCAAAGAGCCGTTCACCTTTTATTTGGCCGCCGCCGTGATCTATCTGATTTTGACCTCGGTCGCGTCTTATGGGCTGAGGCGTTTGGAAAAACGCGCCAGCTTAGGCATACGGGAGCTGGCCCAATGAACGGACAAGCCATCCTCGACATGCTGCCCATGCTGGCCCAAGGCGCGCTGCTGACCTTGCAACTGGTCTTTATGTCGGCTTTTGCGGGGCTATGTCTGGCAGTGCCAATGGCCATCGCGCGAGTTTCCAAAAATCCGTGGGTCAGCGTTTGGCCGCGCCTGTACATCTTCTTTTTTCGCGGTACGCCGCTTTTAGTGCAGTTGTTCTTGGTGTATTACGGCTTGGGCCAGTTTGAAGCCGTGCGCGCAAGTTTCGTGTGGCCGGTGCTGCGCGAAGCGTACTGGTGCGCGGCGATCACCTTTTCCCTGCACACGGCGGGTTACATCACCGAAATTCTGCGCGGCGCCATTCAGGCGGTGCCGGTGGGCGAAATCGAAGCCGCGCGCGCCATCGGCATGAATGCTACGCAAATCTACAAATCCATCCTGTTGCCGCGAGCATTTCGCATCGCCCTTCCGGCTTACGGCAATGAACTGATTTTAATGCTCAAGGCCAGCGCGCTTGCCAGCACCATCACGCTGCTCGACATCACCGGTATGGCGCGCACGGTGTACGCTAAAAACTACCTACCGATGGAAAGCTTCGTCACCGCAGGCGCATTTTATCTGGTCATCACCTACGTGCTGACGCACCTGATCCGCTTTTTGGAAAAGCACCTGCATCCCGACCGCAAAGAGCCGGTCGTGATCATCGGCTAAATCTCGCTATGCCGATGCCTTACCGGCACGGTTCACCACCAGCCATAGGGCGTGGATCATGCCGGGCACGAAGAAAAACAGCGTCAGGACCAAGTTCAGCCAAAAATGCAAGCCGAGGCCGACCGTCAAAAAGGCCGCGACCGGGGGCAAAAAGATGGCAAGGATGATGCGAAGCAGGTTCATGTTCGGTCCTCATATTTGATCAAAACGCTAGGGTCGGATCGCTTTAGGTGCAATCGCTTATGTGATTTCACCTAAGCGTGAATCCGCCCCGATCAATGTATTAGAGTGCGATCATCCCGAAATTACCCTGCACGTCAAGCCTGAGCTTATCCTATGCGCGCTACACACCTTATGAATCTTTGTGTTCCGGGCCGACCTTTTCATCGCCGCTCTTTTTCTCAACGGGCGTTTCATCGGTGAATAAAATGCGGTTGGCTGCCCCGTCCATGTCTTCATACTGGCCAGATTTCAGCGCCCATAAAAAAGCAACCAGCGCCGCGAGACCCAGCAGCAATGCAATCGGGATCAGATAAATGAGCACGGTCATATTTGCATCTCGCGGGCCGCAGGGACGGACTGATGATTGCTTGTCTCGTTTGGGCGCTTGAACAAAAATCCGCCGCCCATACTCATGCCCATATTTAGGCGCAGGGCGTTTGAAATCACCACCAAACTGGATGTGGACATGGCAATCGCAGCAATCAACGGCGTCACCACCCCGGCCAACGCCAAAGGCACGGTCAGAATATTATAGACGAACGACAAGGCAAAGTTTTGTTTGATCAACCGGTCGGCGCGTTTTGCCACATGGATCGCTTCCAAAACAGACGCCAGCTTATCCCCTTGAAACACGACGTCGGCAACGATCTGGCTGATGTCGGCGGCGCTGGAAGGCGATAGCGATACATGCGCAGCGGCCAAAGCGGGCGCATCGTTGAGGCCATCACCGACCATCATCACCCGATGGCCTTGAGCGCTTAACGCTTCGAGCATCTTCACCTTGTCCGCCGGGCTTAGGCCCGCATGCCAATCGATAATGCCCGCCTGCCCCGCCGCCGCTTTAACCGCGGCGGTGCGATCCCCCGACAGCAGCATGACCTTAAACCCTTGACGGTAAAGTTCCGCCACCGTAGCGGCGGCATCTTGGCGCACTTGGTCGGTAAAGATGAAGCGCACCGGATCGACGTGCGGGCGCGCCAGCCACAGTTCAGCCTCGGCACTTTCGAGCCGCCCTTCAACACCACACCATTCACGCCGACCTAAACGCACTTCCCCCTCTGGTGTATCCAGCCGTAAGCCTGAACCCGGAATTTCCTCGACACCCTGTGCCGGAGCCACGCCCGCCACGCGCCGCGATAACGCGCGCGACAAGGGGTGTTTGCTCACCACCGCCAACGATGCCGCAAGATGGATATCGTCTTCGCCGATATCCTCGGCGTTGATCCATTGGGGTTGCCCCTGGGTTAACGTTCCGGTTTTGTCGAACACACATACGTCCGCCGAAGCAAGGCGTTCCAACGCGGTTCCGGATTTCATCAAAATACCGCGCCGCAACAGTCGCCCGCCCGCGACGACCTGCACCGCCGGAACGGCAAGACCTAACGCACAGGGGCAGGTAATGATCAGCACCGCGATCGACACCATCAACGCCTCTTGCCAAGGCGCGCCGACGCCTAACCACCAGCCCAAAAAAGCGGCGGCGGCCAGGGTATGCACCACCGGCGCGTAGAGCCTGGCCACGCGGTCGGCCAGGGCGACGTACTTGGCGCGGGCATCTTCGGCGGCTTCCATCAGGCGCACAATCTCGCCCAGCAACGTATCTTCGCCCACCGCCGTAACGCGGATGGTCATGGGGCCGGAAAGGTTCAAGGTACCGGCGAAGACTTGGCACCCCGGGGCCGCGCGCTCCGGAACGCTTTCGCCGTTGATCAATTGCGTATCGATATCGCTTTCGCCGCTCAGGACTTGGCCATCGGCAGCGATGCGTTCACCCGCAGCCACCAAAAAACGCATGCCGACGTTGAGCTTTTGCGGCGGTGCTATTTCGCAACGGCCATCCTCTTGCACGATGGTGACGGCGCGGGCGCGCAGGCCCATCAGATTTTCCCCCGCCGATCGCGCACGCCCACGGGCGCGACTATCCAAGTAGCGGCCAATCAACAGAAAAAATACCAACGATATGGCGCTGTCAAAATAGACATGATCGCTCATGCGGATGGTTTCCACCAAACTCATGGTCGAGGCCAATATCACCGCCAACGAAATGGGTACATCCATATTGGTCCGCCAGACTTTAAGCGCGGTCAGGGCAGAGTAGAAAAACGGGCGCGCGCTATACGCAATGGCGGGCAAGGCAATCAGCGCCGACAGCCAGTGCATCATGCCGCGGGTAAATTCTCCCATGCCGGTGGAATGTCCGGCCCACACCGACACCGAAAACAGCATGACGTTGCCCGCAGCAAAGCCCGCCACCACCATCGCGCGGAGCAATTGTTTTTCACGCTGTTCGGTTTCGGCGGACAGCAAGCTGGGATCATAAGGGGCTAAACGATAACCCAGACGCGTAACCATGTGCGCCAAACTTTCGGCGCTGGTGGTCTTTGTTTCCCATTTCAACAC
>JANLGW010000064.1 GCA_024653965.1 Rhodospirillales bacterium
TTGTTCAGCCCGAGGCCTTGTAAAACAAGGCCGAAGGTCCACGCAGCACGGCGAAGCCGCGCGCACGTAAATCCTCTCCCCGCAACCATAAAAAACACCAATAACTCAATGAGTTGTCGGTGTTTTTGTTTGTGCGCCCAAGCGCTCTGAAAATGCCGGGTAAGCATGGGGTAAGCAGCTAACTTCCAGCTCCTGCAAGCTTAGACAATCAAGTTGGGCCGGACGAAAGCGATTAGCTCCTAATGAGCGCGGCGCTGTTTGTTTTTCTCAGACAAGTCCAATATTCACCTACCGGACGCGGAGGCGCGTCCGGTAGGTGGGGTGTTATAGACTAATCGTGGCAGTTACGCAGCGTTTCGGATTCTCTCTTCACCGGGGCGATCAATCCCTTCCAGATCACAATACCGGTCAGCAACACGGCGATGATTAAACCTAAGTGCACGGGGTCACTGAACATGTGGCCCAATTCAGTTGTCATGGACATTTCGACGTGACCTTCATTGTGTGCGAAGGCGGATGCCGGGACCAGCAGAGCGGTGGCGAGGGCTAAAGTGCGAAGCATGATAAGGAATCTCCTTAGTGAGGGTGGTCGTGATGATGGTGGTCATGGCCATGCGCGTGGGCATGGTCGTGAGCGGCTTCTTTGGGGTCAAGGCCGTCGCGAATGGCGATCAGTTCGGCCAATGATAAGGTTTGTAAGCCCTTGGCATGGACGAATACGAATTCCAGTGCACATTTGTCGGTGACCATTTTTCCGGGCAGCGGGTGATAGACCAGTTCCGTAGAGCCGAACCCCGGCCCAGCTTGGCCGACGGTGAAAACCTGGGCCATTTTTACCTCGATCATTTTGCTGGGCGGTTGGCCCTCCACGTTCAGCTCCATAGGAATGCCCATCAGGCGCATGAAGCCCAGTTTGTCTGCGGCATTGCGATAACCATCGGTGAAAGCTTGTTCGAGGTGTTGAATCTCTTCCGCATTCATGGCGGCCTCCTTAGAATTTCACCGGCTTGTCGATGATGTGCTTGTGCGCACCCATCTTGCCGTGGGCAACCAAGGTGCCCAGCACATCGACGATGACACGAGCGCCGAATAGCGACGTGATGTCCGAGGTGTCGTAAGGCGGCGAGACCTCGACCACTTCCATACCACAGAGACCTTCCGCAGCAACCTTGCCGACCAACGACAAGGCTTCGCGGGGCAGAAATCCGCCAGGTTCCGGCCAGCCGGTTCCGGGCACGAAGCCGCAGTCCACACTGTCGATGTCGAAGCTGAGATATACCGCGTCGGCATCTTTCCACGCCCATTCCAGCGCCAGTTCGGCCACTTTGTCGATGCCCAGTTCCTCAACGTCGCGCATAGTCAGAATGTTGGTGTTGCGGTTGCGAATTTCCTTCACCGCCTCGCGCGGGACCTGCCAGCCGCCGATACCGATTTGTACGAGGTTGGTGGCGGGGACATTGGGCATGTTGGTGGCATGGAACCACGGCGTGGTGTGCATGCGTTCGTCCAGATCCTTTTCCTGGATATCGGCATGGCGGTCGAAGTGGATGATGCCGATTTTTTTAGACGTGCACTGGGCGATGCCGCGCACGGTAGCGAAGCCGATGGAATGATCGCCGCCCAAGATGATCGGCAGCGCACCCGACGAGAAGACATGGCTGACCGCCTTGGAAATCTGATCGAATGTTTTTTCGATGTTGGCCGGTATGGTGAATACATCGCCCGCGTCGCACAGGGTCATCTGTTCACGTAAGTCCACACCCATTTCATAATTATACGGCGTGTATAGTGCCGAGATTCGACGCATGCCCTGCGGGCCGAACCGGGTGCCGGGACGGTACGTGGTGCCGCCGTCGAATGGCACGCCCATGACCGCTGCGTCGTACCGACCGACATCGCGAACGTTCTCAACATAGGGCGCTTTTAAAAAGGTGTTGATGCCAGCAAAGTGCGGCAGTTCTCCGCGCGAAAATGTAGGGATGGAGCGATCCTCGATTGAGTCCGCGCCCTGCAGGCCATTATCCAAGGCCCACTTCTGCTCGGCCCGCCACGCGTCTTCGGGTAGGTCCGCTTCGGCCATTGCGGATTTCCAGCCGCGGGCCTGCATCTTGCTGAAATCCGGGTGATGGAAGCGTCGTTCTTCTGGTCGAGTGAGCCGGTGACGTCTGGTGTGTTTCTTGTGTTGGCTGAACATGGTGCTCAATCCTTCTTCTTCAGGTCTAGGTTTTGAATGTCTTTCAGCTCGCCTTTGGTTTTTTTATTGAGGGCAAGGTCGTAGGTGATGGTGGCGCCGAATGCACCAGGGGCGTCCGGATCGACGCGGACTTTGTCGAACACCAACATACGGGTACCCAACTTGAAGCCTTCTTCAAGGTCGTGCGTGACCATGAATATGGTCATGTCGCTTTCATCCCACAGCCGCAAAATCAGTTCGTGCATGTCGGTACGAATGCCAGGGTCGAGTGCGCCGAATGGTTCGTCCAGCAGCAGCACCTTGGGCTTTTTGATTAAGGCCTGAGCAATGGCCAGACGTTGCTGCATGCCACCCGAAAGTTCGGCAGGGTACTTATCCGCGGCGAAGTCCAAGCCCACAGCGGCCAGGTAGGCGCGTGCTTCATCCAGTGCGGCGTTGCGCGCCCCACCGAACAATCGTCCCAACATTGGCGAGCGCTTGAGTTCTAGGCCCATGGCGACATTCTGTACGGCGTTAAGGTGGGGAAAGACGCTATAGCGCTGAAATACGATGCCGCGCTCGGCGCTCGGATCCATGGGCAGCGGCGCACCATTTAAGGTGACAGTGCCGCGGCTCTGTATTTCCTGGCCTAATAAGATGCGCAGGAACGTCGTTTTGCCGCAGCCGGATGCACCGACAATGGAACAGAAAGATTTGTTGTGGACCGATAGGTTGACCCGTTCCAGTACGACTTGGTCGGCGTATTCTTTCCATAGGTTGTTGACGGTGATTGCGGTCATCTCAGCGTCCCCCTAAGTTTTGCCACGGGAACGCTTTGTGGCTGATCCGGTTGAGGATGAAATCCATGACAAAAGCCAGCAGAGTAATCCACGCCACATAGGGCAAGATCACATCCATGGACATGTAACGCCGTACCAAAAAGATGCGATAGCCCAACCCTTCGGTTGAGGCGATGGCTTCGGCGGCAATGAGAAACAACCAGGCTGGCCCCAAGGACAGACGCACGCTGTCAATCAGGCGTGGCAGAGTTTGTGGCAGCACGACGCGCAAAGTCACCTGCCAGGTGTTGGCGCCGAGCGTTTGTGCCTTGATCAATTGTTCCGCAGGCAGGCTTTGCACCCACAATTGGGTGTCGCGCATTAGAAACGGGGTCACGCCAAATATAATCAAAACAATTTTGGAAAGCTCGCCCATGCCGAACACGATGAATAAAATCGGTAATACAGCGAGTGGCGGAATCATCGATAGCACGGTGATGAATGGCGACAGGGTTGAACGGATGTAAGGGATTAGGCCCACGGCAATACCGACGCTCAGGGCGATGAATGTGGCGCTTGCCATGCCGACGCCCAAGCGGATCAGGCTGGCGGCGCTGTCTTTCCAAAACAGGTAGTCTCCGGTGCGCTTGTCCGCCTCAAATGCCAAGTGGCCGATGGTGTCGCCGATGGTTCTTAGCGACGGCAACAGTTTGTCGCTGGCGTTGGCTTGTAGACGAATGTCCGAGCCGATCAGATAGGCACCAGCCAGCAGCAGGAAGGGGAGTGCGGCTAACCATGCCGCACTCGCCTGTCCCGGTCGCCGGTTGATGATCCGGCGGTTGCTCATTACAGAGCGCCCTTTGCTGCCATGCCGACATAGGTGTCGTCAAAGCGCAGCTTGATGTTGTCCTTATTGCCAAGAGTCTTTCCACCCGGAAAGGCCATGCCGATGACGCCCGTGTTTGCTGCGCCGTCACCCAACAGGCCATGGTCGAACGAGAACTTCGCGACCTTGTCCATGGTGGCGGGAAGTTCGCCGCTCATGGCGAAGGCCAAGGAGTCCTTGGCGCCGTAGAACATTTTGGTCGAAGCCAACTGCATGTCGTAACCGGCTAAGTCCGTGCCCGATGCCTTGCTCATGGCTTCACGCGCCTGGATGCCTTCGGGGGTGTCCTGACTCATGATGGTCATGGTTTCGAACCATGCGCCGACCATGGCTCTGGCGAATGCAGGGTTGTCTTTGACGACCTCTGAGTTGGCCACCAGCATGTCAATGATTTCGCCGGGGATTTGGCTGGAATCGAAGACCTTGCGACTACCTGGCATGGCCAGAATTTCGGCGACCAACGGGTTCCAGGTGGTAACCGCTGTGATGTCGTCGGTGGTGTAAGCCGCGACCATGTCGGCGTCGGAGGTGTTGACGACGGTGACGTCTTTCTCGCTCATGCCGACGCTTTCTAAGCCGCGCGCCAGCAGATAGTGCGAAACCGACAGCTCCACGAGATTGACCTTTTGGCCCTTGATGGCGGCCAACTTGTCCGCATTTTTTAAGATGACGGCATCATTGCCGTTGGAAAAGTCGCCCAGGATCAGCGCTGTGGAATCCACGCCGCCTGCAGCCGGAATGGTCAGCGCGTCCATATTGGTCATGACGCATGCATCGTATGCGCCAGCGGTGTACTGATTGATGGACTCGATATAGTCGTTGATCTGAGTGACTTCGATGTTGATGCCGTACTTGTCTGCCCACTTTTTGATGATGCCATGATCGGCGGCATAGCCCCACGGCATCCAGCCCACATAGATGGACCATGCAACCTTGAACGATTTCTTTTCGGCGGCGTGCACATCGCCGACCGATGCGCTGAGCATTGCCAGTGCACCCACGAAGAGTGTCAGTACGGACTTCTTGGAAAACTTCATTACTCCGTCTCCTTCCGTTGTTAAAGCCAACTTGACCAACGTAGAAGGAGGGCGGGGTGAACAGAGAAACGTTACCCCGCGAAAGTCACCTTCGCGGCTGGCGTTCTCCCGGGCTTTTGTCCCGCCGTGTGTCCAGCCGATGGGGGCTGGATTGTATCCCTCGGACCAGACATTCCCTTAGCGGAGAACCGGAACCCTAGATGCATGGATTACCAAGCAGGGATCGTGCCAATTGTTAATGGGCTGATTTTATTGAAAATTGCAGCGTGAATGCGGGGCTTGTGCTGTTTTTTTATACAGTAATTTTGGAGATGAGTAAAATTTATACACATCGAGGTGTGCTGGTTTACATGTTGGCCATCGGCAGGCTTTCCCCTAAACCACGCTCAGCATGGTTGCCACCGGGGCCGCCGTCCCACAAAAGGATGCGTCAACAAACGCTTAATCAGGGGAATCAATTGAGATTCCGAACTTCTTGATCCGCGAGAAAAGCGTGGTCGGTTTAATACCCATCATCTGGGCAGCACCATTCTCTCCAGAGACACGTCCGCCGGTTTGTTTTAGGCAATTCACGATGTTTTGAATCTGCAACTCGGTCAATTGATGCTCTGTCAGAATGGGTTTGTCACCCGTATCCAGCCGCGCCCCGCGTTTATTCTGAAGGTCCAATACCAGCTTTCCACCGCGGGCGAGAATGGCCCCACGTTCAATCACATTTTGCAATTCTCGAACATTGCCGGGCCAGTGATACTCTATAAGCTGGCGAATGTTAGCCTTGGTGATCGTCGGCCTTTCCAGATTAAGACGAACACAGGCAAGTTTGAGAAAATGCTGGGTTAGCTCTGGGATATCCGATGTGCGCTCTCGTAACGGGTGGCACTCAATCGGGAAAACGTTGAGGTAAAAATATAGATCTTCGCGGAAGGTGCCTTGCTTGATGCACTGTGCAAGATCCATGCTAGACGACGCAATGACCCTCAGATTGACTTTATTGGGTCGGTTCGCACCCAAACGCTCAAAGGATTGTTCTTGCAAAGTTTTGAGGATCTTTCCCTGTAGTTCTATTGGAATCTCAGATACTTCGTCCAAAAAGAGGGTTCCGCCATTGGCGATTTCCAGTTTTCCCGTACGGTCATGCAACGCGCCCTGAAAGGCCCCCCGCACATGGCCAAAAAGCTCACTTTCAAAGCTGGAGGGGGAAATGCCCGCACAATTGATATGAATGATGGGGCGCTTGGCCCTCAGGCTGGATTTGTGGATGGCAGAGGCTACGAGCGCCTTGCCTGTTCCGCCTTCGCCCATGATGAAGACGTTGCTCTCCGTCTTCGCCACGATATCGATCTGGGCCAGGGTCCTTAAAATAGCGGGCGATGATCCGACCAGGTCGAAATGCGAACGGACACTTTGGATTTCCTCCTGGAGATACTCGTTTTCCTGCTCCAAGCGCTCGCGTAAGGCATCGATCTGCTGCATAGCCTGATGGAGTTTGCGCTCGTTCTCACGCCGTTCAGAGATATCGCGAAAAATGACCACTGCGCCTGCCAGTATCTGCTGATCATAGATCGGGGTGGAGGTGTACTCGACCTCAATCGCTCGGCCATCCTTATGCCAAAACGCTTCATTTTCGACCCGGTTGACCTGCTCGTTTCGAAAGGAGTGATAGATGGGGCAATCGCGGGAGGGGTATGACGTCCCATCTGCATGGTGGTGGTGGATGAGGGCATGGATATCCTGGCCAAGGACATCTTCCTCTGTCCAGCCCAAAAGCTCTTGAGCAGCATTGTTGACGAAGGTCGCTTTGCCTTCAAGATTAATCCCATAGATCCCTTCGCCTGCTGCGTCCAGGATCAAGCGATTTTCGTTCTCCATTTCGGCAAAGAAGGCCCGCGCACGCTTCCATTCCATGAGCCCCTTGGCATGTAGATCATTGGTCGAAATGGCATCTGTACGGGCATCATAGGCCGATATGTCGATGATTTGTATCTGGAGGAAGGAGGAGGTTGAGGGATGTGTAAGCAATCGTCCATGTAACTCGACGCTTATTTCTTTACCGTGCACGCTCAAGAATGTGAGGTCGCGGGTCCAAGCCTCGCCGTAATAGTCGACCGATTCCGTAAACACGATGAGTTCCGGCAGATTCCCCTTCAAGAACAAGGCAAAATTCTTGCCAATGAGGGTTTCATCCTCAAGCAAAATGGTTGCCTGGGGATTCGCAGCTGCGATCAGGCCATTCTGGGTGTTGAGAATGATGCTGGGCAACACACTGGCGTTCGCAAGATCATCGATTTTTAGGGCTGATAATTCCATACTTTGAATTGTGCATAGCGCATGCCCAAAATCAACGAAATTTCGTAAATTACGATATTTCGTAAAAAATAAGACGGTCAAAATCAATTATTACGTAATAATTTCAATTAGTTATGAAAATTAAAATTTTGTCTTTTCTTGCTCGTTTGAAGGCCGCTTTTCGCTAAGCTTTAGTCAGAATTCAACAAAGGAGATTCTGATGACGGTTAAAAGCCTTAACGATCCTTTTTCGAGCAAATCTGATCTGCGCCATGGCACACAATGTGGCTGTTCCAGTTGTAAGTCGGGCCATACCGCTCACGATCAAGATGTGGTAACGCAGTCTTCTGAGCAGATGCTGGAGCGCGCCGTTGAAAGCGCAATCGTCCGGTCTGTCTTTGGGCATTCGGATGTCAGCCGCCGTTCTTTCATGGGGATGATTGGTGGAACAACGGCTGCGGCCGCTCTCGCATCCGTCTTCCCGATGGAGCAGGCGAAAGCAGCAATCCTGGACAAGCTCGGCAAGCCTGAGAAGACTGACCTAAAAATCGGTTTTGTGCCGATCACCTGTGCGACACCGATCATCATGGCGCAGCCGCTCGGCTTTTATGAGCGCTATGGCCTGAATGCTCAGGTTATCAAGACCGCAGGGTGGGCCGTGGCCCGTGACAAGTCTCTGGCCGGTGAATATGACGCGAGCCATATGCTGACACCCATGCCTTTGGCAATGACCTTGGGTGCAGGCTCAGTCGCAACGCCATACATCATGCCCGCGGTTGAAAACATCAACGGTCAGGCGATCGTTCTGTCCAACCAGCATAAGGACAAACGCGATCCAAAGCAGTGGAAAGGCTTCACCTTTGGGGTACCGTTCGAATACTCGATGCACAACTTCTTGCTGCGCTACTACGTTGCAGAATTTGGTCTGGACCCAGATGTGGACATCCAAATCCGCGTTGTCCCACCGCCGGAGATGGTGGCGAACCTTCGCGCCGGTAACCTAGACGGCTATCTCTCACCAGATCCGTTCAACCAGCGTGCGGTTTGGGAAAACATTGGCTTCCTGCACATCCTCACGAAGGAAATTTGGGAAGGGCATCCGTGCTGTGCGTTCGCAGCACCGCTTTCCTTTGCAACCGAAATGCCGAACACCTATGGGGCTCTGCTGAAGTCGATTGTCGATGCGACGCAGTACGCCTCAAACCCGGCAAACCGGAAAGAGATATCGACGGCGATTGCACCGACGAACTATCTCAACCAGCCAGTTCAGGTGATTGAGCAGGTTCTAACCGGTGTTTATGCAGACGGCTTGGGCGAGGTTAAGAACGTTCCAAATCGTATCGACTTTGATCCGTTCCCTTGGCACTCAATGGGTGTGTGGATCCTCACCCAGATGAAGCGTTGGGGCTATATCGAAGGCGACGTCGATTACAAAGGCGTTGCAGAGAAAGTCTACCTTGCTTCTGACGCTCGTAAGGTCATGACAGACCTGGGCTATGACGCACCGAAGGAAAGCTACAAGTCTCATATCATCATGGGTAAAACCTTCGATCCGGCAAAGCCTGAAGAGTATGTAGCAAGCTTTGCGATCAAGAAGGGCTAAGCCATGACTGCTCTATCTCTTAATCAACGCGCTGCGTTGCTGTCGGTTATTCTGTTAATTGTTGGCCTCTGTATTTGGGAGGTTACCATTCCAGCACAGCAGGCGGCAGGCGAATTGACAGAGTATGAGCGCCTTACTGGAGGCGGTACACCTAAAGCAGGTGTGCCGCCTCCCAGCAAAGTAATTGAAAAAGCTTGGGAACAGCTCAGCGATCCCTTCTATGACGCAGGACCAAACGATAAGGGAATCGGCATCCAAATCGGATATTCGATCTATCGTGTCTTGTCGGGTTATTTATTGGCAGCTCTGCTCGCGATTCCGCTCGGGTTCCTGATTGGAATGTCCACCATCGCTTACAAAGCACTTAATCCATTTATCCAAGTTCTAAGGCCGATCTCCCCCTTGGCCTGGATGCCGCTTGCGCTATTCATCATTCAAGACAGCGAGCAGAGCGCCATCTTCGTTATCTTCATTTGTTCCATTTGGCCGATGCTGATCAACACTGCCTTTGGCGTGGCCGGAGTTCGTAAAGACTGGGTCAATGTGGCCCGGACACATGAATTGGGCTCCTTGCGGACGGCCTTCATAGTCATCCTTCCAGCTGCTGCCCCAACGATTGTGACCGGGATGCGGATATCTATCGGGATCGCCTGGTTGGTGATTGTTGCAGCCGAGATGTTGGTCGGGGGAACTGGCATTGGATACTACGTCTGGAACGAGTGGAACAATCTCGACCTCACATCAGTGATCTTCTCGATCTTGATGATTGGCGTCGTCGGCATGGCCCTAGATGCGATGTTTGGCGTGCTCCAGCGCTATGTCGCCTACAGCGAATAGGAGAAGGATACAATGACCCATCCCTATCTCAGTGTCGAACAGCTCACCCAGCGGTATCCCAATGGGTCTGGCGGCGAGATGACAGTCTTTGAGAATGCCAGCTTTGGCGTCGAAAAGGGTGAGTTTGTTGTCATCATCGGCCATTCCGGCTGTGGCAAGTCGACCATTATGTCCATTTTGGCTGGCCTGGCAGAATCCACCGAGGGGGTGGTTATCATGGACGGAGCAGAAGTGTCCGGCCCCAGCCTGGATCGCGGTGTGGTGTTTCAGAACTACTCGCTTCTCCCCTGGCTCACGACTTTGAAAAACGTCACCTTCGCAGTTGAGGCGCGCCATCCAAACTGGTCAAAGGATCAAGTGCTGGAGCATTCTAAGAAGCATCTGGAGATGGTTGGCCTGAACGGAGATGTCTTTAACCGAAAGCCCAGCCAGTTGTCAGGCGGAATGCGGCAGCGGGTGTCGATCGCGCGTGCCTTTGCGATCAGCCCGAAATTGCTGCTCCTTGATGAGCCATTTGGGGCGCTAGACGCGCTTACCCGTGGCAGCATCCAGGATGAATTGTTGAAAGTTTGGGCCGGTACCGACCAGACGGTCTTCATGATCACCCATGATATTGACGAGGCGATCTTGCTCGCTGACCGCATCTTATTGATGACCAACGGTCCTTATGCACGGGTTGCTGAATCCGTCTATATTACAATACCGCGGCCGCGCAATCGGACTGAGATCGTTGAGCACCCCAACTATTATGCGATCCGAAATCATCTGGTGCAATTCCTGGGCAAGCGCTCCAAGGAATTAGCGGGTCCGACTGGCTTGGTGGAAAACCGCCCCGAGACCGTTCACTTCGACAACACTGCGACCATTGCAAAGACAAAAAAGTCCAGCGTGGCCGTCTAACTCAATCAGCAACGCGCTCATCAATAGAACCTGAAGGAGATAAATCGTGTCAAAATTCATGACTAAAGAAGACGTTACAGAAATGATCCTGTTGGCCAAGCGCACCACAGGTATGACCTGGGAAGCAATTGCGGAGAAGATCGGGATGTCGCCTGTGTGGACTCATTCTGCGGCAATGGGCATGAACGCGATGCCAAAGGATAAGGCAGACGCTTTGGTTTCTGCCTTGAGCTTGCCACAAGAAGCAGCCCTGGCTCTGGCTGAATATCCAACCAAGATATGGGATCAAGCGGTTCCGACTGACCCCTGCATCTATCGACTCTATGAAGTCGTCGGTGTTTACGGTCCGACGATCAAGGCGCTGATCCAGGAGGAATTTGGCGACGGCATCATGTCCGCCATCGACTTCGATATGAAGATCACCCGCGTTGCAAACCCCAAAGGGGACAGAGTGAAAGTCGAAATGACTGGTAAATTTCTTGGCTACAATTCCTGGTAAGTCGGTCCGTGCCTATCCGCTTAATGCCCACACCAACTACATCTAGGCTGGGCGTTAAGCGGATACGGTGGGCTACGGAAGGACGGCTAGGGGGGCATAGCCTGCGGCTCCAGCCAGCGACGCGTGAAGCAGCGCGATATTGATGGCTCCAGCAACAGGATCAGAGAATTTGGGCAGGAGGCTCTCGGGGGCGGGACGATTGGCGAAGCTCACGCCGTGGATCCAGACATCATCTGACTATTGGACCTTGCCGCCGCGACCATCGAAAACATGAACATTGTCGGGCAGGCTGAGTTCCCCTGTCAGTGGGTTCTCTGTGTCATGGTTAGCTTTGATGTAGAAAACACGGATATCGCTATCGCGAAGGCGGTCCAGTTGGCCCGTCAGGTGCCAATCAGCGCGTCTTTCAGCATGGCGTCAATCCGCTGCACGGCAGAGCGCAGGGGATCATCGGCCAAGTGGGCGTAACGGGCGGCGGTCTGGGGCTGGGTGTGCCCCAATAGCTTGCCGATCATCGGTAGGCTCTCGCCCATCATGACGGCAACGAGTTGGCGGTGTTTTTGTTTATGTGCTCAAACGATCAAAAATGCCGGGTAAGCACAGGGTAAGCAGACAACTTCAAGTTCCAGCAAGCTTAGACAATCAAGCTGAGCTTGATGAAAGCAATCAGCGCCTAACGAGCGCGGCGAACATACCTTAGTTAGGTTGTGAACTAACCCGGGCATCGGCCAAACTTTGATCAATGGACCGTGAACGGGCTTGTCATATAACAATCAATACGGAGTTCCACGGTGTTTTTAACCCCGCCATCGTCCACGCGGCGGGCATGGGGGCAACGAAAGCTATGCGGCATTATGCGGGCGCCTGGGCCTGATGTTATGTGAAACGATTTGCTGGTGGAGGGGGATTTATTGATGTCTCCGAACAATAAGCTCAAAATTCTCGATCAGATCATCCCGATGCTGAGGGAGAGGCAGTTTTGTGAGGCCGCCAGTTTATGGTGTCGAAGTCAGAAATATGATGGATGCTGTATCATATCATGTCCGTATGGCGTGGATGAGAGTACGGGCCTCTGCGCCAGATGTCTGGGAGACAGTTTCATAACGATGTCGCTGGTTACGATGGAGAATAGGCCCGGGGAGTTAGTGTATTGGAATGCCGCAAAATTGATCGAAGAATGGTTGGCTGAGGCCGAATACGCCAATAACCGTCATGCGTCGTTTTGGGCGTTGACGACAGCACCCAGTTGAAGCGCTTTGACTGCTGCCTGCGCTCGGTTTTTAACGCCTAAGAGCCGGAACAGACGGCTAACGTAAAACTTGATCGTGACTTCCTGCAGATCGAGTTTCCGGGCGATTTCCTTGTTTGAATATCCCTCTGTGATCATGCGCAAGAGATTGATATCCCTGTCACTCAAGTCTTGTTGTGAGACACTCTGAGATTGCCCTTGTTTGTTAGGCGAAGTGGTGTTGGAAAGGGAGTTGATATATTCCGTCGGCACATACGTGCCGCCATAGAGAACCACAGAAATGGCGTTGGTCAGTATGCGGCTTTCCATCGTTTTCGTGAAAAAACCACGTGCGCCGCTGGAGATACAGGCGGTGACATCGTACTTGTTGGCCACGCCGGAAAGGATGGCGACAGGGGTTTTGCCAGCTGCGGCGACGGCTTTTTTTACACCCTCGGCACCGTTCATTCCCGGCATGGAAAGATCGAGCAAAACCAAGTCGGTGGGTTTTTCCGGCAATGCGGCTAAAGCATCGTCCAGGCTGAAAAAGGGGAGAATCTCAGCGCCTTCGAACGCGCGCAAAATCTGGGTGCAAATTGCCTCAAGATAGAGTGGGTGATCGTCGGCGGCAATAATACGCACATCATTTTCCTTTCAAAATGCTCCTGATGTTTGTCAAAAGCGATTGTATGGTTAGAATAATTACAACTGGTGTCAATGAAAAATACACGGAACGGATGAGGTTACTCATTAATACTACTTAAATAGTTGTGAAAATTAAGTAGATGTTCTTTGTGCTTTATCAGTGAGTTGACGACAATAGTTTCTGACCGATTGAGGCGTGCGGCAGTTCATTTGCTGCCTGACATTAGACTTAAGAGAGCGTCCCAGACTTAAGAGGGCGCCTCTCCTTCATTAAGGAAATGTTAAAATCAGCCCCGATGTCTGGACTGAAGCTCCTCGTGTGGAATTGTCAGTGACGCGAGAAACTTGCGTTTACCGTAATCATGGCAACTTTGACATCTGCGGTAGTGTTCGGCGGCGAGGGCATGTTTGCGCAAACGGTGAGCCGGAACGAGTATTGGTTGTTTCACGAGTATTCGTTGGCGGCCTTGGGTATCGCGTGGTTTTCCGCTAGTGGGGAAGGCCAGGAACTTGTTGAGCAGGTCATGATCCTCACGGGCGGGCCGTAAACGGCTCGAAAACGCATCATTCATTCTTACTAAAATGTTGAAAGAGGTCGCGGAAAGTTTGGCTCCACCGCGTACTACAGAGCGGGGGCACAGGCGCTTTCGAAGATTTTATCGACGGTAGCCTGAGAAATCGCGTGGCCCCCCCCTCTTTCAGCATCCGAAACGTGCAGTTGCTTGTCGCGGATATAATTTGCGCCCTGCTCTTCACGCTCCGGATCAAATGCACCGGTGATCAATTCGACAATTTTTTGCAACATCCGAACACTGTATTCATCAAAATCCTTGGTCGCCGCATCAACCATGCTCTTTAACGTCATGCACATCGAAGCGACATGCGCATAGCGGGTCGATTTAATGCGTAAAGACATATCTTCCGCCACCGAACCCAAGCGTTGCATATGCGCTTTAAACTCATCCGATTTGCTCGTCACATGAATTTCCGGCAGCAGACGTTCCAGCAACCAACCAATTTGGAAAGCATGGCGGATCACTTTTTGCTCGTTGATACGCCCCTTGGCGACATCCACATGATGACGCAGCACACCTTCGCTCATTTGCCCCGTCATGCGTTGGCGCAACGCGTTGGGCACGTCAATTTGCGGAATTGCTAGCGTACCGGGACGATGCCCGGAGCGGCGATCCGGCCCGATATAGTCGGTGGTCACCACAAACCGCTTGCGCGTGTGGGTCAGTTGCCGAACGCTGTCGATCAGGGCGCTTTGCGGGAACGGCTTTGCCAGGATGTGATCGGTGCCGGAATCGATGGCCGCCTGAACAGCGTCACGACTCGGGCTGTTGAGCAAAGTAATCACAAGCAAAAACGGGTTGATGCCGTGCCTGCTATGACGCAATTCGGTGACGTATTCGTTAAGATCGCCCCCAGCCAGTGAGGTGTTGGCGATCAAAAGATCCACATTGCCTTCGCTGACCACGTTGACCATCTGGGAGAAGTTTCCGGTGCTCAGGATGCTGCGAAACCCATGCTGTTGCAGGCATTGTGTGAACGTCTTGAGCAGATCGGGATCGGGTTCCGCCAAGACAACGCGAATATTTTCAAATTGCGAAATGATCATGTCCCCAATCTCCAATCCTTAGAGGTGGCCGCTTTGCGGCACCATTCACGTTATCTAATAAGCCGTTCACGTTTCCAACAAGATGAACAGCCCGTGGCAGACTTACGGCAATATCCCTCCTTCGGATACCGGAGCCTCACAATTGGTCCACAATCATTTTTTGTTGCGACACCGAAGCAGTAATGGCCTTATATATCAGTTAGTTATATAGTTTTATCGCCAATACCGAGCATTAATATTTAGTTAACGTGTTGGGTGGTTGTAAGTCAAAGTGTCCTTCGGTTAAGCAAACATCTTTCGATGTTCTCTTAAGTATAAGGGGCTGTCCCAGATAACGGCCTGAGATGATGCTTACGCGATGAATGCCTGAACGAATATCTGTTCACCAGCTACAGCCATGCCCGCCGCGTTATCGAAGACTGGTGTAGCGACTACAATACGGAACGCCCTCACACGAGCCTCGACGGGCTCACACCAAATGAGTTTGCAACCCGGTCCAAACAGGGCCATCATCAGAACAGAGCTAACTTATGAATGAGGACATTCAAGGGAGAGTTCATTCTTTACAGTTTGGACCGTCAGAGGTTGGGACGGTCTGCTCTATATGTAAAAGGTGGTTGCGAAAGATAGTTTGCGCCGCCGCCCGTCAGCCTCTTATAATTTCCCTAACAAAGGGTTGGTGCGCCAGCTTCAGGCCCCGTCATTCAAGACTTTGCGGGAGGATGAGTTGGGCCGCCTGGTGAACGCCTGCAACATGTTTAAATCGCTTCACGGTGCAGCATTGCGCAAGGTGGCGTTGTGGTTCCCGTTCTCGCCTACCCCTCGCCGCTGTTTAACGCAGACGAGAAAATCATCGGCGCTTTCAAAGTGATGGTCGACGTTAGCGAATTCAGGAAAATCGAAATGGTGCTCCGATCGCAAGAACGGGAATACCGCACGCTTCTTGAAAACAGCGTTGACGTCATCATCCGATACGACAGGAACGCACGGCGCCTTTACATGAATCCCGTTTCGTTGGGGATGGGGCAATCCGCTTCCCAATTTCTTGGGAAAACGCCGTCCGAGACGGGGATGGCGAGCGGAAAACCGGGTGTGGTTGGACGTTCGTTTGTATCCCTGGTCCCGCTGGTCGGTGGCCAGCCCCAGCCGCTTCAAATCGAAGATCACTCTCAAGTCGCCATCCGTTACGAGCAAGCCATTTTCGACGTCGTCCGTAGCAAACGGAAAAGTGAATATGAACTGGCCTGGGTGGAGGCGGGGGAGCGCGGCGTTTATCACCTAAACTTTGTACCCGAGCTTGATGAAAATGGGGATGTAGTCAGCGTCCTGACCATTGGCCGCGACATCTCCGCCCGCAAGGCGGCGGAAGAACGTCTCGCCCTTCGGGAGCGGGAATATCGAACGCTTATCGAAAATGCACCGGTCCTGATCGTGCGTTACGACGCAGATCTCAATCGCACATTCGTGAACAAGGCCTGGGAAAAGAGTAGTGGCGTTTACGCCGAAGACGTGGCCGGAAAGCCTATGGGGGGGAGCGGTCGCCTGCCTCTAAATACGGATGATGGTTATGTAGAGAAACTCCGCCAAGCGTTGGAGACGGGGAAGCCTCAACACATTGAGTTCAATTGGCAAAGCCCCTTCGGCTCGAACCTTTTTTTGGAATACAACATCGTTCCTGAATTCGACGAGAACGAGAAACAGGTCGGCGTGCTGGCGGTTGGGCACGACATTACGGAGCGCAAGCGCCTGGAGGAGGAACGCCTTCAGTTGGAAATGCGCTTGGAGGCTACGCGAACGCTGCAAAGCCTGGGGCAACTTGCCGGCGGCATCGCGCACGATTTCAACAACCTCCTCGGCGCGATCATGGGTTTTGCCCAGTTCATCGCCGAGGACGCGGAACAGGAAAGCGATACGGCCAGGCACGCATGGCACATTCTCACTGCGGGCAAGCATGGCAAGGCGTTGGTTGAACAGATTCTCTCGTTCTCCCGGCGCGGCGAAATGGAAGCCGATATTTTTCCGCTTGCGGTGGCCGTTCGGAAAATAGAGGATATTTTGAGAATGGCGCTTCCCTCCAGCCTGCATATTGACTTGAATATCGCCGATGAAGACGCCTTGATCGAAGGCGACCAGGAACAAATCGGGCAGGTGATCTTGAATCTCGTCATTAACGCCAAGGATGCCTACGACGGAAAGCAGGGGGATGTCGCCATCGCCGTGCGTCCTCCTGCGTTGTCTGAGGCGGTTACGCGCAAGCTGGTCTCGCACGAGTCTGTCGCGGCGCCCACGATGTGGAGCGAACCGGACGGCGCGGTTTATACGGTGTATGGAAG
This sequence comes from Rhodospirillales bacterium, assembly GCA_024653965.1. Lineage (GTDB taxonomy): Bacteria > Pseudomonadota > Alphaproteobacteria > Rhodospirillales > Magnetovibrionaceae > JANLGW01. Next base: position 16,828 of record JANLGW010000064.1, read on the forward strand.
CATCAAAGCAACCCAACCCACGATCGCCCTTGTCGTAGAAGATCATGGCAAGGGCATGGGCGAAGAGGTGATGGAGCGGATGTTCAACCCTTTTTTTACGACGAAGGAAAAAGGCCGCGGCACGGGTCTCGGCCTGACGGTGGTTGAAGACATCGTCATTTCCCATGGCGGCGCACTGGTTATGCGATCCCGTCCGGGCCAGGGTACGACGGTAAACGTTATTTTTCCGCGTTCTTCAAACAAAACCATAAAGCTGGAACGGTGCAAGGTTGTGCAGCGTTTCACCACTGACGCCCTGGCGTCCATACGCATTCTGGTGGTGGACGACGATATCGATTTCGGTGACATGCTGGTGACGGCCCTTGAACGCCGGGGGGCGGAGGTAGCGTCTGCGAACGAACCGGGCGATGTTCTTGAGGCGCTGAGGGAAAACCCGGGTCCGTGGCACGTATTGATCACGGATCAAACGATGCCCGGCATGCTTGGATCGGACGTGATTGAGCAGGCCAAGGCCATCCGGCCCGATCTTCCGTGCATTTTGTGCACTGGCCACGCGGAAGGCATTAGCGAAGAACAGTTTTACAAGGCCGGTGCCGACGCCGTGATGCGTAAGCCGCTCGATTTGGAAAAATTGTCAGAAACGATAGTGAGATTGGTGAAACGTTAAAAATCACACGCCCGGACGCATGCGGTTCATTTCTCGGAAGCGGAATTTTCCAAGTTTCCCATTCGCATGGCTTTGACAGTGGCATGGGCGCGGTTCTTGACGCCCAACTGACCACAACAGTCGGCTTAGGTAGAATTTGATGGTGACCTCTTGCAGGTCGAGATGACCTGGTAGTCAATGGAAAATGGTGCGGCTAAAGTTCCACGAATGACCACGTAAATACACAGGGAGGGGGCGCATTGGCAGCGTCAAAATTTTATGGAAGTATTCTCTTATCATTCATAACACTATGATATAAAAAACATAAAATGTATTTATAATGCATCATCTCTACGGAAAGACGCTGCGCCCGCGCCGATGTGAGCCGCGCCGACTATCCTTTTGCCTTCACACGGCCATCCGGCTGTTCCTACCAAAGATAGTGCGAGATTCCAGCGTCTGACTTGTAAACTCTATATGATGATGGTGGTAAATTCGCTGAAAATTCGCAAGGCTGCGGGCGCGATTGCATTCGGGATCGTGCTAGGTTCCACCATGCCTTCAGCGCTGTGCGCCGCCGATGACGTTACTGCTGCTGCACCCCTTGAACGCGCCCAGCTTGAATTTTGGAGTGGGGCTATTCCGGGTGAGCCGGGGGCCGGGGGTTCGTTTATGGACAGCCTGATCCTGGCGTTGGGTACTTCGTCGCTCGCCGCCGTGTTTTTTGCGGGCTGGGTCAGCGTATTGAAGTTTGAAATCATCTCGCTTGGCGGCCGTTCCGATCGTCGGCGGCTTGAAGCTTCTGATGGCCAGAAGCCGGAAAACGGCCACCATGATGGTGAGGTGCAGTTCCGCGCCTTTGTGGAAAACAGTACCGACACCATCGCCCGCTACGATCTGAACGCCCGGCGTTTGTACGCCAACCCCAAGCTCAAAAACATGATCAATGACTGCGGCATCGACATGCGCGATGGGCTGACGCGGCTAGAAACGGGGTGCCTGGAAACTTCCAAGGAATATCAAGACGCAATACTGTATGTTGCGCGCAGCGGGGAAGTCCTGGATATCGAAATGCCTTGGGTCACGTCTTCTGGAGAGACGTTCTTCACTCATGTTCGCGCCGTGCCCGAGTGCGGCGCGGACGGCGAAGTCGTCAGCGTTCTCGCCATCGGGCATGATATTTCGGTCCGCAAGCGACTGGAAGCTGAACTTCGGGAAGCCGTGGAAAAATCGCATCTGGAATCGATCGTTGACGATGAAGTCACCTCCAGGAGCGCGGCGGATTTCAAGGACCGACAAATGGCGGCCATTCTCGAAAACCTTCCGGATATCGCCTGGGTGAAGGATTTGGACAGCAGGTTCATCGCTGTGAGTACCGCCCTCGCGAAAATGTGTGGATATTCCGATACCGCCATGTTGAAGGGCAAGACTGATTTGGATTTATTCCCGCGCGGGCAGGCGGAGGCTTTCCGTGCGGACGATGCCGAAGTCATATACAGTAAAACCTCAATTCGTTCCGTGGAACCCATTACACACGCAGATGGAACGCTCGCGTGGATCGATACGCTCAAAGCACCGATTCTCGATGGTGTCGGAAACGTCATCGGCACGGTCGGAATGGCGCGCGACATCTCCGCCCGCAAGGCGATGGAAGATGAATTGCGTGAAACCTCCGTGCGGTTGGAGTCCATTATCGACAACATTCCCGGCGTCATCTACCGCAAGATTTATAGCGAAGACGACTCGCGGATGGTTTTTCTGAGCGATCACGCGAGCCGAATGTACGGCAGTATGACCGAAAAACTATTCGAAATGAATCAGGCTGCCCGAATTTCAATGCTTTGGAAGCCCGAGGACCAACAGGCGATCACCGGTATGAGTCAACGCATTGCGGACGGCGCGACGGTATCGGAGGCCCGGGCGAGGATCGTTGATGCTCAGGGGACGTATAAGTGGATGCTGGTTCGTGAAGTTGTTACCGGCGTGCATTACGGAGAGATCATCGTCACCGGCATCATGCTGGATATCGATGACCAGGTGCGGGCTGAGGAACAGTCCGTGTTGTTGAGTGCTGCCCTGAACGTTGCCCGAGAACTCGCGGTTTTGTACGACGAAACGGGGCGCATCGTGTATGTGAACGATGCCGCTTGCCGGGCGACTGGTTATGTCAAAGACGAGCTTTTGTCGATGACCATCCCGGATATCGTCGAAGACATAGGGGCCGAAGATTGGTCCGATCATTGGCAGGAGGTGACCGCCAAACGGTCTATGACCAATGAGGTGACGCATCGCCGCAAGGATGGGACGCTGTATCCGGCGGAAGTGAGCATATCGCTCGTAAGTTATCAGGGGTGCGACATGATTTTGTCCCTGTCCCGCGACATCACGGTCCGTAAGGTGTTGGCGGAGAAGCTCCGCGCATCCAACGCCCGTCTGGAGGGGCTCGTCACCAACCTGCCCGGTTTGATCTTCCTTAAACGTTATGATGAGGAGGGTGGCAGGGTTATCTACACGTCCAACCAGGACCATGCTGATGACAATATTAATGCCATGTCGGACGAAGAGCTGGTCAAGGCGTATTGGCATCCCGACGATCAAGAAGCCGTATTGCGCTCGATTCAGACGATGGTGTCCGCCACCTCCGGTTACGAAGTTCGGGCCCGTCTGAAAAATCGCGACGGTTCCTACCATTGGATGTTGCTCCGCGAACGCTTCATGGAAAAGCAAGACGGCGCCATCTTGACCACGGGCTTGATCCTCGACATCGACGCCCAGGTGCGGGTGGAAGAAGCATTCCGCGAAACGTCTCAGATGCTCGAAACGATCATCCTTAATCTTCCCGGAAGCATGTTCCGCATGCGTTATGACGCAAACGACAGGAAGCGGGTGGAGTTCACCGATGGCGGGTTGATCCGCAGAGTCCCCGGTTTGCGTGAAAAGCTGTATTCCATTTCCCACGAGGAATTCATGGCGCTCTATAGCGAAACGGATCGGAAGATCCTTTTTGAGGACTTCCCGAAAGCTTTGCGTGAAAATGGCTTCGCCGAGGGTGTTGTGCGACTGCCTTTCGAAGATGGTCGTGTAATCTGGGTGCGCATCCTGGAAAAAGCGGTCGCCTTCGAGGGGGATGAAATGGTTACCGAGGGGATCGTCCTAGACGTGACGAACGAAGTGCTGGCGAACAAGGTGATGGAGCAGGAAGCCGCCGAGCGAGCGAGATTGAACAATTTGCTCGCCGAAGAACGCCGCATGAGGGCCTTAGGCGATCTCGCCGGCGGCATCGCGCACGAATTCAACAACATGCTGGGCGCAATCGACGGATTTGCGAAGTTTATCGCCGAGGATGAGCGCGATAATAAATCCTTCAACGGTTATGCGAACCGCATTCTCGCCGTCAGCAAGCGCGGCCAGGAACTGGTGGAGCAGGTGAGCATCCTCACGGGTAGGAAGCAGCCGTCATACGCACGGCTGGGATTGGCCGATTTGATTTGCTGCATGGCGGAGGGCGCCTTTTCAGCGGGCTTATGGTCCGTTGACGAAAGCTTCGAATGGTCCGTTGACGAAAGCCTCGATATCAAATTTGAAATTGAAGCCGATTGCGACTTGCTGCAACTGGCATTGTGGAATTTGTATCTTAACGGGGTTTCCGCCTCCGGCGGGGTGGGAGTAGTCACCTTAGTGCTGCGCCCTGCACGTTTGATGGATGAAATCGAATGCAGACTGTTGAAAGACGCCGAGCATGAAATCACCTTGGCGGTGGAAAGTTGGGTGGAAGGGGAAAGCGCCTGGGCCATTGTTGGCAATCTCGCCCCCGGCAAGGAATATGTGTCCTTCGCGGTATCTGATGAAGGCGAGGGGATGAATGTGGATTTGTTGAAAAACGCGTTCTTGCCATTCTTTTCAACGCGGGGCCGGGCCGTCGGCACGGGCCTCGGCCTGGCGGTCGTTCAGGGCGTGACGCTCATGCATGGCGGCGCGCTGGTGGTTCATAGCATCGAAAAGCGCGGCACCACGGTTGAACTGCTGATGCCTGTCGTGGGTAGCACAGTTTGAAGATTGAAGTGACATTGTGAAAGTGGTCCGCTTGGGTATGCCGTGATAGTGCCCCGATTATCGAGCGCGCAAAGGGCTAGGAACACTTTGTTCGTCCGTGATTAATCCATATTGACGGAGCTTGTCAGACGTTGTCTGAGCTTGCGGCTCATAACCTGAAGGTCAGAGGTTCAAATCCTCTCCCACCGACCAATGCATAAGGCCCCCCTCGTGGGGGCCTTATGCATTGGTCGGTGGGAGCGGTGGATGGACCTCTTGTTCAGCCCGAGGCCTTGTAAAACAAGGCC
>JANLGW010000066.1 GCA_024653965.1 Rhodospirillales bacterium
TTCGTGCAGCGCCCCAGCGACGTCGAAGAAATCAAGAGCATCGTCAAAGGCCGCGCGGGCGTTATGGCCAAGCTGGAAAAGCCGTCGGCCATCGAACACTTGCATGGCATCGTGGAATTGGCCGACGCGATCATGGTCGCTCGTGGCGATCTGGGCGTGGAACTGCCACCCGAAGACGTGCCGGTGCAGCAAAAGCGCATCATCAATGCGTGCCGTATTGCGGGCAAGCCGGTGGTCGTCGCCACGCAGATGTTGGAATCGATGATTACGGCGCCCACACCGACTCGTGCCGAAGCGTCCGACGTCGCTACCGCCATTTATGATGGCGCTGACGCGGTTATGCTGTCTGCCGAAACTGCGGTGGGTGAGTATCCGGTGGAATCCGTCACCATTATGGATCGCATCATTAATCGTGTGGAGCGCGATCGCCTCTATCACAAAATGACCGAGGCCGCGCGTTCCGTTCCCGAGGCCACGGCTGCCGATGCGATTTCGGCGGCGGCGCGGCAAACTGCGGAAACGATTTCGGCCCAGGCCATCGTGTCGTTTTCTTCGACCGGATCGACCACGTTGCGCATTGCGCGCGAACGTCCTTCCGTGCCGATCTTGGGCCTGACGCCCAATATGGACGTGGCGCGACGGTTGGTGTTGGCGTGGGGCGTACACTCCGCACGCACCAAGGATGTGGAAAATTTTGCTGATATGATGGAAAAATCCGTGCATTTTTCCAAGCGCTTGGAATTTGCTCAAGATGGCGATGATATCGTTATCGTGGCGGGTATTCCGTTCGGCATTCCCGGCGGCACCAACATCATGCATATCGCAAAAGTTAAAGGAGACGTTTAACGATTGCCTTAAGTCTTCAGGTGAAAACGGCGTCCCTTGGGCGCCGTTTTTGTTTTGTGGAAACGAAAGGCGTTGGTGCCGGGCGGGCGATGCGCTATGTGTGGGACTTCTTCCTAGTGTGATGCTTTCAAAATACGCTGCATAATGTACAGCGTATTTTGAAAGCTGAATCACCCTAGATTCAATATGTGAGTGGCCTGCTTATTCCAGAAATACAAGACGTGTATTTCTGGGGCAGGACACTAAGTTTATTTAATTTCCCATCAATCCATGAGGGATTTCTTTAGGTGTTTGAGCAGCTCGTTTCGATTATCGCCCCGGTTTTAATTTGCGCCGTCATCGGCTACGTCTGGGCACTGAGGGGGCGACCCTTTAACACCGAAATGGTCACCCATTTGGTGACCGCCGTGGGCGTGCCGTGTCTGGTGTTTACCACCTTGGTCAATGTCGACATTGATTTGGATACCCTGGGCCTGATGGCGGGCGCCAGCGTCGGGGCGGTGGGCGCGATGGCGCTGGTTGGGGTGGTGGTGCTGAAGCTGTGGGGAAAATCCATTCAGGCGTTTTTGCCGTCGGTGGTATTCCCCAACACGGGCAATATGGGACTGCCGCTGGCATTGCTGGCGTTTGGCGATGAAGGCATGGCGCTGGCGGTGGCGTTTTTTACGGTGTGCATCATCTTTCAGTTTACTTTGGGCGTGGCATTATCGGCGGGGGTGATGAGCGTGCAGGCTTTGCTGCGTGTGCCCACCATCTACGCCATGGCGTTTGCGTTGATATTCAAGGCGACCGGCACCGCTGTTCCAGCGTGGGCTGGCAATACCATTCAAATTTTAAGTGGTTTCACCATTCCCTTGATGCTCATCACGCTGGGCATTTCACTGCAACAATTAAAGGTTGGGCAGTTCTTCACCAGCGGTGTGGTGGCGGCGCTACGCCTGTGCCTAGGCTTTGCCGTGGCGTTGGGCGTGGGCTGGATATTCGATTTTGAAGGGACCATGCTGGGCGTTTTGGTGTTGCAGTCCACCATGCCAGTGGCGGTGTTCAATTATCTGTTTGCGCAACGCTATAACACGGAACCTGAAGCGGTGGCCGGGGCGGTGGTGCTTTCCACCGTGATTTCATTCGCCACATTGCCTATGTTGATGTGGTTCGTTCTTTGATGCGGAGCCCCGGGTGCCCAATACCTTAGTTCGCGATTTAGCCATGCTGCTAATCTTGGCGGTGATGTGGAGTTCGTCGTTCACCGTGATCAAGGTGGGCGCCGAGGTCCTGCCGCCGGTTACGTTCGCCATGCTGCGCGTGGCTATCGGTGCGCTGGTGCTGTACGGCTGGCTGAAAATCCGCAAATTGAATTTGCCCACAGAACCCCGTTTGTGGGGGTCGTTTTTTCTCATCGGTTTGTTTGGCAACGGCCTGCCGTTCGTTATGATCAATTGGGGCGAACAGAAAATCGCCTCGGGCCTAGCGGCAATCATCATCGCCAGTATGCCGTTGGCGGCGCTGTTGCTGGGGCGCATTTTTTCCGACGAAGTTTTGAACGCGCGCCGCATCATCGGCGTTTCGGTGGGGTTTGCCGGCGTGGTGACGTTGATCGGCCCGCAGGAACTGCTGCACTTAGGCGACGATGCGATTCGTCAGTTGGCGGTGGCGGCGGCGGCGCTGTGCTACGCGATTGCGGGCATTTTGGTGCGCAAGCTGCCCGGTGCAAAACCGGAAGAGCATGGCGCAGGCGTGTTGATTGCGTCTTGCGCGGTGCTGGTTCCGGCGGCTCTTTTCGCCGACCAGCCGTGGGCCTTGAGTTATAGTGCCGAGGCTCTGGCTGCGGTGTTGTATCTGGGTGTGTTTCCCACTGCGCTGGCGACGATTTTGTTGATCAGCGTGATCGCCAGCCGCGGCGTGACGTTCATGTCGCTTAACAATTATCTGATCCCGGTGCTGGGCGTGTTGTGGGGCTTTTTGTTTTTGGATGAAGCCATCACGCGCGCGGTTCTGGTGGCGCTGACGTTGATTTTGGTCGGCATCACCATCGCGGGCACGGGGCCGACCACGCGCGGCGTTGTGGCCGTAAAAAAGATTGAACCTTAATCCTCGCTTTTACGGTTAAGAATATAGCGCATTTAGGCGTTCACCATAATGCTCGATCAGTTTATGGCGGCGGACTTTTAAGGTCGGCGTCATCTGCGTGTTTTCGATGGTGAACGGTTCATCGGCGATGATGAACTTACGCACTTTTTCAATGTTGGAAAGGTGTGTATTGACCCGGTTTACCGCGTCCATCAGGGTCTTGTGCAAATCCGCATCGTCGACCAGTTGCCCTAAGTCTGACGGTTTGCCGTGCGCAATGGTCCATGTTTTAAGCCATTCGGCATCGGGCACCAGCAGGCCGGTGAGGTGCGGACGTTTGTCACCAAAAACCATGGCCTGCGCAATTTCCGGTTCCAGCGTCAACATGCCCTCGATGCGTTGCGGCGCGATGTTGTCGCCGCCGGAATTGACGATGATGTCTTTCTTGCGATCGGTGATCTGCAAATGGCCATCGGCGTCGATCACGCCGATGTCGCCGGTATGCAGCCAGCCGTTTTTAATGGTGTTTTGGGTGGCTTGTTCATCGCCCCAATAGCCTGCCATGACCAGTTCGCCGCGCACCAAAATTTCACCGTCTTCGGCGATTTTGACTTCGGTGTCGGGGAAGATCGGGCCGACGGCGTGCATCTTTATCTTTTGCGGGACGTTGACGCTGACCACCGGGCCGGATTCCGTCTGGCCGTAGCCTTGCAAGATGCGCACGCCGAGCGCGGTGAAAAATAGGCCGATATCGGGGTTAAGCGGTGCGCCGCCCGATACAAACGCTTTTAACCTGCCGCCGAAGCGTTGCGCGATTTTTTGGCGCACCAGCTTTTCCAGCACGAAGTTCTGTATCTTTTCCATCAGCGTCATGGTGTCGGGCGCGGTGAACGCCTTTTTGCCCAGCGCCAAAGTTTTCATGAATAGGGCTTCTTTTTTGCCGCCTTCTTTCTCCACTCCGCGCATGATGCGTGCGTGCATCATTTCGTAAAGGCGCGGCACGGCCATGACCAAGGTGGGGCGGGCTTCGGCCATGTTGACGAGTAACTTCTCCGCACCCTCGGCGTAATAGATTTGCGCCCCCAGCGAGATGGGGAAAAATTGCCCCGCCGTATGTTCATAAGCATGGGACAGCGGCAGGAACGACAAAAACACGTCGTCTTTTAAACCCAGCTTGTCCAATACCGCCGTGGCCCCCGCCAGATTGTGCAAGATCGCGCCATGGGTGGTGACGACGCCCTTGGGCACGCCACCGGTGCCGGAGGTGTAGATGATGCAAGCCGTATCCGTGCGCCTCAACGCCCCGGCACCTTGTAAGACGTTGCGGTGTACGTTCTGGCCGCGGTTGAGCGCGGAGTGCCAATCCAGCACTTCGACGTTGAGGCTTTGCTGGAGGTCTACCGGTTCCATGGTGATGGCGAAGCGCAGCGCTTCGGCGGTGTGCGCTGCAGGCAGCGCAGTTTTGGCCAGCCGGGACGTGGAAAGGATCAAGCCGACCGCGCCCGAATTGTTGATGATGTGGCGGTGATCATCGACGGTGTTGGTGGTATAGGCGGGAACCGTCACGCCGCCCGCCGCCATGATGGCTAAATCGGCGATCAGCCATTCGGGGCGATTTTCCGATACCAACACTACGCGGTCGTCTTTTTTCACGCCCAGCGCTTGGAGTCCGTGCGCCAATTCGCTGATCTGCGCCGCCACTTCCCGCCACGTTTGGGGGCGGAATTTGCCGTCTGCCTTGCTCCATAAGAATGGATGTTCGCCGCGCGCTTCGGCGCGATCGAAAAAAAGGTTCACCAAATTTGGGCAGGTGGCCAGATCCATGGCGTGGATATCCCCTAAAAGCAAATAAGTTTCAGATGGCGGTTGTGTTGGTGACGAATTCAACCCTATATGTTTTTAGCGGAGGATTGAAGATGGCTACAACTGTAAAACAAGAATTGCCCAATTGGGATCTGTCACACCTTTATGACAGTCCCGACGCGCCGGCCTTGAAAACCGACTTGGAAAACGCCGCGCACCGCGCCAAGGCCTTTGCCGACCGCTATGCGGGCAAACTGGCGGGGCTGGACGGCGGGGTTTTTGCCGTGGCCATTCAAGAATACGAAGCGCTTAGCGAAATTCTGCACCGCGCCATGAGCTACGGCCAATTGTTGTTTGCGGTGAATACTTCAGACGCGGAGGTCGGACGTTTTTACCAGACGCTCAGCGAACGCATCACGCAGATATCGACGGATACGCTGTTTTTTACGTTGGAGATCAACCGTCTCGACGACAAGGCGCTGGAAGAGAAACTGACCGACCCTCAGGCTGCGCGCTATCGTCCGTGGCTGCGCGAGGTGCGGCAGTTCCGCCCCCATCAGTTGTCGGATGATATGGAAAAGCTGCTGCATGAAAAATCCGTCACCGGACGGGCGGCCTGGGTGCGTTTGTTCGAGGAAACTTTCTCCGACATGCGCTTCGATGTTGAAGGCGTGGGCAATGCCTTGACCCAGTCGCAGGTGCTCAATTTGATGAGCGATCGCGACGGGGCCAAGCGCAAGGCCGCGGCGATGGCGTTCGGCGCTAAGCTGGGCGGCAATATCCGTCTGTTGGCGTTGATCACCAATACGCTCGCCAAAGACAAGGAAATCGAGGACCGCTGGCGTCATTACGAGCGCCCGGTTTCGGAGCGCAATCTGGCCAATCAGGTGGAAGACGAAGTGGTCGAGGCCCTGACCGCCAGCGTGCGCGGCGCTTATGGTGATTTGTCGCATCGTTATTATGCGCTGAAAGCCAAGTGGTTTGGCGTCGAGGCGCTCAATTATTGGGATCGCAATGCGCCGCTGCCGGATGATCACAGCAAACTTTTCAGTTGGGATGACGCGCAGAGTTTGGTGCTGGATGCTTACGGTGCATTTACCCCGCAAATGGCCGAGGTGGCGGGGCGTTTTTTCAATGAAGGTTGGATCGATGCTGCGCCGCGCGAGGGCAAGGATTCGGGCGCGTTCTCACATCCCGTGGTGCCCAGCGCGCACCCCTATATCTTGATGAATTTCCACGGCAAGGCGCGCGATGTGATGACCTTGGCGCATGAATTGGGTCATGGTGTGCATCAGGTGCTGGCGGCCGATCAGGGAACCTTGATGGCCGACACACCGCTGACTACCGCTGAGACGGCGTCGGTGTTCGGTGAAATGCTGACGTTTCGCAAGATGGTGGACCGTGAGACGGATCCTAAAAAGCGGCGCATCTTGCTTGCGGGCAAGGTCGAAGACATGCTCAACACCGTGGTGCGTCAGGTCGCCTTTCATGAATTTGAGCGGCGGGTTCACGATGAGAGGCGGGCGGGTGAATTATCCAGCGATCGTTTGGGCGAAATTTGGATGGACGTGCAGGGCGAAAGCCTCGGCCCGGCCATTCGCCTGGATGACAATTACCGCCATTTCTGGGCGTATATTCCGCACTTCGTGCATACCCCGTTTTACGTTTATGCCTACGCGTTTGGCGATTGTTTGGTGAATTCGCTTTACGGCGTGTTTGCCGGCGGGCATGCGGGCTTTCCGGAAAAATATTTAGCCATGCTGAAAGCGGGCGGCACCAAGCGCCACAAGGAACTGCTGGCGCCGTTCGGGCTGGATGCCGCAGACCCGGAATTTTGGAACCGGGGATTGGCCGTGATCCGGGGTTTTATCGACGAATTGGAAGCCGTGGAGGCCTAATTCGGTGGTTTAATCAGCTGATTAGTGATCTTTTAGGGTTGTTATGCTAGGAACGATCAGGGGCTCCGGGTCGATTCCCGGCTTTTGCATTGTCTATACATGCGTGTTTGCGCACGAAGGGTTGGGCGCAACGGTCTAACGGTCATCGAAATGGTTGATAACGACGAAGCGGCTGATACGGGTTCGGGCACCATCCAGGTGGCGCAACGTTCTACATCCGCGACCAAAACCATCATTCGGTCGGTTCTGGATCTGATGGTGCGCCATAACCTGCTTACGCGGGATAAAAAAACCGACAAATTAGACGAAGACATCAAGGAATTGGTGCGCGAGATCGAGGTCGTGATCCGCACCAACATGCTCAATCACGGCAATGAGGTGGCGGAAAAGGTCCGCGCTCAGATCGGTTCCCGGCCTGGCGCCGTTGTGTCGAGCGGGCCGATGAAATCCGTTCAGGCCGGACAGCCCCAGGAAGCGGGCAACCGTTCGAAGTTTCTGCTGCGCCTGATCGCGGGGCGTTTTTCGCACCTGTTTGCCGATCCGAACAACCCGGTGTTTCCCCGTGAAGTGGTCATGGGATTCGACAATTATCTGGTCAAGCTGTTGGGCGAAGTTTTGTACGGTGAAATGAACATCGAGGCGCAGGAACTGCTGAGTTATTTCCATACCGATGACGACGGGGAAATCTGGAAAGAAATCGGCAAAAACGACCGCCACAAGCGGTTTGCCTACAACATCCTCATTCGCATTTTGTTGAAATTTGAAGATTTCGAGTGGGCCAAGCGCAATTTTATCTCCATCCTCAACAATGTGACCGAGCGCAAATCGGGCTTCTTGTTTGAAGATCAGCACTTCCAGTTATTGTTCACGGCGTTGTTTTCGGATTTGTTCAAAGCACTGTGGGACGACGGAGCCAGCATCAAGCTCGACTTCATGTTCGGCGAGGGTACGGCGGACCGCATCGATGGTATCCGCGACAACTTTAAGGCCTACAAGGATCAGTTGGCCGCGCGGGCGCGCGCCAAAGCGGGTTAATGCACGGCGGTTATTCTTCTTCCGCCTTGATCGGGCATTGCGTTTCGCATTCCGTGATCAGCGTCAGCACCGGGCCATGTTTCACCGGCACGATTTGGATCGGCACGAAGCGGTCATCGCGCGACAGATAAAAATCATACGTCGATCCGTTCCATAAAATTTTGTGGCGTTCTTTGAAGCCCGCCACCGGATTGGGCGTCACGCGGACATGGTAAGTGTCGTGAAGAATGCCTTTTACGGTACGGGAGGCTAGCCCTAGGTACGTGACATCCATGTCGAAGCGTCGCCGACCGTCAAACCCTTTAACCACCGTCGACGGCGGCCCGCCGTTCAAATGCGCGCGTACCATGGTCATCATTTGCGGGATCATGGTGATTGGGTCGCTGACTCCGATCCGATAATTTTCTTCCACTTTTTCAAGGACTTCCGGCCCTTTTTCGGCAGGGTTCCAGCGCTCTTCGCGGCCCGGAATGGGGGACGTGCCGGTGGATGCATGGGCGGGTTCGTCGCCTTCGCCGAAGTCGATATCGACCCAGCGAAAGTGTCTGCTGTTGGTGTATTCGGTGTGGTACGTTTTGGCCAAATAAGTGTCGGCCAGATGCGCTCCGGCGGCGTTGCCGATTGTGGCGCCGCCGTTGCCGCCGTTGTCGCCGTTGGTTGTGGCGGGTGGGGAAATGATGCGCCCCCGGCTGCTGGCGGTGACGGCTAGGTTGGTGAAGAACCGCGTTGCCCCCCGGGTTTCCAAGTGGAAGCGATTTTCGTAAACGTTGCCGCCGTTGATCAGGCTAAGGCTGAAATCGGCGACGTGCAGCCCGCCCCAGTTGGCTTCGTAGCTCAAATGCAGTTCGCGCGCGTGCGCAATGGCGCCCCAGGACAACACAATCCATGCCGATAGTGCGGCAAAAACGAACGATGCGCTGGGGTGGAGGCGGCGTTTTTTCATCATGGTGAGGGATCATACTCGAGCAAATTTTGGGCGAAATGATGGCGTATAAGAGCGTTGTGCCGTATCCTGTGTCTCGGGTAAATTTACCCGTAGACCTTGAAGCTATAGATGTGCGTTATTAACTCGTTGTGTGAAATAGGGTTTTTGCTCGTTTTTCGGGGAGTTGGAAAGGTTTTCTTTATTTGTGAGGTAAACCTTGAGAAACCCGTTTGAAGCGGGCATAAACCTCAAACGGTAATTGGTTCACGCAATTTCCAAGATTATGACCCAGGATATGAACGGTTAACGCATGAAAATCGCTATCCCCAAGGAGCATCGCGCTGGCGAAAAGCGCGTCGCTGCGTCGCCCGACGTGGTAAAAAAGCTGGTCGGCTTCGGTTTTGAAGTCACCGTGGAAAAAGATGCCGGCCTGCAAGCCGCCATCACCGACGATGATTTTAAGGCCGCTGGCGCCACCATCGCCAAAGACGCCGCTACGGCGTTGAAATCCGCCGATCTCGTGCTGAAGATTCAGCGTCCCGATGCGGACGAAGTCAAACTGATGGAAAAGGGTGCGGTATTGTGCGCGCATCTGTCGGCCTTGACCGAGAAAAAAGACGTCGAAGCCCTGGCCAAGGCGGGCATTACCGCATTTGCCATGGAGCTGATGCCGCGCATTTCCCGCGCGCAGAGCATGGATATCCTGTCGAGCCAATCCAATCTGGCGGGCTACAAGGCGGTGCTGGACGCGGCGGGCGAATACGGCTCCGCCTTTCCGATGATGATGACGGCGGCGGGCACCATTGCTCCGGCCAAAGTGTTCATCATGGGTGTCGGTGTTGCAGGTTTGCAGGCGATTGCGACCGCTAAGCGCTTAGGATCCGTGGTTACCGCCACCGATGTGCGCCCCGCCACCCGTGAACAGGTGGAAAGCTTGGGCGGTAAGTTCTTGACCGTCGATGCGGACATGGAAAAAGACGCGGAAACATCGGGTGGTTACGCCAAGCCCATGCCGCCGGAATATTTTGAAAAACAAAAACAGGTGGTGTCCGAGCACATCAAAAAACAAGACATCGTCATCACCACCGCCTTAATTCCGGGCCGTACCGCGCCGATCTTGGTCACCAAAGACATGGTGGCGAGCATGCGT
>JANLGW010000067.1 GCA_024653965.1 Rhodospirillales bacterium
TTCGGCATTACGTTTATCTTTTTCATCATGGGTTTTGTTTTTTCCCATGCTCTGATTAAGCCGGTATGGCTCAAGTGTGCGGCGATCGGAGTTCCGTTCTTGGCTATTATTATGGACATTTTGTCTTGGTACGTGACGAAGGTTATTCCCGGCTTTGCCTGGGTGGTTTATCTCAGCGGTATGCTTATGGCGTTGAGCTTCGCCTTTATGTGGATCACCAGCATGTATCAGATGTGGTTTATGAAAGCGCCGCACGATCTTATTCGTGAAAATGCGGATTGATCGCGAAAACGATCATCCGCTTCGTAAAAATTTGATCGCGGCATCGCGTTCAAACAGATAAAGCAAGGTACGCAGAGCTTGGCCCCGTTCGGTGTTAAGCTCTGCGTCGCTTTGTAAGACCATCTTGGCATCGTCCGAGGCCATGGACAGAAAGTCGGCATGGGCCTCCAAATCCGCCATGCGAAATTCCGGCAGCCCGCTTTGACGGGTGCCCAACAGCTCTCCCGCGCCCCGCAGTTTTAAGTCTTCCTCGGCGATGACAAATCCGTCTTCGGTTTCGCGCAAAATCTTCAGGCGTTTTTGGGCTATTTCGCCAAGCGGCGCGCTATAGACCAACAGACAGGTGGATTTTTCTGAGCCGCGCCCGATGCGCCCGCGCAACTGATGCAGTTGGGCGAGGCCGAAGCGCTCGGCGTGTTCCACCACCATCACGGTCGCTTCGGGCACGTCGACGCCGACTTCGATGACCGTGGTGGCGACCAGCACGGAAATGCGCCCGGCCTGGAAATCAGCCATCACCTGATCTTTGTCTTTGCCCTTCATGCGCCCATGCACCAGCCCTACGGTGTCTTGTCCAAACATGCCCTTGAGTTGTTCAAAACGATCGGTGGCGGCGGCGAGATCAAGCGTTTCGTTTTCTTCCACCAACGGGCATACCCAATAAACACGCGCCCCTTCGTCCAGCTTGCGCTGCACGCCTTCGGCAATGGAGCCGAGTTTGGAAGCGGGCAGCACCCGCGTATCCACCGGCTGACGCCCGGCGGGTTTGTCGAGCAGTCTGGAAACGTCCATATCGCCATAGGCGGTAAGCATCAACGTGCGTGGGATGGGCGTGGCGGTCATCACCAATACGTCCACGGCGTCGCCTTTGCCCGCCAGTTCCAGACGTTGGTGAACGCCGAATTTGTGTTGTTCGTCGATGACCGCGAGTTTAAGCGCGTGAAAGATCACATCGTCTTGAAACAGCGCATGCGTGCCCACCGCGATATGGATGCCGCCGCTGACCAAGCCTTCCAAAATGGCGGCGCGGGCGCGGCCTTTTTCGCGCCCGGTGAGGATGGCGGTGTTGACGCCTGCCGCCTGAGCCAACGGCTCGATCGTTTTCAAATGCTGGCGGGCCAAGATTTCCGTCGGCGCCATGATCACCGCCTGGCCGCCGGTTTCGACTGCGGCCAAGGCGGCCAACAGCGCCACCACGGTCTTGCCCGAACCGACATCGCCTTGCAGTAAGCGCAACATGCGCACATCGGTTTCCATATCGTGGAGAATTTCCTTGAGCGCCATTTCCTGACTGCCGGTCAGGGTGAAGGGCAGGGCATCCATGACCTTGGCGCGCAGCCGCCCGTCACCCTTGGTGGCTAAGCCTTTGGCCCGGCGCATGCCGCGCCTGACCAACGCCAGCGCCAACTGGTTGGCCAGCAGCTCGTCATAAGCCAAGCGTTCGCGGGCGGGCGCGTGCGGAGAGATGGCGTCGGGATTTTCAGGATTGTGCGCGGCCAGCACGGCCTCTTTCCAGGTGGGCCAGCGGTATTTTTTCAAGGTGCTTTCGCCGTGCCACTCGGTCAAATATGGCACACACTCCAACGCGCCATGCACGGCCTTGCCCAGTACTTTTTGCGTCAGCCCATAGGTCAGTGGATAGAGCGGCGCAAACCGCAATACCTCCGCTTTTTCTTCGATCTTTACCACGTGGTCGGGGTGCGTCATCTGTACTTCGTCGCCGTAACGCTCGACGAGGCCGGAAACCACGCGCAATTCGCCCTCGGGCAGGGTCTTGAGCAGATAATCGGTGTGGGCGTGAAAAAACGTCAGCACCAGGGTGCCGGTGTCGTCGTGGCAGAGGATGCGATAGGGGCGGTGGCGGTTGGGCGGTGCGACATGCTGGACCACCCGCACGGTCAGGGTGGCGACGCGCCCCGGTTCCGCTTCGGCCACTTTGGGTTCATAAGTGCGATCGACGTGGCCCGAGGGCAGATGCCACAGCAAATCCACCACGTGCGGTCCGGCCAGTCGCGTCAAGGTGATTTCCAGCTTCGGCCCGACGCCTTTCAGCGCACCTAAGGTCTTAAATAGCGGGTAAAGGACTTCGGGGCGCATGGTTGGGGCGGATTTCCTTGGATTTCCTAAGAAGGCGCATGATGACAGACGGGGTACAAAGATTTATACCTTCAACCGCACCGCCAAACCAGTTAAAGCAAGCTCATGGACGATAAACGCAAACGCCTGTTGTTTCACTGCACTCATATGGGCATGAAGGAAAATGACGTCATGTTCGGCGATTTCGCGCGCGCCCATGTGGCTGAGCTGAGCGACGCTGAAGTCTCGGACTTGGAAGCCCTGCTGAAAAACAACGATCTCGATCTTTACAATTGGGTGCTGGGGCACACGGCGGTTCCGCCTCAGTGGAATTCCGGTGTGCTCAAGCGGCTGCAAATGTTTAACGCGGGGCGCGCGTCGTGAAACCGTTGTTGAACAGCTTTGCCAAACCCGGACGCATCACCATCGCAGGTGCGCCCAGCGGTCAAGATGCGCGCATCGTTGCCGATCTGGCGGTATTGGGGCGTGATGTGTTGTGGGTGGCGCGCGACGACGTCGCCGCCGCGACCATGGATGAAGCCCTGAAGTTTTTTGCCCCCGGCGTCGAATGTTTGAATTTTCCGGCGTGGGACTGTCTGCCCTATGATCGGGTGTCGCCCAACGCTGCCATCGTCAGCGAGCGCATCGACACGCTGACGCGCCTGCTGAAAAAGGGCAAACACCAAGGCCGCGTGGTGGTGACGACGGTGAGCGCATTTTTACAGCGCGTACCGCCCAAAGACGCCTTCAAGGGCGCGGCGCTGAGCATTCGCGCGGGCGACGATATTTCGCCCGATACCCTCGAGGCGTTTTTGATCGCGCATGGTTATCATCATGCGCAAACGGTGATGGAGCCGGGCGAGTTCGCCAAACGCGGTGGGCTGATCGATATTTTTCCCACCGGTGCATCTGAGCCGGTGCGCTTGGATTTTTTCGGCGACGAGGTGGAAAGCCTGCGTTCGTTCGATGCCGCCAGCCAGCGCACCTCCGGCGACGTTGAGGTGCTGTCGTTAAAGCCGGTCAGCGAAGCGCCGTTAAACGAGGCCGCCATCAGCCGCTTCCGCACCGGCTATCGCGCGTTGTTTGGCGCGGTGACAAAATCTGACCCGCTTTATGAAAGCATTTCCGAAGGGCGGCGTTTTATCGGCCAGGAACATTGGCTGCCTTTGTTTTACGAAGGGCGCATGGAAACGCTGCTCGATTATCTGGGCCGCGATGCGGCGGTGCTGTTGGATCATCAGGCCTCGCAAGCCATTGCCGCGCGATTGGATTTGATCGGCGAATACTACGGCGCGCGCAAGGTGATCATGGATGCGGCCAAAGGGCCTAAGACCACCGAAACGCCCTATAACGCCGTGCCGCCGGAACGTCTGTATTTGGGCGCCGATGAGGTCGGGCACATTTTAAAGCCGTTCTCCGTCGCGGAGCTGTCGCCGTTCGATGCCCCAGAAGGAGAGGGCGTAACCAGCGCGGGCGCGAAGGCCGGGCGCGATTTTTCCGATGCGCGCGTCGATCCCGCCGTCAACGTGTTTGACGTCTTGGGTGGGCACTTAAAAGCGCTGAGCCGCGAGGGCAAACGGGTGTTGATCGGCGCGTTCACCCAAGGCACGCGCGAACGCCTGATGGCGGTGATGGCCGAGCACGGCCAGGGCCCCTTGATCGCGGTGGAGGATTGGGGGCAGGCGCAGGCCTTGCCAAAGGGCCAGGTCGGCATCGCGGTGCTGGGGCTGGAACGCGGTTTTGTCACCGATGATCTGGCGGTGCTTTCGGAACAAGACATCTTGGGCGAGCGTTTGAGCCGCCCGGGAAAACGCAAAATCTCAGCGCAGAATTTTATCGCCGACGCTTCAAGCCTGAGCGAAGGCGATCTGGTGGTGCACGTCGAACACGGCATCGCACGTTTCGACGGGCTGGTGACGGTGGACGTGGGTGGGGCCGCGCACGATTGTCTGAAGCTGGTGTACGCGGGCGACGACAAGCTGTTCTTACCGGTGGAAAACATTGACGTCATTACGCGCTTTGGTTCCGAAGATGCGGGCGCGCAGCTGGATAAATTGGGCGGCGCTGCGTGGCAGGCCAGACGCGCAGGTCTGAAAGAACGCCTTAAAGATATGGCGGAAGAACTGATCAAGATCGCCGCCGCGCGCGAATTGCGCCAGGCCGACCGTATGGTTGCCGACCCCGGCGCGTTGGATGAGTTTGCCGCGCGTTTCCCCTACGCCGAAACCGAAGACCAGGCCCGCGCCATTTCCGACGTGATCCATGATTTAGGCTCGGGCCGCCCCACTGATCGTTTGGTGTGCGGCGATGTCGGCTTCGGCAAAACCGAAGTGGCCATGCGCGCGGCCTTCACCGCTGCCATGGCGGGGCGTCAGGTGGCGGTGGTGGTGCCGACCACGCTGCTGGCGCGTCAGCATTACAATAACTTTACGGCCCGCTTTCAGGGTTTCCCGGTCAAGGTGGCGCAGCTTTCGCGTTTGGTTGCGGCCAAGGACGCCACGGCCACCAAAGAAGCGTTGAAAAAGGGCGACTTGGATATCGTCATCGGCACCCATGCGCTGTTGGCGGGCGATGTGGGCTTTCGCGATCTGGGGCTGTTGATCGTTGATGAAGAACAGCACTTCGGCGTCAAACACAAGGAGCGCCTGAAAAATCTAAAGGCCGACGTGCATGTGCTGACGCTAACCGCGACGCCCATTCCGCGCACGCTGCAGCTCGCTTTGTCCGGGGTGCGGGAAATGAGCCTAATCGCCACGCCGCCGGTGGATCGTCTGGCGGTGCGCACGTTCGTCATGCCGTTCGATCCGGTAGTGGTGCGCGAAGCGATCTTGCGCGAACGCTTTCGCGGCGGGCAATCGTTTTATGTCTGTCCGCGCATCCAAGACCAAGACTTTCTGCACAAGGAACTTAAAGAACTGGTGCCCGAAGTTTCCATCGCCCAAGTCAGCGGCCAGATGGCGGCGAGCCAATTGGAAGACACCATTTCCGATTTTTACGACGGCAAGTTCGATGTGCTGCTATCCACCAACATCATCGAAAGCGGGCTGGATCTGCCCAGCGTCAATACCATCTTGATCCATCGCGCCGATATGTTCGGGCTGTCGGCGCTTTATCAATTGCGCGGTCGCGTGGGGCGTTCCAAAACACGCGCTTATGCTTATTTAACATTGCCGCCGGGGCGCAAGCTGACGCCTGCGGCAGCCAAGCGCTTAACCGTAATGCAGACCTTGGACACGTTGGGAGCAGGCTTCCAGTTGGCTTCGCACGATTTGGACATTCGCGGCGCGGGCAATCTGTTGGGCGAAGAACAATCCGGCCATATCCGCGAGGTGGGCGTGGAACTGTACCAGCAGATGCTCGAAGAAGCCGTCGCCGAGGCACGCGGCCAGGGTGGGGATGAGGCGGGAAGTGAGGCCGAATATTCGCCGCAGGTGGCGTTGGGCATCGAAGTTTTGATTCCTGAAAGTTATGTCGCGGATTTGAACTTACGCATGGATTTGTACCGTCGTTTGGCGCGGTTGGAATCGGATGGCGAGTCCGAAGCCTTTGCCGCCGAATTGATCGATCGCTTCGGTTCGTTGCCGAACGAGGTGGAAAACCTGTTGGCGACCGTATCCATCAAACGGGCATGCAAGGCTGCGCACATCGAAAAGATCGATGCCGGACCCAAAGGCTGCGTGTTGACGTTCCGCGCCAATCAATTCCCCAATCCATTGGGACTGGTCCATTACATCAACGACCAAGTGGGCACCGTTAAACTGCGT
>JANLGW010000068.1 GCA_024653965.1 Rhodospirillales bacterium
GGCCCGCCTCGATGCCTTCGGCGCGGAGCTGGAGCCGATTTCCTGGTGCCCCGGCGCGTATCATTTGCTCAGCGATAAACGCGCCCTGGCGGAAAGTGCGCTGTTTCAAGAAGGCCACGTTTACATTCAAAACGCCTCCAGCCTCATTCCGGCGCTGGCTTTAGACCCCCAGCCGGGCGAGCGTATCTTGGACGTGTGCGCCGCGCCGGGCGGAAAAACCGCGCATATTCAAGCCTTAACAGGCGGCGGCGCGAA
Source organism: Rhodospirillales bacterium (assembly GCA_024653965.1). Taxonomy (GTDB): domain Bacteria; phylum Pseudomonadota; class Alphaproteobacteria; order Rhodospirillales; family Magnetovibrionaceae; genus JANLGW01. The sequence goes on from JANLGW010000068.1 coordinate 256, forward strand.
CATCGTCGCCAACGACGCCATGCGCCCGCGCCTGAAAAAACTCGAAGAAGTGCTCAAAATGTTTCACGTGGAACAAACCGTGATCACCAATTTTGAGGGCCAGTTCATCGACCGCCATGCCGACGCTATCGGCGGCGGTGGGTTCGACCGCATTTTGCTCGACGCACAATGCTCGGGCGAGGGCATGATGGATTTAAGCCACCCCGGCGCTTTGCGCTTTTGGTCGCTCGAGCGTGTGATCAAAATGAGCTACCTGCAGCAAAAAATGCTCACGGCAGCGTGGAAGGTCTTAAAACCCGGCGGGGTGTTGGTTTATTCCACCTGCACCTATGGCCCGGAAGAAAACGAAGGCCCGATTGCACGGCACTTAAAACACCACTTAGATGCCAAAATCGAGCCCATCGATTTGGATATTGAGGGCCGTATGTCGGGGCTGAAATCCTGGGGCGATCAACGTTTTCCCGAATCCCTCATCCATGCCGTGCGCATCCGCCCGTCGGAGTTCCTTGAGGGCTTTTTTGTCTGTCGGCTGCGCAAATCATGAGGGGTGCACCATGAGAATGGCTCGTTTTGTCGCAGTCGGGATATGCGGTCTTGGCATCGCGGGCTGTCAGCTTGCGCAAGATTTGCAGACGGATGAGGCCGCGTTGGTCCGCCATGTGCTGGCGGACGGTTGTATCGTCGGCAAATCGCAATCCGGTTCTTCGGGAGGCGGCTCGATGGCGGGTTCTTCCTTGCAAATGGCGCGTATCCGCGTGGGCAAGGTGAGCAAGCTCGATTATTACGCCTCGCTTCACTCGCGGGCCAGTATGAAGCCTTCGCGCATGTTGGTTTTGAGCATTGAGGAATTGGCCGACGGTTGGGCGGTTGCCGATGTCGCTTATGAAGGCAAACGGGACAATTTGTATTTTAACCGTCAAAGCGGCGAGTTTGCCTGCTCGACGGACGAATGGCGCGCGGTCAATTCGGCACCGCAAAGCCGGTCGTTCGAAAAGTCTCCGTTGATCCTCGTCCCCGCACCCAAAGCCATTCGATAGATGCCGCACCATGTTTGCAGGATACTTATGCCGTTGGGACTTGAAAAATTAGAACCGCAATGGATGAACGGACGTTGAAAGCTGAAAGAGGTTTAGGTCATGGTCAAACTGGTTATGCCATGTGTTTTGGGCGTTTTGTGCGGTTTATCCGTATCCACAGCTTCGTTCGGTGAGGTGTTGCAGGAGCCTCCTCGTGTGCCAGATCCTGCTGCGTATTATCTTTTCCATATGCATGGGTCATGGCTGGAAGATCATGCGGAAAATGAAGCGAACCGTGCTTATGGGATATATCGTTATGGCGACACTCTGAAGGCATTCGAGGAACAGGGGTTTGTCGTGATTTCGGAAAAGCGCTCGGGGCCAGTAAAGAATCGGCAATACGTTTCAAAACTGGCTCAACAGGTGCACGCTTTGTTGAGCGCTGGCGTGCCGCCGGGACACATCACGGTATCGGGTTTTTCGAAGGGCGGCGCGATGACTCTCGAAGCTGGGGCCGCTCTGCGCAATCCAGAGATTAAGTTCGTGGTGTTGTCGGGATGCGGCATCGGCAATTTTTCCAAGGGATACCGTCAGTTTTTGGAGCGCGGTGCTTCGAAGATGCAGGGACGTTTTCTTTCCATCTATGATTATCGCGATACGGATGGCGGTACATGCGCAGCGGCGTTCGACAAAGCAGGACTGAGCGATACCCAAGAAATCGTCCTCCAGCAGGGCTCTGGACACGGCGTGTTTTATAAGCCTTTGGCGGAGTGGATCAATCCTCTCACGGCGTGGGCTAAGGCGCCTTAGTACGACGGCCACGACGATATGAGTTTTGATGCGTCGAATTCATCGCGGTTTTCCCGCCTCAATACGCCTTGGCGAAGATCGCTTGTTTTTTGGCCGGGTTGCCGGTGAGCACGCAGGTGCCGCCGGTCGCGGGCTGGTCGTAGGGCAGGCAGCGCACGCTGACACCAAGCTCCTTGAGGCTTTCTTCCGAACTGGCGCTTTCGTCCCAATAGGCGCGCACAAAACCGCCGCTGGCATGGGTTTCATCGGCGAAGAACGCCTTGAAGGCGGCCAAATCGGTAATGTCGGTGCGCACCCGCGCGTCGCGGTAGGCCTTGGCCTCGGCAAACAACTGCGCCTGGATGCCTTCCAGCGTTTGGGCAATGGCGGCGGCGAAGGTGTCAATCGCCTCTGACGCTTTGGCGTAAATGTCGGTGCGTTTGGTGACCATCACGGTGCCTTGTTCCAAATCGCGCGGGCCCATTTCGACGATGACCGGCGCGCCCTTTTTGATCCAGCCCCAGCGTTTTTCGCCGGCACCCACATCGCGTTTATCGACAAACGCGCGCACCGGATTGCCGAACGCCACTTGTGCGTTCAGTTTGGCGGCCAGCGCGTCGGCGGCGGGCATCACCAAGGCGGCAGCTTCGGCGTCGCGGGCGATGGGCAAAATGACGATCTGGCGCGGCGCCACGGTGGGCGGCACCCGCAGGCCGTCGTCGTCACCGTGGGTCATGATCATGGCCCCGATCAGGCGCGTCGACACGCCCCATGAAGTCGTGTGGCAATAACTTTCGCCGCCGTCGGCGTCTTGGAATTTAATCTCGGCGGCATGGGCGAAGTTTTGCCCCAAATAATGCGAGGTGCCGGACTGCAAGGCCTTACCGTCCTGCATCATGGCTTCGATGGTGTGGGTTTCCACCGCGCCGGGGAAACGTTCCGATTCCGATTTTTCGCCGGGGATCACCGGAATGGCCAGCCAGTCTTCGGCCAGTTTTTTGTATTCTTCGAGCATGGTGGCGGTCTCGGTGCGCGCTTCGGCTTCGGTCGCGTGCGCGGTATGGCCTTCCTGCCACAAAAATTCCGACGTGCGCAGGAACATGCGCGGGCGCATTTCCCAGCGCACCACGTTGGCCCACTGGTTGATCATCACCGGCAGGTCGCGATAGCTGCGGACCCACTTGGCGAAACTTTCGCCGATTACCGTTTCCGAGGTGGGGCGCACCACCAGCGGGCTTTCCAACTGGCCGTCGGGGACCAGCTTGCCGTCTTTGGCCACTAGGCGGTGGTGGGTGACGACGGCCATTTCCTTGGCGAAGCCTTCCACGTGGGCGGCTTCTTTTTCGATCAGCTCCAACGGAATGAACAGCGGGAAATAGCAGTTTTCGTGCCCCGTTTCCTTGATGCGCTGGTCCAAGCGGCGTTGCAGGTTTTCCCAGATGCCGTAACCCCACGGCTTGATCACCATGCAGCCGCGCACGCCCGAATTTTCCGCCATGTCGGCTTCTTTGATGACCTCTTGGTACCACTGCGGGAAGTCGGCTTCGCGGGTGAAGCGGATGGCGGTCTTTTTCGGCTTTTCGGGCTTGTTGGTCATGGCTCAACCTAGGCTGGGAGGGAAACGGCGTTGCTGCTTGGTATCGGGCAAAGCGGGGGGGAAATCAAGGCCTGAAACGCGAAGCATTCGCCCGCCTTGAACCGGAGTCGGATCGCCGCAGTTTGTGTATAGAGGGGCGTTCCGGCGTAAAATTGTATGAAAATTGGCGGGAATAGCGATTTTTTGAAGGGTTTTAGGGAGCTTGAATTACCCATGTATATTATATGGTTATTTGATTTCGCGGGCGGCGGCGCGTTCATTTTCCTTCTGAAAATTATGTTACACGACAAAGAATGGTGGCCTTTTTCGGGAAATTTTTATAGGCTGGGCTTGGGTGGTTTATAAAATAACACGAATGGGCTGGTCGCTGGACCTTGGCGATCATGCGGTTGTTTTTATCCGTCGCCTTAATTGATCGTAGGAATGAGGATTTTTTTCGTGACAAGGCAAGCATTGAAAATGAACGCCAACAGCAACGCGCAACGGACTTATTCATCGCGCAGCCTTCATGGCAAGGTCGTTCACGAATTGGGTCGGCGCATCGTTTCCGGCCAGCTTCGCGAAAACGAAATTCTGCCCAACGAGGCGGAATTGGGTACCGAGTTCGAGGTCAGCCGCACCGCTTTGCGCGAAGGCATCAAAGTGCTGACCGCCAAGGGGCTGTTGGTCAGCCGCACCCGCACCGGCACCCGTGTGCGTCCGCGCCTGGAATGGAACATGCTCGACCCCGACATCATGGCGTGGCGCATGGAAAGCAGCAAGGGCAGCAACTTCCAACAAGACCTGATTGAGTTTCGCCGCGCCACCGAGCCGATGGCGGCGTCTTTGGCGGCGATACGCGCAACCGATGCGCAACTTGCCGCTATGACTAAGGAATTGGAAAGGTTGGCGGCTGCGGCTCCCGACGTGCTGGCGATGGTCGATCCCGATATGCGGTTCCATCGTGCGATTTTGGAAGCCAGCGGCAATGAGCTTTTGGCTTCGTTGAGCTCTTCGATGGAAACGACGTTGGCGACCAGCGTTCCCCAGTGTGAGCCTGAAAAAATGTTCGACGCCGTGCGCGCCCATCGTGCGGTTTTGGACGCCATCTGCGCCCGCGACAGCGTGGCGGCCAGCGAAGCGATGTTCGCCCTGTTGGATGGCGCGATTGAGTGGAATCAACAGAACTCCTGAAATTGGGTTGCCTGAGGCTTCGTTCCCCTTTTCTTTGTGATCTTTGAAAACCCCTGCGAATTTTGCAGGGGTTTTCACTTGGTGGGATGCACGGCCAAGATTCCGGTGTTAAGCTGCCCTGACAATGTTGTAGGGGAGTTGAACATGTTTCCGAAATTGACGGCGGCGCAGGTTTTGCCTGCCGATGGATATGCCGGCACGTTGTTGGGGCGGGCGTTGTATCCGGGTGTTTTTCCGGGGCCGTGCGTGGTGGCGATCCGCGAGGATGGCGTAAGCAATATATCGGGCACTGTGCCGACCGTGGCGCACCTGCTATGCGCGCCCAATCCCCTGGCGGTGATGCGCAAGGCGCTCAAAAATTGCGTCCATCTGGGCAAGCTTGACGACTTGCTGGCGAACTCCACCCCCGATACGCACGACCCGCTTAAGCCTTATCTGTTGACGCCCATCGATTTGCAGGCGGTCAAGGCTACGGGCGCGACGTTCATCAATGGCTTGTTGCAACGCGTGGCCGATGCCCACGGCGGTCAGGCGACGGTTAGGTTGATGGAAGATGCGGCGGGCGTAGCCCTCGATAAAATCCGTCCCAATACCCCGGAGGCCGAGCGGTTGCGCACGGCGCTGCTGGAAAAAGGATTGTGGAATCCCGTCTTGGAAGTGGGCTTCGGACCCGACATCCAGGTGTTCACCAAGGCCCAGCCCCTAAGCGCTGTCGGCACGGGTGCCGAGATCGGCATTCACCCGGCTTCGCAATCGACCTTTGCGGAACCCGAAGTGGTGCTGCTGATCAGCCCCGAAGGAAAAATCCAGGGGGCTACCCTGGGCGTCGATATGTCCTTGCGCGATGTGGAAGCGCGTAGCGCTTTGCTGTTGGGTCGCGCCAAGGATCTCAACGCCACCTGCGCGGTCGGTCCGTTCATCCGCCTGTTCGATCAGTCGTTCAGCCTGCCTAATGTGCAGGGCATGAAACTCACCTATTCCATCGAGGGAAAGGATGGCGAAGTGTTCTCCGACAGTGGCTCCATGGAACAGATCGGGCGCAGCTTGATTTCCTTGGTGCGCCAATTGGTCAACGAACACCATGGATACCCCGATGGGGTGGCGCTGTTTACCGGCTGCATGTTCAAGCCGCCCGTAACGCGCGGGTCCGGCGGTGAAGCCTTTACTCATAAGGTCGGCGACCGGGTCATCATCAAGTCGCCGCCGTTGGGATCATTGGTCAATCGGGTCAATACGACCGATAGGGTGCGTCCGTGGAATTTCGGCATCGCCGATTTGATGGGCAATCTGGCGAACCGCCAACTGTTGGGATAGTGCTAACGGTTGGGGTTGCGAACGTGCGGACGCAAGGCGGCATCGTGAAGTTAAAGTATTGTTTTGTGAGCATGGCGGTGTGCCTAGCGGTGTATTTGAGCGTGTGGTCTTGGCCGGATGCGCAAGCTGCGGAGCAGCGTTTCATCACCATCGGCACCGGCGGCGTGACGGGGGTGTATTACCCGACCGGCGGCGCCATCTGCCGTTTGGTGAACAAGGGACGGCGGGATCACGGCATCCGCTGCTCGGTTGAATCCACGCATGGGTCGGCGGAAAATATCATCGGCATTCGTACCGGGGATTATGATTTTGGCCTTGCTCAATCGGATGTGCAGATTTCGGCCCTGAAAGGTGAGGACGAGTTTTTGAAATTCGGTCCGTATGGGGATTTGCGGGCATTGTTTTCGGTGCATAGCGAATTGATGCAGATCGTCGCGCGTGCCGATAGCGCCATTAAGACGTTTCAAGACTTAAAGGGCAAGCGCATCAACATCGGCAATCTTGGTTCTGGGCAACGTTCCGCGACGGAATTGATTCTGGCTTATCACGGTTGGATGAAAGCGACCTTTCCTAAGATTGGTGAATTGCATTCCGCCGAGCAGTCCAAGGCGTTGTGCGACAATCAGCTCGACGCCATTTTCTTTACCGCCGGCATTCCCAACGCTTCGGTGAAGGAAGCGACCTTGAGCTGCGATACCGTGCTGGTGCCGATGGACGGCGCTTGGGTAAACGATTTTCTGACGCTACATCCGGCTTATGCCCAGGGCGTCATTGCGGGGGGGACCTATCGCGGCACCTCGATCGATACGCCTACGTTTGGGCCGAAGGCCGTTGTTTTGACTTCGGTCAATATGCCCGATGAGGTGGCCTACCAGATCGTGAAGTCGGTTTTTGAAAATTTCGAAGATTTTAAAAACCTTCATCCGGCGTTCGCCCACTTGACCAAAGAAGCGATGGTCAAAGACGGTCTGAGCGCGCCGCTGCATCCGGGCGCGCTGCGTTATTATCAAGAAGTCGGATTGTTGCCGTGAAAGAAAAAGGCCGCCCCTTATCGGAGCGGCCTTTTGTTAAACGGTCGTTGCGCCGTAATACAGGTTCACCGTGTGTTTGGCTTCGGCGAAGAACAACCAGCGTTCCACCAAGATGCCCAGCGAACATGAGCCCCACGCAATGATCACGGCGGCGATTGCGCCGTAACCGCTGATGAACATGGCCAGCAGCGATAGCGCCAGCGGCAGGGCGAAGCCCAGCAGGTGCGAAATGCGGCGCAGCTTGTCGGCGTGTTTGCGCGCGACCTTGAAGCCCATTTCCTTCATCAGGTAATTGTCGGAGGTGTGCGGCAGTTCCAGCACGCTGACGTCGCCCGCGTCGATGCCCAGCGCCGAGTTGACGGTGGGCAGTCCCTTGGAGCGCCGGTTGAAGCCCCAATAGAGCGTCTTCAATCCCCATCCGGCGGCGAGCGTCACCACGGTCAGGCCTTGGATGTAGTTGTTGTCGACGCCGAACAGGTGGATCAGCACGCTCATCAACACCGCGCCGCTCATCAAGCTGAGCAGGGTGTAGGCAGGCACCGTCCAATCGTTGTGCCATTGGTGGATGGGGCGCAATGAGCGATAGATCATCGCCGTACACACCACCGTAATCCACGATAAAATCGCGGTAACGATTCCGGCTACGGCCCACAAACCGCGTGTATCTTCGAACCAAATCCAGCCCAGGCCCAACAGCCCGGCGGGGATGTAGGTGAGCACCGCCATCACGCCTTCGCGCGCCAGCCAGCTGGAGCGCCACTGCGTCATCGCACGCCAAGCGCGTTCGGGGCGGCCTAAGTGAAAGGTCGAAGCCAGCAAGCCGGTGGAGATCAGCGTCAGCGCCATGAACAGGCCCGCTAGGCCCACCCAGCGATCTGCGGGCAGCAATCCTGCCGCGCCGAAAATGCCCATCAGCGCCAACAGGCCGTAACCCGCGCCGGAACTGGTGGTGAAGAAGATAACGGAAAATGCGGGATGCATGGTTTGCGTCTCTCCTTATTTCGACAACACGGTATCGAGCCAGCCCAAGAACCCTTCGGCCTTGAAGACCTCTAGCTCATCGGGGGCGCCGATATCGGCACTGTCGACCTTGCGCGCGCGCGGCGGCAGGTACTTGTTGGTAGGTTTGTAGCCGAGTTCCGGCATCAAATCGCGGCCATGGCGCGCGGCGGTCAGTTGGGACACGGCCGATTGCGGATCGTTCAAATCGCCGAAGTGACGCGCACCGGCAGGGCAGGTGAGCACACACGCGGGCTGACGGTCTTCGGGCTCCAGGTTTTCATTGTAGATGCGGTCGATGCACAGTGTGCACTTTTTCATCACGCCTTCGTCTTCATCGAATTCGCGCGCGCCGTAAGGACACGCCCAGCTGCACAGTTTGCAGCCGATGCACTTGTCGGTGTTGACCAACACGATGCCGTCTTCGACGCGTTTGTACGATGCACCCGTGGGGCACACCGTCACGCAACCGGCATTTTCGCAATGCAGGCACGAACGCGGGAAGTTGATGGTCAAGTTGGGGCGGTTGCCGCGCCGCACTTCGAACGAATGCACACGGTTGAACCACACACCGTCCGGCCTGGCCCCATAGGGATTGTGGTCGGGCAGCGGGGCGCTATGGCCGCCGGTGTTCCATTCTTTGCAGTTGGTGGCGCAGGCGTGACAGCCGACGCAGGTATCCAGATCGATAACCAGACCCAGCTTCTTTTTTGTTTCGCTCGGCAGAGACGTCATGTTAGTTGCCCTCCCGCTCGGTCTTTTCGCGTTTCTTGCGGAAGTCCTCGCCGTAGCGTGAAATCTTCGGCGTATCGGGCAGTTGCGCGAATTTTTCGATGACCGGGAACTGCGGCCAGGTTTCCTTAGGCTCGTTTACGCCGGCCTTTTCGATCCTGACGCGCAGGTCGAACCATGCCGCTTGGCCGGTAATGGGATCGGAGTTGGAATAACGGTGACCGTCTTCGCGTTTGGGCAGCAGTTCGGAAATCAGATGGTTGAGCAAGAAGCCTTCTTTGGCTTCGCTGCTGTCATGGTCGAGGTTCCATGAACCCTTGCGTTTGCCGATGGCGTTCCACGTCCACACCGTATTGGGGTTGACGCCGTCCACCAGTTTTACCTGACAGCGGATGCGTGCGTGATGCGACGTTACCCACACCCAGTCGTCGTCATCGATGCCGAGGCTGTTGCCCAAGGTTTCGTGAATGAACAGGCGGTTTTTGCCGGTGATCTGGCGCAGCCACGCGTTTTGCGAACCCCATGAATGGTACATGTGCATGGGGCGCTGCGTCAGCGCGTGCAAGGGGAACTCTTTTAAATCCACCATGGATTCTTCAAACGGCTGATACCAGATCGGCAACGGATCGAAGTACTTGTTGATGCGTTCGGCATGTTCGGGTGGCGGCGTCACTTTGCCGTGGCCTTGGGCCGCTAGGCGGAACTTTTGAAACACTTCCGAATAGAGCTGGAAGATGATCGGTTCGTTGTTGGGCAGCAAGGACATATCCGCCGCCCAGTCCAGATAACCTTTGTTCGCCATTTTGAAATAACGTTGGTCGGGCGCGAATTCATGGGTCCAGAAGCTCTGGTTTTCGATGTACTTGTTCAACTGGTTGGGGTTGACCGAACCTTTAAGCGGCTGGTCGCCATCCTTGCCGCGCCAACCGCCCAGCATGCCGATGCCCGGCGCACGTTCGTGGTTGACCATGTAATCGGCGAGGCCGCCCGGATATTTCGGGCTGCCGTCTTCTTTGATCAGGCCCGGCAACCCTAGGCGCGAACCGAGATCGATCAGCACGCTTTGGAAGCCGCGCACGTCGCGGTCCGGCTCGACCACCGGATAGCGGATGGCGTCGGCGCACGCGTCGGCGTTGGAAATGGGACGATCCAACAGCGAGATGCAGTCGTGCCGTTCCAGATACGTGGTATCGGGCAAGATTAAATCCGCATACGGCACCATTTCCGAAAAATAGGCGTCGGAATAGATGATGAAGGGGATCTTGTACGCGCCGGTTTCATCTTTGTCGGTGAGCATCTCGATGGTGCCCGCCGTGTTCATCGACGAGTTCCAGCTCATGTTGGCCATGAACATCATCAAGGTGTCGATCTTGTACGGATCGCCCTTCCACGCGTTGTGGATCACCATGTGCATCATGCCGTGGCTGGAAATGGGGTGTTCCCAGCTATAACCCTTGTCGATGCGCCGGGGCGTGCCATCGGCATCGAGCAACAAATCTTCCGGCCCGGTGGGAAAGCCCAGCGGCGCGCCCGGAAGCGGCGTGTTGGGGTTGACCTGGCCCGGTTTGCCTGCGGGTTTGATGCCCGGCGGAATGTGCTTGGGGTAGGGCGCTTTGATGCGGAACCCGCCCGGCACTTCGACCGAACCCAGCAGCACCTGCAAGATGTGCAGCATACGGCAGGTGTGAAAGCCGTTGGAATGCGCCGAGATGCCGCGCATGGCGTGGAACGATACCGGGCGGCCGATCATCTTGTCGTGTTTGCGCCCGGTCCAGTCGGTCCATTCCTGGTCGATTTCGATGGTTTCTTTGAACGCGACGTGCGCCAGTTCGGCGGCGATGCGTTTGATATCTTCGACTTTAAGGCCGCAGACGTGCGCCACCTGTTCCGGGGCGTATTGGTTGTCGAGGTAACGCCGCGCGAGAATTTCAAAGCTGGGCACCGCCTTGCGGCCATCGCTCAGGGTAAATTCGCCCTTCAGCGCCATGCGCTCGACTTTGCCCGATTTGGCGTTGGCCAGGGTCTTGCCGTCTTGATCCCAGCACAAAGGATTGCCGTCGCCGTCGCGCGCGAACAGGCCGTGGTCGGCAGCGCCTTCGTCTTGGATCACCAGCCAGCCGGAGTTGGTGTAGCGGATCAGGTATTCGACGTCGACGTTGCCCGATTTGAGCAATTCGTGGACCAGCGACATGATGAACAGGCCGTCGGTGCCGGGGCGGATGCCGACCCATTCATCGGCGATCGCGCCATAACCGGTGCGCACCGGGTTGACGGCGACGAATTTAGCGCCGCGCTGCTTGAGCAGCCCTAAGCCTTTTTTGATGGGGTTGGAATCGTGATCCTCGGCGACGCCGAACATCATGAAATATTTGGAATGGTGCCAGTCGGGTTCGGCGAATTCCCAGAACGCGCCGCCGATGGTGTATAAGCCTCCTGCGGCCATATTGACCGAACAGAACCCCCCATGCGCCGCATAGTTGGGGGTGCCGAACTGCGCGGCCCACCAGCCGGTTAAGGCTTGGGATTGGTCGCGACCGGTGAAGAAGGCCAGCTTCTTGGGGTCGGTGTTGCGGATGTTGCCGAGACGCTTGGAAGCAATCTCCAAGGCTTCTTCCCACTCGATTTCTTGAAATTCGTTGCTGCCGCGTTCGCCCACGCGCTTTAACGGCTTGGACAGCCGGGCGGGGGAGTAATGCTGCATGATGCCGCTCGAACCCTTGCCGCATAGCACGCCGCCATTGACGGGGTGGTTGCGGTTGCCCTGGATGTAGCGGACCTTGCCGCCATCCAGATATACCTTGATGCCACAACGGCACGCGCACATGTAGCACGTGGTGTATTTGACCTCTTCGCCCAACGTAGGGTTCAAATCCACGTGGTCGTCGGCGGCATGAGGGTCGTCCACGGTGATGGACGTCTTGGACTTTTTATTCATATCGACGTCTCCGCTTGACCGCCTGTTACGGCCATGAGCAAAGCCAAATCCCATAGTGGGGGTTATCATTCTTTTGGGCGCTTTGAAATAGCGCCCTTTTTGCGCGCGCGTCTTTAGCCTAAGGCCGGTCGAACCGGGGCTCGGTCACGCGTTATGCCCTTATATAATGAAATCGTTATATAAGGGAAACCTTAAAATACAAAAAGCGATGAATTTGGCGCATTTTTATTTCGAAAGGGCAGGTTTTGCGGGGTGGCATCGCCGGTACGGTTGGGGGAGGCGAACAAAGAGATTGAGAAAAGAACATACAGCCATGTGTATTTGTATTGAGAAGGCAAAATGTTGGCGCTAGTTTGCATGGCAAATGAAGCACAGTGATAAATACCCCCCCGGCACCGTGGAAGACGCTCGGCACCTTCCGCCCCAGCCTAAAGTTTTTGGCCTGCACCCGTTGGTGTGGGGCATGATCGCCGTGTTTATGATTGCGGCGGTGGGCATGTATTCCGAAATGGTTGGATTTTATGATCATGTCGAAGACGCCATCGAGGGCGAACACGAAGATAAGCCCGAAAAAGACGATAATCATAAAACCGCCCGCGACAAAACGGACAGCAAGACGCAAAAAGACGATTAGGGGTCAGGCCCTAATTATTCAGGCTTTTCAATTGCTTGATGAGCGCGTTGTCGATCAGCTTGGGAAATACCCGTTGCACGAACACGAACAATCGTTCCGGCCCGCGTGGATAGCTTGAGCGTGCGCCGGATTTAATTGCGGCCACAATGTTGGCGGCGACCACTTCGGGTTCGTCCAGCTTCATCTGCATGGGTTCGATCAGGTGTTCAAACGCGCTGGCGGCGGCGGTTTTGGCGGCGCGGGGGGCAACGTAAAGCACATGCACGCCTTTGGGCGCCAGTTCGCGGCGCAGCGCATCCGATAGCCCCCGCACGCCGAACTTGGTTGCCGAATAACCCGCGAAAAGCGGAAACGCGATGTCGCCGAACATCGAGCCGACGTTGACGATGGTGGGCGTGGCGGATTTTTCCAAGGTGGGCAGCAGATCGCGAATCAGCTGCATGGGGGCCAGCAGGTTGACGCGCAGCATCAACTCCAGCCCCTTGTCATCGGCTTCGGCCAAGGGGCCGACGGCGACCACGCCCGCGTTGTTCACCACCACATCCACTCCGCCGAAGGAGGTTTCGGCGGCGGCGCGAAGGGCGGCGCGGGTTTCTGCCTGGGTGATGTCGCCGGTGACGGTGATGCACGCGTCCGGGTGTTTGAGGCTGTCTTTCGTTACGTTTAGGCCATCCGCGTTCAAATCGGCCAGCACCAGTTTTGCGCCTTCGGCGGATAACGCCTTGGCCAAGGCCCGCCCGATGCCGGAGCTCGCGCCGGTGACGACGATGCGTTTGCCGTTAATGTCCATGTGTCTACCCTATGGTTAAAGCGCCGCTTCCAATTCACGGAACATGTTGCCGAATAGGATGTAAAAATCCTTGGCGGCGGCGATGATGATGGCTTCGATTTTAGGATCGTTGATGGTGTTGACCGTGCTTTCGAAGAAACCTACGTGTTCGATGTCGAGCGCGCCGTGGCTGGTGAGATAAGAGAACGCGTTGGGGGGATTGGGGGCAAAGCTCGCGGCGATCGCGCCCGCAGCTTTTTGCGCCAATTCCACCGACATGCCTTCCAGCACATGCACCATGCCGAGCAGGGCATAGGGGCTGATGTGTTCGATGGCGTAGTGCGCATAAGCGATCATGACGCGGCACGCAAAGCCGCCTTGGCCGTGACGCACCGCTTGCGCGTCGACGCCTAGCGCCTTGATGTCGTCCAATATCCATTCGTCGTGGCCGCTTTCTTCTTTGACGTATTCCGCCAGGGTGTTGATGTAGGCGGTGTCGTCGGCGGTGCAGTTTTCGATGGCCAGTTCCAGCAGCGGCACGGTGAAACGCACGTGGTGATAGGCCTGTTCTAAGTACTTGGCGTACAGTTCGCGTGTGACGCCTTTTTCGACGGCGCGTTGGATCAGGCCGATGGATTGAAAGTTTTGGCGCTCGGTTTCGGTTTCGCTGAGAAGGCGTTGGTAAAACGTCATGAGCCGGCTCCATTGATGGTGATGCGGGCGGGTTGGGCATACTCGGGCGCGGTGGAAAGCGCCTGCCATATGGCTTGTTTGAGGGTGTCTTGTTCGAGTGTATTTTGGGCGTGCGTGTTTGGGGCGTGCTGTGCGGGCGTGATGTCGAGCACCAGTTCCTTGTCCCCGATCAGCGCAAGCCTTGCGTCCATGACGCCGGGCGCGCCTTGTGCCAAGGTTTCGATCCATTCGGGGTTGATGTTGCGCCCTTGCGGCGTGACGATCAGGCGGTCTTTGCGCCCCAATACGCGCAACGCGCCTTCCGGCGTGAACTCGCCCAAATCGCCGGTGCGCCAGCTGTGGCTGCTTAAATTGTCCCCGCCCAAATAACCGTCCATGACGGTGGGGCCATGGACGATGATTTCGCCGTCTTCGATGGCGACGGTTAGGCCGCTCAGGACTTGCCCCGTGGTGCCGGAAATCCGCGCGCCGGGGCGGTTGACGCTGACCACCGAACAGCATTCCGAGAGGCCATAACCTTCATGTACCGGAATGCCCAGCGTCCAGGCGGCATCGGCCAGGGGGGCGGGCACCGGCGCGCCGCCGACGGCGACGAAACGCAGGGTGTCGGGTGCCAGCATACGCGTTGCGGTCAGGCCCTGCACCCACGCGCCCAACAGCCCCGGCACCAACACCGACGCGGTGGGGCGGGTGACGGCGAAGGCCGCGATCAGGGGGTTGGGATCGCCCTGCAGGGCGGCGCCTGCGGCAAAGGGATCGATCGTCACTTTGGCCCCCGCCAGCAGCGGCAGGCAAATGGCGGCGATTTGTTCCAGTAACAAAGAAAACGGCAGCACGGAAAGATAGTGATCGGATGGGGTCGCATTGCAGGCGTTCAGCAGCCCGCGCGCGCTGGCCGTAATCTGCTTCGATCCGATGCGCACGCCCTTGGGCGCGCCGGTGGTGCCGGAAGTGTAGATGATGCGTTTGGCGTGATCGGCGGCGCTTAGATCGTCGGGGAAGGGGGCCGTATCAAAGGTATCGTTGAGGACTGTGATGGGCAGGCTCAAGGCTTCGGCAGCTGCCTGAGCCATGGTTTGAGTTTGTGGCGCGCACAGGATATGGCCGACGGCGGCATCGCGCACGATGTGGTGCAACTGGCCTGCCGAAAAAAAGGTCGGCAGCGGCACCAGCGTCTTGCCCGCCAGCGCCAGCGCCAAATCCGCGATGACCCACTCGACGCTATTGGGGGCGAGCAGACCGACGGTTTGCGGCAGGTCTGCAAAATCGATCGCCCGCGCGGCGACGTGACCCGCAAGGGATGCATAATTGAGCGTACAGCGCGGGTCGGTAATTGCCGCCGCGCCGGGGCGCTTTTGGGCTTGCAGGCCTAAGGCGGTAAGCACCTCACGCAAGGCTGACGGCCTTATCGGCAGACGCATCGATTGAATGCGCGGGCATCGTTATCGTGCGCACCGATACAAATGCGTCGTGGATGGCCATGACCTTGGGATTGCTGGCGTAATAGCGGCCCCAGTCTGCGGCGTTGGCGATGCGCTCAGCCCGCGCGTCGGCCAATACCTGGGCCGGTACGCCGACGCGTTTGAGCATCTGCGCCAGACGTTCGGTGACGGTGAAAAAGGCAAAGCGCACACCCTGGCCGCGTAAGTATCCGGTGATGGCGGAAAACAGCGCATGCGAGGCATTGGGGTGTACGGCGGCCAGCGTCGTCACTTCGGCGATTTCGTCGCGGGTCGCGGGCGGCTGCCAGCATTTGGACAACACTTGTTCGATGGGCTGGTCCAAATAAATTTCGGAAAAGAAATCGCCGCCCAGGCGCAGGCCCGCTGCCGCCCAAAAACCGCCGCCTGATACGCCGTTTGAATTGGGCAGGGCGATCAGCAGATCGGCGAACGTGGTGATACGCGCGCCGTATTCACGGGCGTAAACACCGGCGATCAGCGCTTCGACCTCTGCGCGCGCCGGGTGGTTTTTCGGCACCAAAATGGGCATTGGAAATTGGCTCATGTTTTTTTACACCCTTGACCGTGCATTCTTTTGTCAAGAACGTCTGCGGCCATAATTTAATTCAGCGCATAAATAATTTCGGTATTGGTCTTGTCGGGAAAGCGCATGCGCACCAAACGACCAGCATCGTCGAACCACAATTCGCGGGTCAGATCGCCGGTGATGGCGTAGTGCCGCGCGCTCAACGGAGCGCCGCTCACATCCACATTTTCATTGCCCAAATCTTCGACGGCGATGTTCATGACTTCACCATCGAGCGTGTTGAGCAAGGCGTTCTGTTGCACCGTAGCCGGGTTCCACAGGCTGGCGGGCAGGGTGGCGGCATCGGCATGCTGGCGGCGTTCTTGGCCCTTGACGACGCTGTCGACGGTGAGGCGACCCTCTTCGGTGCGCGCAACGAGTTTTTTGTCGGTGCCGTCGTCTTGGGTGGTGGAGGTGATGGATTGTAGCCGACCGTTCATCCACAGTTCTTGCGACGTATGCTTGAAGGTGTAGGCGTTGACGAACAGCACCTTCACGGTGATGTCGGTTTCTATTCTGACGCGGGTCTCTGTGCTGTTTTGATCGATGATGACGGCGTGTCCGCCGATAGCTTTGCCATCGCGCAGCACGGTGTAGTTCAAGATTTCAGCCTGGGCCTGCCCGGCCCCCAACACGACCATCAAGGTGGTCAGCGATGCAGCGAGAATAGTGCGTGCGGACTTCATGGAACCTCCACCCCTAAAACGGTACTCAACTCTGGCGTGGACAATACGGGTGGGATTCTGAACCGCTGCTGAATGTTGCGCGCGATGCTTTGGCGTTTGAGTATGATGAATGGACAATGCTCTAAAATTACTCGCTTTTGTTGAGATTCAGGGCATTATTGACGGGGGAAAGCGCTGGGGAAAAATTAATGAATGATCGAACGGGCGGTATGACGGATTCAGGCTCCTATCCGCGGTTAAGGGTGGCGCTGGCGGGCTTTATGCTGGCATCGGCCCCTCTTGCTGCGTGGGCGCAGATGCAGCCCTCGCCGGAAGAAATGCAGATCCAACAAATGCAGTCCATGGCGGCGGATGGATTGGTCGGCGTGGTGCTGCTTATTCAAGGCGCGATCCTCCTGGCCATGATCCTCATTCCGGTGGTGATCTTGCTGATCGCGCGGCGCAACATGCAAGGCTGGCGTCAGCCAGTCAAATATGTGTGGTTTTCCTTTGATGGCCGCCTCAATCGCAAAGCCTACTGGCTAAAGGGCGTGGTGCTGCTTTCGCTGGTGATTTTCGTCGTGCAGTTGGCGTCGCTGCTGCTGACGCAGCTGTTGATGATGCCGTTGCATTTGGATGAGGCCGTAGGCTCTGTAGTAAGCCTTGTTTTCATGCTGCCTCTGATCGTTTTTCAGCTTTGGGCGAGCAGCGCGGTCATGGTTAAGCGCGCTCACGATCTGGATCATTCGGGATGGTGGCTGCTGACGATGCTGATCCCGCTGTGGAATTTCTGGGTGGCCATTCAGCTGGCGTTTTTTCGCGGCGCGTCGGGGGCCAACAGTTTTGGCGAAGACCCGTTGGATGACGACGATGGCGAAGGCCTAAAGGGCGGGCCGGGAGACGACGGCGAAGAGGATGAGGCCCCGCGTGTGCATACTCATGCGCCGCAGCCGCCGCAGGCACCCAAAGGTTTCGGCTCGCGCAAATTCGCTGGCCCCAAAGCGCCTGTTAACCCTCAGACTCAAGGCGCGCCAGAACCGGAACCCGCACACCCGCTTGCGACCCATGCGGACATGGACACCATCAAGAATCGCTTAGGGCCAAACATCCTGCGTCCCATCGACCCTAAGCCGCATCGCTAGTCGGTTGTTTTGTTGAGGAAATGATCCGGCAGAAGGACCAGCAGCAGGAATTGTGCTCGCGCGCGCTCCGATCCCCCTATGACCAAAGTCGAAAATGAATTACAATGGTCGGGTGTGGATTTCTGGCGGCAGCTCGCCGCACAACCCCGATGCGTAAAGTCCCGTGTAAGTCCGTAAGAAGGCCGAGGAGGACGTCATGAAAAATCTCAAGATCAGTCTGCAAATATTGTTGATCGGCCTTCTGGCTCTGGTGGGTTTCGTCGTCATCGGGCTGATCTATTTCAGCAGTTCAACCCAACAGGCGGAATATCTCGATACCCAGTTGTCGGAAGCTCAGGGCGTCGAATACATCAACGAGGTCAAGATTGGCTTTCTTGAGGAGCGCCGCAACGAAAAGGATTTCATCGTTCGCCAGGACATGAAATACGCCGAGCAGCACAAGGCTAAGGCAGAAGAAATCATGCCCTACTTTGATAAGCTTAAAACCATTCATCAAGAACCTGATGAACAGCAGCGCATTGATGACATGCGCGCCGGTTTTATCGCTTACGTGGATCAGTTTCAGGAAGTCGTGGGGATGCGTCAAAAGATCGGCCTTACCCCTGATGACGGTCTGATGGGCGAGTTGCGCAACGCCGTTTCCGAAGTCGAAGCTGAACTCAAGAAATTTGATCATGCCGAGCTCACTGCGGCCCTGTTGATGATGCGCCGCCATGAGAAGGATTTTCTCATGCGTGTGGACCCGAAGTACCTAGAGCAAATGGATCAACGCATGACGGAGTTCGATGCTCTGTTGGCGACCTCCGGCTTGCCTGCCAATGATCAGGCCGATATCGAAAAGACGCTCGATCTCTACCTCGCTACATTTAAAGAGGTGGGCAAGCTGTATCTTGAAGAAGTTCAAGACAAAAAGGCGATGAGCGATGCGTACACCAAGGTAGAACCCATCATGGTGTTCTTCGACGAGAAAGGTGCTGCCGATGCCGCCGCCGCTACCACGGCGTTGCAGGAGAACGTTTCATCGACCTTCACGTTTATGATGGGCTCGATGGTCGTCGTGACGCTGGTGGTGTTCGGCTTGGCCGTGGTGATCGGTCGCGGTATCGCCAATCCCATTACCAGCATGACCCAGGCGATGGGAACCCTAGCTAAGGGTGATTTGAGCGTTCACATTCCCGCGCAAAATTACGGCAACGAAGTGGGGCAGATGGCGGCTGCGGTGCAGGTGTTTAAGCAGAACGCTGTGCGCAACAAAGAGATGGAGGCCGAGGCCGAGGAAAACAAACGCAAAGCGGAGGAAGAGAAGCGTCGCATGATGATGAAGATGGCCGACGACTTCGAAGCTTCGGTCGGTGGCGTGGTGAACTCTGTATCGTCCGCCTCAACCGAGATGCAGTCTTCGGCTCAGTCGCTCTCCGCCACTGCAGAGGAAACTTCCAAGCAGGCAGCGGCCGTGGCTGCGGCTTCGGAAGAGGCATCCACCAACGTGCAGACGGTGGCGAGCGCGTCGGAGGAACTCTCCAGCTCCATTGCCGAGATCACGCGTCAGGTTACGCAGTCCACGGCCATCGCCAATACCGCCGTGGCCGAGGTCAATAGTGCAAACGATAAAGTGCAGGGCTTGGCCGACGCGGCGAGAAAAATCGGCGAGGTGGTGGCGATCATCACCGACATCGCCGATCAGACCAATCTGCTCGCCTTGAATGCCACCATCGAAGCCGCGCGCGCCGGGGAAGCCGGCAAGGGCTTCGCGGTGGTCGCTTCCGAAGTGAAGAACTTGGCCAACCAGACCGCTAAGGCGACGGAGGAAATCGCTGCGCAGATCGGCGGCATCCAGGGTGCTACCCAGGACGCCGTGCACGCCATCGAAAGCATTGGCGGCATCATCAGCAGAATGAACGAGATTGCGGCCGCGATCGCCTCTGCGGTCGAAGAGCAAAGTGCGGCGACCCAGGAAATCGCGCGCAACGTCGAACAGGCGGCGGCGGGCACCACCGAAGTGTCCTCCAACATTACGGGTGTCAATCAGGCAGCCGATGAGACCGGTAGCTCTGCGAGCCAGATGCTCGCAGCGGCGACGGAACTTAGCCAGCAGTCCGAGCTTCTGCGTGGGGAGGTCAACAGGTTCTTGATGAACGTTCGCGAAGGCTAGTCGTCATGGCGGTCATTTATGACTTCAAGGCTTACCAATCCTCCCGCCTTCTGGGCACATTCGCCCGGCGGGCGGGAGAACTTGTGTGTTTGCTCGATGCCCAGGGACACCAGATTGTCAAACTTAGTGATGAGTGGGAAAGGCTCTGTGAAAGCTTGGAGGCCTTTGGCTTTCGCATGAGGCATTATCGCCAGCGCCTCGATCAGACCTTAGAAATCAGTCGGGAATGCCAGAACGCCGAGGAGACAGGCGATATGGACAAGATGATCGCCGCGCGCGACCGGGTTCTGCGTGAAACGCAAAAGCGCTGGCGCTTGCACTGAAGTTTGCCTTCAAACGTCTCCGGCATTGTTCATCAATGCAAAAACGACAACGCCCCGGCCATGCATGGCTAGGGCGTTGATTTTATTGGTGCCGGCAGCAGGAATTGAACCCGCGACCCCCTGATTACAAATCAGGTGCTCTACCAACTGAGCTATGCCGGCATGTGCATCGAGCAGGGGACATATAACCCCGCCGTGGTTTATCCGCAAGCGTCTGGCGGGATGGGCAGGGTGGCTGCGATTGGGGCAGGTAAAAACCGGCGGATGATTTTCGCTCGTCA
The DNA here is from genome assembly GCA_024653965.1 of Rhodospirillales bacterium. Lineage (GTDB taxonomy): Bacteria > Pseudomonadota > Alphaproteobacteria > Rhodospirillales > Magnetovibrionaceae > JANLGW01. The sequence goes on from JANLGW010000068.1 coordinate 20,529, forward strand.
TTATTGGCAATCTTTGCCATAATGTACGAAGAAGGAGATTCCCCGATGGCCACGATGAACGTTTCACTTCCTGACCCCATGCGCGAATGGGTTGAAACCCAGGTTAAGACCGGCGAGTACGCCAATACCAGCGACTACATCCGTGACCTCATCCGCCATGATCAACAACGGTGGCAGGAATTGCGGGCGGCCATCGCGCAGGGTTTGAACAGCGGACGCAGCGACCGTAAGGCTGAGGACGTCATGGCGGCGGCCAAGGCCCGGCTGCGTAATGGCTGATTACGTCCTCTCTAATGCGGCGAAAGTCGATTTAGACGGCATATACGTCTATTCTTTTGAGACCTTCGGCGAAGCCCGGGCCGACGCCTATTTTATGTCCCTGCGCGACTGCCTGCAAACCCTGGCGGAAAAGCCGCGCATGGGGCAAGACGCCGCCGCTCTTCACGCCGGGCTCCTGCGCCACCATCATGCCCGCCACGTCGTCTATTATCTGATCGAGGATGGCGGGATTTTCGTGGTCCGCGTTCTCCACGACGCCATGGACGCGCCCCGGCATGTGCGACCAAAAAATTAGGCGGCCTCTTGGAAAATGCACACTCGGTTGCGCCCCGCATCCTTCGCTTGATATAGCGCGGTATCGGCTTTTTTGATCATTTCATCGATCGCGTCGGTGGCGCCGATGCTGGCGATGGAAGTTACGCCCAGGCTGGTCGTGACCCGCACGGCTTCGGGTGCGATGGCGAAGGATTCCGCCTCGATCGTGGTGCGGATGCGTTCGGCAATGTGCAGCGCTTCGTCCAAGGTGGCAGAGGGCAACATGATGGCGAATTCTTCGCCGCCCAGCCGCACGAGAATATCTTCGGCGCGCAAAATATTTTGCACGAGGCTGACCACCCGTTTGAGAACTAAGTCCCCGGCGGCGTGCCCATGGCAATCGTTGATGGATTTGAAGTGATCCAAATCCAAAATCACCAGCGATACCGCGCCGCGCTCGCGTCTGCCCCGGGCGAAAATGTGGTTTGCCAGGGTGTCAAAGGCGCGGCGATTGTAAGCGCCGGTCAGAGGATCGCGTTCCGCTTGGCGTTTGAGGTCTTTTTTCAAATATTCCATCACCAGGGCCATAAAACCCATGGCGGAGATCATCGTCATGACAATCGCCGTCATCAGCGCCAACTGAGTGGCGGCGGACGGTTCCAATAAGGTTTTGCCGTTTCCCCCCAACAGCGAAACGAACGCCCGGATAATTTGCAAGATGCCGTTCAAAACGAAGGCGACCGCGATGAGTTTCCCGAAAAAATAAATCTCATCCCCTTTGCGGGGCCATAATGCGCGAAAGGAAAAGATATCGAACACCAAGATGGCGATGCACGAGAGCACTGCGCGCGCCGTAAAGTTCGGCTCGACGGTTGCCCAATACACCATGCCGGACAAAATGGCGACATAGAGGGCGGCAAACAGGGCAAGGCTCGAGTGTGGCCGTCCCATGAACGCAAGACTGCCTCGCCAGATGAAATACAGTCCAACCATCATCAGGCTGTTGCCCAGCAGAACGGCGAAACCGAGGTGCATATGCTCTTGATAGGCCAGCATGACCAGCGCCAGCGATAAGAAGGCACGTCCGATCGCCCACGAGCCTAGTCCGGGAATAGAGCGATTGACGTACCACACGCTGACCAAAATGGCGGTGGCAAGAAAATGCGTGGCGGTTAGGGCGATGATCAGCGTGAATGGGTCTAACATCAATCCCGGTCCTCAACGGCTTCAAATCAGGTGTTTTATGATTTATCCGCGTCGTCGCCTTTACCCGCTTGGTAACCTTGCCAGTGGCGGGCCTGGGGGTCTTCGGGTTCGGCCTCAACGGTTTCCCACGGCGCAGTCCAGGCGCTCAGGCGCGGAATCCAGCGCCCGACGTTGCTTTTGTACAGCCGGTAATCGTCGTCGAAGCGTTTTTCCAGGGTCGGTTCTTCAAAAAACATGAAATAAACGGTGTTGAGCGCGAAAAACGTCGCGGCCCACAGGCCGATGGGGTCGGAATTGAACAGCAACGCTTCGCCCGTCAGCATCATCAGCACGCCGATGATCATGGGGTTGCGCACGTATTTATAAGCGCCGTTCACCACCAAGTGTTTGGGCGGAGCCCACGGCGCGGGCGTGCCTTTGCCCTGCACGACCAACGATGCCGCCGACCACCCGATCATGACCAGACCGCCGGGCAGCAGCGGTTTGGCGAGCCATAAGCGGGCTTCGCCTACCGCCGGGGGATCGATGCCGTAGATCCAGGCTAAAATGCCGGGGATGAGCAGCACCACCGTGCCAGGCAGCGCGATCATTGCGGCGATCAGGTGAACGGTCATACGGTTTTTGTCGGTCATGTGTCGAAACCCTTAAGTGCGGGGCTTAAGAAAATGCTCAGGAATTGGATTGGGCGAATTGATACAAAGCGATGGCGGCGGCGTTGGATAGGTTGAGGCTTTCCACCGCGTCGGTCATGGGGATTTTTACCAGCAAATCGCAGGTTTCGCGGGTGAGCCGCCTAAGGCCCGCGCCTTCTGCCCCTAGCACGATGGCGTTGCGGCCCTTGAGCGTTTTGGCGCTCAGGAAATCGGTGGCGTGACCGTCGAAGCCGACGCACCAAAATTCGGCGGCTTTCAACTGATCGAGCGTGCGCGCCAGATTGGTGACGCGTATCAAGGGAATGCGTTCCACCGCGCCAGACGCGGCCTTGGCCATGGTGCCGGTGATATCGGGGGCGTTTTTATCTTGTACGACTACGGCCATCGCGCCGAACGCGGCGGCGGTGCGCATGACCGCACCGATGTTGCGGGGGTCGGTGGCTTGGTCTAACACCACCACGCAGGCGCTGGTTAAGTCGCGGGCGTCTTCGATGATGTCTTCGATTTCGGTCGGCGGCAGGGGCGATGCGTCGATGCATACCCCTTGGTGGACCGCGTCGCGCGGCAACAGCGCGTCCAATTCGCGCCGGTCGCGAAATTCGATGGACGGGCGGGGCGGACCGCCTAATTCGGCGGCGGCGTTGGCCGCATCGCACACGGGGATTTCGATGTCATCGACGCTTTGTGTAGCAATAACAATGCGATGCACCTCACGCTCTGGATTCGCCAGCGCGGCAAGACAGGCGTGCAGGCCGTATAACAACGGATTGCCGCCCCGGCTGGGGAGATTCTTTGCCTGATCGCCATCTTGATGACGTTCATTGCGATGGGTTTTTCTGCGCTTTGCCATGAGGGCTTTTAGCACTTGCGGGGCGGGGTGCAAGAAAGATTTATGCGGCGAACCCATTAGGCGGTTGACATGGCGTATCAAATGTTCATATTGCCCCCCGTCCCGCGCACTGGTTTTCCGGCGCGCATCCGGGCTTTGCGGCCAAGGAAAATGGAGGGGTGCCCGAGTGGCTAAAGGGGACGGGCTGTAAACCCGTTGACGTCAGTCTACGAAGGTTCGAATCCTTCCCCCTCCACCATCCTTTAAAGCCGCAAGCCATGGATTGGGGATGCCTGACCGGGCCTCCTTGAGGGGCCGGAGTTGGAGCTTGCGGGTGTAGCTCAATGGTAGAGCAGCAGCCTTCCAAGCTGACGACGAGGGTTCGATTCCCTTCACCCGCTCCAGCCCCAGGTTCATGTGGCCAGGTCAAGGTGGGTTAAGGCACGGCGTATAAAAACGATTTGTTGATCAATTTAATCTTGTTGAAGCGTAGGCTTTGAGGAACGACCAAAATGGCTAAAGAAAAATTTCAACGCAATAAACCGCATTGCAACATCGGCACGATTGGTCACGTTGACCATGGCAAGACGACGTTGACGGCAGCGAT
>JANLGW010000071.1 GCA_024653965.1 Rhodospirillales bacterium
CACCACCTTCACGGTGGAAAAAATGACCATCGGCGCCGATGGCCGCCCGCAAGCCACCGGCGAATTTGAAACCCTTGAGGCCGATACCTTGATCATGGCGCTGGGCCAGGATGTGGACACGTCATTTCTGCAAAAGGTTCCGGGCGTCGTCATCGCCCGCGACGGCGTAGTTCAGGTCGATGAGCGCATGATGACCGGCTACACCGGTTTGTTCGCGGGCGGCGACATGGTGCCGTCGGAGCGCACCGTCACCGTCGCCGTGGGTCACGGCAAAAAAGCCGCGCGCCATATCGATGCGTGGCTGCGCGGTGAACCGTATGTCAAACCCGCCAAACATCCGTTAGCCACATTTGAAAAACTCAACACGTGGTATTACGACGACGCGCCGCAATCGGTGCAGCCGCAATTGGACATCATCCGCCGCCAGACCAGCTTCGATGAAGTCATCGGCGACTTCGACAAAGACACCGCGCTGTTCGAAGCGCGGCGCTGCCTGTCGTGCGGCAACTGCTTTGAGTGCGACAACTGCTACGGCGTGTGTCCCGACAATGCGGTGATCAAACTCGGCCCCGGCAACCGGTTTAAGTTCGACTACGATTACTGCAAGGGCTGCGGCATCTGCGTTGCGGAATGCCCCTGCGGCGCGATCGAGATGGTGCCCGAAAGCACCTAATTAAATACCTTAACCGCCGGGCACCACGCCAGACTTGCCGAGACTGTCGCGCACCAACAATTTTAGCCCTTCGGCGGTCTTGAAGGCCTGTTTGATGAGGTGCTGACGGCGGGCGTCCAGACGCCGCACGTCCACATGGGTGGAAGGCTCCAGCCCCGCTTCGATGTCCGTCGCCTGCTGGTTGAGTACCGCGCACAGCAGCACTTCCAGCGCATCGGTCAACTGACGCTCATCGTTTTCGCTCAACGCGCCGCGCGTCGCCAGCCCCTTGAGCCGTTCGGAGGTGGAGGTCAGCGCCAAGCCGTGCTGCAACGCCATCACCCGCACCCCGGCGGTAATGGGCAGCAAGCCGTTGAGTTTCAAATCGATGCGATTGTCCACGGTCTTGATCTTGCCCAACATGCCGATGGGCGCCACGTAAGCATCGAGCTTAAGGCCAATCGCGTGCAAAAACGTAACCGAACCATGCACCGCCTTAAGCGCCACCTCATGCAATTGCTCGGCGGGACCGCTATCGCCCGCCGCACGCTTTAAATCGAAGAAAATATCCGTCATCAACAAGGCTTCCGGATCGTGGGATTTCACCCAGCGGCCGATCTCTTGGCGCCAACCTTCCAGCGAACGACGCCAATCGGCATTGGACGCCATAACCTTGCCTTTGCAAAAAGGCACCCCTGCCGCATCCAAGGTCGCGTTCATCCGTTCGGCGGCATCCTTAAACCAAATGTCCGCGTGCGCATCGCCCAAATGCACGATGGCATTATCCTGATCGGGCTTGAGCAGGCTTTCGCCGCGCCCGCCGGAACCCAACACCAATACGCTATAGGGCGCGGGCGGCGCACCCTTGCCCTCGTCTTGCAGGGCGGCAACGGCAAAATCCCACGCCCGGCGCGTCAGGTCGCAATAAACCGCGCTGATCACCGATGCGGCGCCCAGCGCGCCGACGTTCTCCGCCAAAAGCTGCCGCGCCAGCCCCGGCAATTGGGTGCGCACAAGGCCCAAATCATGCGCGTCGAGGGCAGCGTCAATTTCATCGCCAAGGCGCAGCGTATCGCCCACACGCACCTTCAACAAACCGCGCGGCGTCACCATGCCGACGGCGCGCCCTGCGTCATCCACCACCACCAGATGACGAATGCCGCGCCGTTCAATCCGGCCCATCGCGATAAATACATAGTCGTTTTCAGCCACCGTAAAAACCGGCGCCGCCATCAAGTCGGAAACGTTGGCGTTTTCCATTTTACTGGAACCGTCGGCGCTAAAAGCGCGCAGTAGGTCGCGTTCGGTGACGATGCCCAAAGGCTTGCCTGCATCATCCGCCACGACCAACGAGCTGATCTTTGCCGCCGTCATCCGTCGCGCCGCATCGATACCGGAAACTTCCGCGCCAACGGTCGCAAGCGGCGCGGTCATCACGTCGCACACCCGGTGGCGATACGGGAAACTGTCGATGCGGTCCAGGGCGTCGATTTCCATCCGCTTGTTACTCCATTACCCAGCCGAGTTTCTTTTGCCGCGTCATAATATGTTGGGCATTATTTTGAAACGCCAAAGCGTCGCCCAACGTAACGACCTTCGCTTCTTCCAACAAGGGCTGCAGCCGCACCCAAATTTCCGCCGTGACCAAAGCATCGCCCAGCGCCGTATGACGGCCCTGCACATCCACGCCCAAATGCCCAGCGATGGTTTCCAGGTTCAAATCCTGCCAATCGGGAAACAGCCCCACGGCGAGACGCAGGGTATCGAGAAATTTTGGCGTGTGCCACACCAGCCCCGCCCGCTCGGCTTCGCGTTTAAGCACGGCCAGATCGAAACCGATGTTGTGGCCGATCACCACGCGCTCGGCAAACGGGCCTTGCAAATCTTGCCACACTTGGGCGAACGGCAGTGCATCCGCCACCATTTCATCGGTAATGCCGTGAATGGCGGTCGAACGCGGCGGGATAGGCATGGCCGGGTTGATCAGGCGGTCGACGTTCAGCCCCGGCGCCACATGGCCGCCGTTCACCAGCACCGCGCCCACCGATACGATACGATCTTCCATTACATCAAGGCCGGTGGTTTCACTGTCGAACACCAACCCCGCCAAGGCGGCAAGCGGCGTTTCCAGCGTCGCCGAGGGTGCGTGGGGAATGTCATGCAAGCGCATGTCGTGGTCCACCCGTCCGCCGTCGGCGCCTTTGCCGAGCGGCGCTAGGCGCAGCACCGCGCCGGTATGCCCCGGCAGATCCGCGACCGTGGCGGCAATTGTGTCGCCATCGACGCTAAGCAGATTGGTGGCAAAAGGCCGCCCCTGTTCACGCGCCTGTTCCATCGCGCCATGCAGCACATGGCGTTCCAGACTGGCGAAAATCGACGTGCCGATATCGACGCGCGGGCCACCCAACCGTTCCCGCGCCGCCTGATTGACCAAACTGATCTGGCCCGCATCCGTCATCACGACGATGCCTTCGTCCAGGGTGGAAAGCACCGCCACCAATTTTGCCGACGGGCGCACCCCTGGGCCAATGCGTTTATCGATCAGCGTCGCCACGGCGGTACGCAACCGGGCAATTTCGGGTGAAGGCGGAAAATCGGGATGTGGCGCAGGCAGCCGGGCGTCGTCGGCAACGGCCGCCACCAAAATATTGGCGCGCAGGCGCTCTAAATCGTCAAAATGGCTGTCTAAAATTGCGAATAATGCCCACAACGCGCCCAATACCAAAAACGCGCCCACAATCACCCACACAAAATCTTCGTATCCGCCGCCCATATGGGCAAGGCTCCACGCCGCCGCCCCAGCCAGCAGCACCGCGCCGACCCCGATCGCCGTCAAACCCAACGTTAGCGCCTTGCGGATGCCGCCTTTTGCCATCTGCAGTCCTTAATTTCACGCCATCGACATTCGTTTTATGCGTTTTATGCCGATTCGCTCATATAACTCATATAATATGGGGATCGATCCGATTTTGGCCCCAATCAAGCTGCTGCACTTTTCGCATAAAGCTTGCCCGATCCGCGAAAGATGATCCAGATTTAATCAAAAATACCCCAATTTATGCCTTTTCATCCCGCATCGTGGAAACACCCCCCCATTTTGGGCGGTCATCCACAGTGCTAAGGCTTTACACCTCAGGCTCCAAACGGTAGGGTTTTGCACCTGCGAATAACAGGCGGCCTCCCCATTCGCCGAAATTAAAAGTCTCTATAGGCACCATCCGAATGGGTTGATCCGCTTTTATCGGCAGGACGATCGCACCCAGATGCGTGGTCGTATAATATAATGTGGGCAACATACGAGGGGGAGATATGGCTGAACCAGCCTCAATCTCTCATAAAATTTGGAGTGAAGTAACCTGCTGTTCAGGCTGCTTGCGCTTGGCAAAACTTCTAGAAAGTTTCAATCACCGGGAGACAGAGAATGTCTGACGTATCACAAGATAAGGCTGTGGCCCATTGGGCTAAGACCAAAAACCTGATGTGGATCACGTTGGCTGTGTGGGCCGTATTCAGCTTTTTAATTCACTTTTTCGTCGATGCCCTAAACAGCATCGTAATCTTCGGCTTCCCGCTCGGCTGGTACATGGCTGCGCAGGGCTCATTGATCGTTTTCGTGGTCCTAATCTTCTGGTTCTCAAGCACCCAGAACGATATCGACGCCGAATTCGGTTTCGATGAAGACTGAGAGAGGGAACAGGGGAACGACTATGAAAACTTCATTTCTCGACAATCTCGGCAAAGTCTACGGTATTTACACCGGCGGCTTTCTTGGGTTTGTGATTATACTCGCCATCCTTGAGCAGATGGGCCTTCCCGACAAGATGATCGGTTACGCCTTTGTGTTCATGACCATCGCGGTGTATGCCACCATCGGCTTCATCTCGCGCACGGCTCAGGTTTCTGAGTATTACGTCGCGGGTCGCGTGGTGCCCGGTTTCTACAATGGCATGGCCACCGGCGCAGACTGGATGTCTGCGGCATCGTTCATCGCCATGGCAGGCGGCATCTACGCTGCGGGCTACAATTACCTTGCATTCGTAGTGGGCTGGACCGGCGGTTATGTGCTGGTGGCGGTGCTGATCGCGCCGTACCTGCGCAAGTTCGGTGCCTATACCGTGCCCGACTTCTTGGGCGCGCGTTACGGCGGCAACTTCGCCCGCTTCATCGGCATCGTCATCTTGTTTTCGTGTTCGTTCACCTACATCTTGGGCCAGATCAAAGGCACCGGCGAAATCGCATCGCGCTTCTTGGACATCCCGTTCGAAGTGGCCGTGTTCGTCGGCCTGGCCGGTATCTTGGTGTGTTCGATGTTGGGCGGCATGCGTGCCGTCACCTGGACCCAGGTGGCGCAGTACATCGTGTTGATTACGGCCTACTTCGTGCCGGTGGTGATCTTGTCGGCGCAGAAAACCGGCATCCCCATTCCGCAGCTGATGTACGGCCAGGTGTTGCAAGACATCGCCAACTTAGAACAAACCAAACCCGCACTCGCGGGCGTTAAACCGTTCATGGCGACGCCGAAAGATGCGACCGAAGCGTTTAACTTCTTCGCTTTGGTGTTCTGTCTGATGATCGGCACCGCATCCTTGCCGCACGTTCTGATGCGCTTCTTCACCACGCCAAGCGTGAAAGAAGCCCGTAAGTCCGTTGGTTGGGCATTGCTGTTCATCTTCATGCTGTACTTCACGGCGCCGGCCTATGCGGCGTTCGCCAAGCTGGAAGTCTACCAGAACGTTCTGGGGTCGAGCTTGGCCACGGTGGAAGCCGTGCAGGCCATGTTGGACACCAACAGCTGGATCGTGTCGTTCGGCAATCTAGGCCGCATCAGTATTTGCGGCTTTACCGGCAACAAGAGTGCAGATGTGCTCATGACCGCCCAGGCTATTTTCGCGGCCTGTCAAGCGGGCGGCATTACCGAGTTGGTTCACACCGCGTTTACCATTCAGACCGACGTGATCGTTATTGCAACGCCGGAAATTGCCGGTCTGCCTTATGTCGTCGCCGGTCTGGTGGCCGCCGGCGGTTTGGCTGCTGCGCTTTCGACGGCAGACGGTTTGCTGCTCGCGATCGCCAACGCGCTTAGCCATGACGTCTATTACCGCATGATCGATCCAGAAGCTTCAACGCACAGGCGTCTGGTCGTTTCTCGTATCTTGCTGGTGGTGGTCGCCGTGATGGGCGCTACGATGATCGCGTTCTTTGAACTCGGCAACATCTTGGCGCTGGTTTCCTATGCGTTCTCTCTGGCGGCGGGCGGTTTGTTCCCGGCGCTGGTCATGGGCGTGTGGTGGACCCGCACCTCCAAACAGGGTGCTATCGCGGGCATGATTGCCGGCTTCGGTGTCACGCTGTTCTACATCCTATGGACCCATAAGCTGGGCTTTGCTCAGCCGGAACTGTGGGGCGTGAAGAACATCTCCGCCGGTATCTTCGGCATCCCCGTGGCCTTCATCGCGACCTATGTTGTCTCGATGATGACCCCGGCGCCGTCGGCGGAAATGCAGGCCTTCGTTCGCGAACTGCGCATTCCTTCGGGCAAGAACATGATGGAAGAAAAGGTCTAATTCGGCCTTTGTTAAACTTAAGGCAGGGGGTCCGGGTTTCCGGGCCCCCTTTCTTTTTAAGTGGTTTTTGCTATATCAGAACGACAGTTAACGATTGGGGTGCGTCCGCATGGCTTGGGATTTTTGGCAATACTGGTATTACAACATTCCCAACTATCTGTTGGCGGCGTTGTCCTACACCATGCTGGGCCGTTTCCTGCTGGGGTTTTTTGTCCCCGATGAGTGGAATAACTACATTTGGCAGGCCTTCATCCGCCTGACCAATCCGGTGGTGGCGGTGGTCCGTTACATCACGCCGTTGGTGGTCACACACCTGTGGATATTAATCCTGGCGGCGCTGTGGCTTCACCTGATCCGCATCGGCTTTACCATCATCATGCTTTCTTTTGGCCTTATCCCCATCATCGATACCAGCGTCGAACCGTTGCCGCGATAAAAAGGCCACAACAAAAGGAATAGACAGGTCATGCTGCCCTTGATCCTCATCGTGTGTATGTTAAACGGCCTCGCTTCGCCTTGGCTTCCCATGTTGTGGGGAACGGCGCCCTTTTGGATGGCTGGCATGATGCCCGACAATATGGAGGCCATCACCTATCTCAGCTCGCTGGCGTTTTCGACCCTGACCTTAATGCTGTCGGGCGTGCCCGCGGCGCTTTATGAACGCCATATTCAAGCGAAAGAATCGACGACGATCTCGCTTAGCATCTGGCTTGCGGCGGCGCTGCTGATGAGCCTGCCCGCGCTGCCCAATGTTCTTAAGCTGGCAAGTTTATAAAGCGGGTGGGATCAGCATATCCACAGCCTGTTTAAAATCGATTTGTTCCAAAATTTTGCCGTGAACGCCCATCATCAAAAAACGCACGGAATTGACGACCAATTCTTGATCGTAATGGCTCAACCGACTGTGAATGGGCAACACCTTAAAAACTTTTTCGCCGCTGACCTTGGCAATTTCCCGGGTCGAATGGGGTGGGCCTTCCTGTAAAAATCCGATGCGGCTTTTCAGCTCATGTAAATGCTCGCTCCATCCCCCTTCCGGGATGATGGGAATCGTATGCCTCTTGATGACGTCGCTTTCCAAAACCACCAAGGCATTGGCTAATTCCTCCAGGCGGTTTTCGCAGTGCGGACGCAACAGGGCCTCAAGCATGACCACGATATCGTCCAACACATGAACGTAGGCCTGCCAGCGGCTGACGTTGATGACGTCGATGAAATCCGCCTCCAACATCAGCTTGTCCCAGTTCAAGCCGGCCTTTGAGCGACAGTATTCGGTGACGCATTTTTGCGACACAAACGAGGTATGGCGATCCAAAAAATCCACCAACTCCGCGTGGTTCGTAACCGGCTGCGATTTTCCAAACAGGCGCTTAAGCATGGAAAGCATCTTGTATCCCCAAAGCATTCCGTCAAATCATACGGATCAATACACTGTGGGAGCCGGGATGTCTTGGGTCAAGTCTTTGCGGTGTGGTTTTGCAAGGGAATGGCGCTCCGCTTATCCTTATGGCAGCGGTGACGTCGAATACACTTTGACCGATATGCCGCCATGGGACACCGGCGCACTTTCATGCGCAAACGGCAGGCCGGTCTTTTTGGCCAATACATCCGAATTCGTGATCAGGCCGACACGCCAGCCGTGAAACCGCGTCATGAGCGTTTGTCCGAGGGCCTGGTATAGCGGATAGAGGCTTTTCACACTGCCAAGGCGCGTGCCGTAAGGCGGATTGACGATGACGAGGCCCGGTGGGGTATCTAGTGGGGTATCTGGCGGACCCTCTGGCGGAACAAGCTCGCTGATGGGCTGCTGGCGGAACTCCGTCAAAGCCTCCACCCCTGCACGTTCCGCATTGGCGCGGCTCATGCGGATCGCCCCGGCGTCGCGATCGTAGCCGAAAAAACGAACGTTGGGCGTCATACGGGTTGCGCGGGCGCGCAATTGCTGCCATGCCTCTTCATCGAAACTCACCAGATGCTCAAAAGCGAAGTGCCGGGATCGGCCCGGCAGAAGGCCTGCGGCAATCTCGGCGGCTTCGATAACGAACGTGCCGGACCCACACATGGGATCGACGACAGGCTCGCTACCGTCGAACCCGCATTGCCGCAAGAACAGCGAAGCCAGGGTTTCGCGCATCGGCGCTTTATTGACCGCTTCCTTGTGGCCGCGTTTGTGCAGCGTCGAACCCGAGGTATCGATGCTGATGGTGCAAAGGTCATCGTCGATCCGCGCCTTGATGCAAACTTCGGCGTCGGGCGAAATCGGTGCGCCAAGCTCTTCGTGGATGGCTTTGGCGATGCGTTGCGTGGCGGCCCCGGAATGATAAATGCGCGAGCTCGTGCAGGAGGTTTCGACACGGACCGGAACGTCCGGGCGCAGAAACTCGCCCCAAGCCACACGGCGCGCGCGTTTGTCGAGTTGCGAAAGATGCAGGGCGCGAAACGCATCGATGCGCACGAGCACCCGGCTGGCGCCACGAAGCTCAAAATTCGCCCGCCACGCCTCGGCCCAGTCGCCCCGGATGGTCACGCCGCCCTTGCCGGGTTTGGGATCTTTAAATCCTTTTTCCGTCGCTTCCGCGCACAAAAGAGCCTCAGCGCCTGGAGCCGCGACCAGAAAAATTTCAAGGGTATTGCCAGAGTTCATCGTGCATGAGTATCGCGAAGGCGCACAGACGTCGATAGCTTTGTTGTGGTGCGCAGGGGTTGAGAGGGTTGTGATGGTAACACATGATAAAAAGGTGACTTTGTGGGCTTAATAAAATTGTTTCGTTTAAACAGTCAGTTCCAATAAAGTCCGGGGATTATTCCAAAGGTTGTGTTTGCACATACGATTCATGCATCTATAAGAGTAAGTTTTGGGCGGCGGAGAAGTAGTAAAATGACAACACCAGAAGGCATTTACCAAATTGCGTTTGCAGGGAATGCAGATAGCGGGACTGGCGTTATTGTGTTGGCTGACGGTCGAGTCCGAGGTGAAGACGCAGCCGGTGTTCAATATGATGGTTCATACGAATATCATAGTGTCACGGATAGCACTGCAGCAAGGATCAGAATGACTGTTCCTCCGGGAGTGGAACTTGTTCAAGGGGTTCCGAAACAAGCGGCAGAGTATTCATTTGAGGTGAATGTAACGCTGCCTTCCAATTTTTCATCGGGGCAGAGAATTTCAATTACTACAGAATTCGGTCCAGTGAACGTTGTTTTTAAGCCTCTTAACTTTGAACTGCACGGGATTTTTCAAGCTGCGGGGCTATACCTGTTCATTAACGACGAAACTCTCAGGTCACGATGCTCCGACTTGTTAAAAGCAGACAATCACTTTGATCGCGTTATAAATCAGGCAACGCAGATTCTTGAGGAGCGGATTCGGCAACGGACCTGCCTTCAGGGGCAGAGTACGGAACTCGTTAATAGGGTGATCAAGGCGGATATTGATAAAACAATTCTCAAATTCAGCGATGACCCCGCTGAACAGGAAGGCCTATCTTTTATCTACAAAGGAGTAATGTTGGCATTGCGGAATCCAACCCATCACAGACTGAGCGACAGTGTTACGCGAGATCGTGCGTTGAAAATTTGCGGCTTTATCGATGCTCTTCTTGAAATGATCGATACAGCCGAATTAAAGCAGCAATAAGGGTGCTGGCATCGCTTCTCGGGGGGGGGGGATTTGTACAGAGAAATGGTGCGCCCGGCGAGATTCGAACTCACGACCCCCGGTTTAGGAAACCGGTGCTCTATCCAGCTGAGCTACGGGCGCCCGGGACGATGTTAAGGGTTTGACGGCCTGTTTTGTACCCTGAAGTGCAGGATTATTTAAAGAATTCGACGGGATACGAATAATACAAGAGCGCCGATTCCGTGCCGGGATTGGTTTTGCCTAGGCTCGCGTTGGAATAGTGCGACACTGCCAACCCTAACCTTGAGCGGTCGTCAAAGCGGTAGGCCATTTCCAGCTGCGAGCGAAATTCCAACGCGTAGTCCAAATCCAGCTTGCTGTTGCCGCCATGATAATAATGCGGCGCAAAGCTCGGCGTGACGACCAAGCGGTTGCCGAAATAAATGTCCATCAACACGCCCACGCCCACAAAGGTCTGGGTGGTATCGTTTTTCGACACCGCTGCGGCGATGAAGGGCTTTAGGGGGCCGAGGATTTTTTTGTCGTGGCGATATTCGATACGCGCTTCAACGCCTTCGTCTTTTTGGCGGTTCCAATCATACGAGCCTGCGCCGACCGACAGGAAAGCCGGATCGTCGGCCACAGCCGGTGCGGCAAGATTGAAAGACAGCGCCGCCGCGATAAATGCGAACGTGGCCAAGGTGGTGCGTTGAATGCGCATGAAAGATCGGCTCCCCCAAGGGTGGTCTAAGTGGTGGCACGCATTTAAGGGGAAATCGGCGCTAAAATCAACGCCCTTAGGCGTAAATTAATAAAATGATGCCTTAAACCGGGCGGGCCAGGAGTTGGGCCAGTTGTTCGGCGAGGGAATCGGCACCTTGGGTGAGGGCGCGCGCGATGCCCGGCTCCATGCCGGAATGCCCGGCGTCCGGCACGACGTGCAACTGCGAATCGGGCCATGCTAAGTGCAGCCGATAGGCGGTTTCCATCGGGCAAACGATGTCGTAACGGCCCTGCACGATGTGGGCGGGCAGGTGGCGGACGGTCTCTAAACGGTCCAAAAGTTCGTTGGGCCGCAAAAAACAGTGGTGTTGGAAATAATGCGCTTCCAGGCGCGCCAGCGACAGGGCGTAAGCGTTGAAGGTTGCGCTGGTTTCCCCATCATCCGAGCCGCCGTTTAAGGGGCGCAGGGTCGAACAGCGGCTTTCATACCGTGCCCACGCCCGTGCGGCGGGCAGGTGACGGTTGGGGTCGTCATCGGACAAACGCTCCAGGTAGGCCTCAAACAATGCCCGTCCGGCCAATCCGCCCACATGGGCGGAAAAATCGCTATAGGCTTCGGGAAAGATTTTGCCCATGCCGTCCAAAAACCACTCGATTTCGCTATCGGCGCCCAAAAACACGCCGCGCAGCAAAAAGCCCAAACAGTGCGGCGCGTGGGTGGTGCCATACGCCAGCGCCAGGGTGGAGCCCCACGATCCGCCCGCCACCAGCCATTGATCGATGCCCAAATGTTGGCGCAGGCTTTCGATATCGGCCACCAGGTCTTGGGTGGTGTTGTGCCGGGTGCTGGCGAACGGCGTGGAACGGCCGCTGCCGCGCTGGTCGAACAGCACGATCAAATAACGATCGGGATTGAAATAACGCCGTTGTGCAGGCATGCAGCCCGCCCCCGGCCCACCGTGCAGATAAACGACGGGGATGCCCTGGGGGTTGCCCGACAGTTCATAATACAAACGATGGCCGTCGCTCACGTCTAGATAGCCCTCGCCATAAGGTTTGAGCGGCGGGTACAGGTCGGGTTTGTGCGGGGTGTCCATGTGGTGCCTTTTGCGCCTTTTGTTCGGGTGTTTTATGATCTTGGACGGGTATAGTATAGGGGGTGCCGACCCCTGTGGGAAAGAAGCATATGCTGCGTTTTTTAAGCTTTTTTGCGGCCCTGGTGATGTTGGCCCTGGTTATGGTGGTGTCGCCCGCGTTTGCGGCGGACCCTATGGATTTGACCGATGGCGGCACGGCCACGGTCAAGGCGGTGATCGACGGCGATACGGTGATTTTGGACGATGGCCGTCAGGTGCGCTTGGTGGGCATTCAGGCCCCTAAACTGCCCCTGGGGCGTGAGGGCTTCGCAGCCTGGCCGTTGAGCACTGAGGCCAAGGTCCATTTGGAAAGTTTGGTGCTGGGCCATGCGGTCGAGCTGCGTCTGGCCGCTCAAGCCATGGACCGCCATGGCCGTCTGCTGGCGCATGTGTTGTTGCCTTCGCAGGGTTCTTTGTCGGGTCCGGGCGATCGCGTTTGGGTGCAGGGCGCAATGCTGGCGGCGGGTTTGGCGCGGGTTTACACCTTTCCCGACAACCGCCTGTTGGCGACCGAAATGCTGGCGCTGGAGCGTCAGGCCCGGGCCGATGGTTCCGGGTTGTGGGCCTTGCCGTATTATGCGCTGCGCAATGAAGACAACGTGCGTTTTGACGCCGGTTCGTTTCAAATCGTCGAAGGCCGGGTGTTCTCCGTTACCCGCATCAAAGACCGGGTGTATGTGAACTTCGGAGCCAATTGGCGCACCGATTTTACCGTCAAGGTGATGGCCCGCGATGAGCCGGCCTTTGGGCAAAGCGGCATCGATTTGGTGGCGCTGAAGGATCGGCGGGTGCGGGTGCGCGGCTGGGTCGATTCTGAAAATGGGCCGATGATCGAACTCGATCATCCGCAACGACTGGAAGTCTTAAATCCGTAGGCTATATTAAGCTCATGATGAATGTATTCAAATCCCCACTGTTGTTGCTTTTGCCCGTGCTGCTGGCATTGGGCGCGTGCTCGGCCAATCCCGCTACCGGCAAACAAAGTTTTACCGCGTTCATGTCGCCGGAAAAGGAAGTTCAGGTCGGCACCGAAGAGCATCCCAAGATGGTCCAGCAGTTCGGCGGGGAATATGGCGACCGCGCGCTTAAGGCCTATGTGCGCAATTTAGGCCTGTCGTTGGCCAAGACCTCCGAAATGCCCGATCTGCCGTGGACCTTCACGGTCTTGAACGACACCCAGGTGAACGCCTTTGCCCTGCCGGGCGGGTTTGTCTATGTCACCCGCGGATTGCTGGCGCTGGCCAGCGACGAAGCGGAACTGGCGGGGGTGCTCAGTCACGAAATCGGCCACGTCACCGCGCGGCATTCCGCCCAACGGTATAGCTCCACCGTCGCCGCCAACATTGGCGTGCAGGTGCTCGGCGTGCTCAGCCAGGCGGCGGGTTTGGGCCGCGCGGGCGGCGATCTCGCCTCCATCGGCGCAAACTTGGCGCTGAAAAGCTATTCGCGCGAACAGGAATTGGAAAGCGACATGCTCGGCGTGCGCTACATGACCCGCATCGGTTATGACCCCCAGGCGTTGGTCAGTTTCTTTGACAAGTTGCGCGCCCATCAGGCCATCGAGGCCAAGCTGGCGGGAAAAGGCGCCAGCCAAGTGGATGAAAACAACATCCTTTCCACCCACCCGCGCACGACGGATCGCATTCAGCAGGCCATCAAATTGGCGCAGCAAAACGGTCAAACGGCGACCCGGCGCGATGCGGACGATTATCTGAACCGCATTGACGGCATGGTGTTTGGCGATGATCCCGAACAGGGCTTGGTGCGCGGCAACGTCTTTATCCATCCCACCTTAGGGTTCCGTTTTGAGGTCCCCGACGGCTTCAAAATCAACAATTTGCCGGATATCGTCATCGCCGTGGAAGAATCGGGCGCGTTGATCAAGTTTGCGAGCGCCGATGCCCAAGAAGTGCGCAACGCGGGCGGCATGGAAAAGTTTATGCGCCACAAATGGGGCGATAATTTCAGCCTCGACAATGTCGAATGGCTGGACATCAACGGCATGAAGGCGGTGACCGGCACGGCTTCGGTATGGTCGGGAAAAGGCAACGTGGATGTGCGCCGGATCTTGATTGAACAAAACAAGGATACGTACTGGCGGTTCCAGTTTGAAACGCCGCCGAAAGAATCGGCGCGGTTAAGTGAGGCGTTGCGCCGCACCACCTACAGCCTGCGTGCGCCGACAAAGTCTGAAATAGCCAACGCGCAGGCCTATCGTGTGCGGGTGGTTACGGTTGGGCGCGGGGTTAGCGTCGCCGATATGGTCAACACGATGGTCATTCCTGATTTGAAGGCCGATTGGTTCGAGGCTCTAAACAACCTTAGGCCGGGCGATACCTTGGTTACGGGCCAGAAGATTAAGGTCATTAAATAGCCAAAGACTTAATGCTTCAAAACAAAAGGCCGGAGCGTGACGCTCCGGCCTTTTTTATGCATTTGACGAACCGCTTAGGCCGCCGTCAGCAGCTTTTCCAGTTTGGTCTGGGCCTTTTCCATGTCGATCTTTTCGACCGCGGCCACTTCACTGGCCAGACGCTCCAGCGCTTGTTCGTAAATCTGACGTTCCGAGAACGACTGGTCCGGTTGATCGGCGCGGCGGTGCAGGTCGCGCACCACTTCGGCGATGGATACGGGGTCGCCGGAATTGATCTTGGCTTCGTATTCCTGGGCGCGACGGCTCCACATGGTGCGTTTGACGCGCGCGCGGCCTTTGAGCGTGCTCAAGGCGCCATCCATGATTTTTTTGGAGCTTAACTTACGCAAGCCGGAATCCGTGGCCTTTTCGACCGGGACGCGCAACGTCATGCGTTCATGCTCGAACGAGATTACGAACAATTTCAGCGCATGGCCTGCAATTTCTTGTTTTTCAATGCCGAGAACTTTACCCACGCCGTGGGTCGGGTACACGACGAAGTCACCGGTGCCGAACATCAATTTTTCTGCCATTTGTCGCCTTCTGGGTTAGAGCCAACAGATATGTCTTCGTTTTGGCGGTCGGCTGGGTGGCAAAACGTCCTAAATCCCAGAACGTTGAGACCAAGAACGTTGAGGCCGAAACGCCCCAAGCACAGCATGCATATGGGATGCATCACGCGCCAACACGCCTTCTCGCAAACGCGCCCGCCTTCTTGCAAACGCGAAAGTCAGCGGCAGAGCCGCTTTATGTTTCCCCGGGAGCGCCGGGGCATTGAATTGAGCCGCGTAACTGCCCGAAGTCTCTTGGTCTTGGTGACGCAAAAACCACCAAGGGTTCAACCGGTTATCAACATGGGCCGAAAGGGTGCATGGACCAAAAAGACGCCTTGTTACACAGCAAAGCCGGCCCCCCCAAGGACCAGCGCTTGAAGACTATACCACAAATTAACGAAAAATACACCCCTTTCGGTCTGTGGGGACCGTAAGGGGTGTGGGTTTTTGCGTAAAAATGCCTGAAAGTCGTTTTATTTCAAGCGGATACCAAAAGAGATCAGGTGCCCTTGCCGGGGTTCGGGCTCAACATGGCTTCCTTGCCGGGTTTCTTGTCCCAATCGGCGGCATCGGCGGCAATTTCGCCTTTGCGCGTGATATTGGGCCACTCGGCGGCAAATTTTGCGTTGATGCCTAGCCATTTATCCAAATTGGGCTCGGTATCGGGCAAAATGGCTTCGGCCGGGCATTCGGGTTCACAAACGCCACAATCGATGCACTCGTCGGGATTGATGACCAGGAAGTTTTCGCCTTCGTAAAAGCAGTCCACGGGGCAGACTTCAACACAGTCTTGGTATTTGCACTTGATGCAATTTTCGACGACGACGTAGGTCATAAAAATCTCCGCAAATTGGGTAACCGTTAGGCGTTGTTTACGCGATTTCGGCGTTTGTCTCAAGCTTACAAAAAAAGAGGCTATTTTAGGCCCGGTGTCTTGCCCCAGAAATACGGTGCCTTCAATGCAACGTATTTCGGAACCATCACCCTAGTTTGGCCAAAACGCGTTTGCGCGCTTCGCCGCTGTCGCGGTCGGAAACATAAAGCTGCCCGGCCAGCCGACGCACCAGGTTGGCTTCATAATCGTGCAATTCGCCATCGGCGTAGGCGACTTCCCACAACATTTCGATGATGGCGGTACGCTCTGAAATTTCCAGGCCATCTTTGACCGTGCGCGCCAGCGTGTACAGTTCGTTGGCGTCTTCGATGGTGCTTTCCGCATCGCGGATCAGGTCCGTCACATCAGCGTCGGTTAAGTTGAAATGCCCCTTGAGCAGGCGTTCGATGACGGCGCGTTCAGCGTCGTCAAAGGTTCCGTCCAAGACGGCGGCTTCGACCAATAGGGCCGCGGCGGCAAGCTCCATGTCGGATTTTCCGCGCGGTTTTTTGCTCTTGGTCCCGTCCGCGAGCAACAGCTGTTTGATGCGATTTAACATGGTCGTATTCTTATTCCTCAACTTCCTCAAATTCTTCGCTGGCGCGGCGGCGGCGCGCCGACATCCATAAATTGAGGCTTTCCACCAGCACCGAGAAGCCCATGGCGAAGTACAAATAGCCTTTGGGGATGTGCATGCCCAGGCCGTCGCCGATCAGCGCCATGCCGACCAGCAGCAAGAAGCTCATGGCCAGCATTTTCACCGTGGGATGGCGCGACACGAATATGGAAAGCGGCCCGGAAGCCAACAACATCAACGCCACGGCGATGATAATGGCCAGGGTCATGATGGTTAAATCGTTGACCATGCCGACGGCGGTGATGACGCTGTCTAGGGAAAAGATGATATCGATCAGGGCAATTTGCACCACCACCGACAGAACCGAGGCCAAGGGTTTGGCTTCGGGCATGTGGACGCCGGCTTCATCGATGCTGTCGTGAATTTCGCGTGTGGATTTCGCCAGCAAAAACATGCCGCCGCCGATTAAGATCAAATCACGCCAGGAAATTTCTTCGCCGATGATGGTGAACAGCGGCGCCGTCAGCCCGGCAATCCACGCCAATACGAACAACAGCGCCAGCCGGGTGCCCAACGCCATGGCGATGCCCAATCTGCGGGTTACGGTGCGTTGTTCTTGAGGAACACGGTCCACCAAAATGGCGATAAACACCAGATTGTCGATGCCCAAAACGGCTTCCAGGGCCACTAAGGTGACCAAGCTGATCCAGGCTTCGGGACTGAGCAGAAGTTCCATAAATTAAGCTCCAAAACGATATGCGCCCATCATGCGGCGTGACGGGGGTATTGATACCGTGCAGGCGCGCGCGTGACTAGGGCAATAATGGAAAATTGTAGGGAAAGCCTAGTTCCGCTGTCGCCTCAATCATCGCCTCAATCATCACCCATGAGACGATCCAGGGCGCGGCGTTGCGCCTTGGTGGGGCGGCCGCTGCCCGGTTCACGGTGGCCCGCTGGGGCGCTTAAATTCGGATCGGCCTTTTTGGGCGGCGGCGGGCTTAAATCTTCATAGAGTGCACGTGCCTCCGGCGCGGGGCCGCGGCGCTGGCCGATGTCGAGGATTTTTACCACCTTGATCGCCGCGCCCTTGGCGAAGGTCAGCACATCGCCCGGTTCCACCGCAACATGGGCCTTGGCGATCAGTTGATCGTTGAGGCGCAGTTTGCCCGTTTGGCAAAATTTACTCGCCAGCGTGCGGCTTTTGAAAAAGCGCGCGTGCCATAGCCATTTATCGATTCTGATGCGCGATTGCGGCGATAGCCCGGTCATCGCTCAAACCCTATTTTTTGAATTTGAAGTCCTGGAGCTTAGCGAACGGGCTATCGGGATCGATTTTCACCGGGCGCGGCATTGGCGGCTGGGCGGGCTGGCGCCCTTTGCCGTTGTCCTTGCCACGCGGGGGGCGGAACTTTTGTTTTGGCTTGTCGCCGGGTTTGCTGGCCAGGGGCGTTTTGGTCAGGGGTGTTTCGGCCTGAGGTTTGTCGTTTAAGGGTTTGTCGTTCGCGGGCTTGTTGTTTGTAGGCTGGGTTTTGGCGGCGCGGGGTTTATGGACGCGCGGGCGCAGGTGCCATTTGCCTTCTTCGGCGGCGGGCGCGAAGCCCAGGCTTTTTAAGATGCCCGGCAATTCTTCCGCGCTTGAGCCGGCTAGCGACAAAAATTCGGCCCCAGCTTCAAACGGACCTTTGGCGTCTTCGAGTTTTTTCCACGCCAGCTCGGCCATGCGTTCAAGCATGTCGGCGCGCACGAACAGCGTCCCCGCCGGGCGGAAGCCCGCCGCGCGCAGCCAGCCTTCGGGTTCGTGTTTTTCGCGTTTTAGCGACACCCGGCCCGCCGGGGGCGGAGCCAGCCGTTCTACATCTTCATGCACGGCCCACAGCAAAACCGAAAGTTCCACCGCCGCCGGGCGCAGCAACACGGGCAAATAAACCAAGTGGCGGCCAATGCGGATGCCGAGTTTGCGCAGCGCGTGGCGGTCGTCCTTGGATAGGGAGCGGATTTCTCCGTCCGCTTCATGGCGCGGCAACGCGCCCAAACTTTCGGTCAGTTGAAAGACCAGCCCGCGCGCTACCCCGGTCAGCGGCGCTTCGGCGGCGGCCAGCAACAGGCCCAAGCGGTCGTGGATCAAATCCTTCGCCCACAAATTTAGCCGCGCTTCGATCTGGTCTTTTTGCTCGGCATCCAGCAGATCGGACGATAGCGCCTTGACCAAAGGGTGCAGCAGGCTTGGACCTTTGGCAAAACGGGCAATCGCCTCGCCGCGCCACAAGATGTCGCCATTGGCGTTGAAGGTAAAGGCGGCATCGGCATCGGCGTCGAGCACGCTTAAGCGTTCGGTGATTTTGTCGCGCAGCACCATGCTGGCGGCACTGCCCAGAACCTTGGCCGCGAGCGAGGTTTCGCTGGCGGTGGGCGCAAAACGAAAGCCGTTCAAGGTGCCTAGATTATGGCCTTCGACATGCAATGCGCCGTCATCGTGCAGGGCGGCGGCCAGCGGCGTGTCGGCCTTCAGCGTCTTGGCCAGATGGCTGGTGCGCTGGTCGACGAAACGCTGGGTCAAGCGTTCGTGTAGGACATCGGAAAGTTTATCTTCGATGGCGCGGGTGCGTTCTTGCCAGTGCAGCGGATCGTCCAGCCATGTTCCCTGGTGCGAAACGTAGGTCCACGTGCGCACGGCGGCAATGCGCGCCATTAAGGTATCGATGTCGCCGTCGGTATGCTCCACGCGGTTGACCCGTTCGGCCATCCAGTCGGTGGGGATGCGTCCTGCCGGGCTGGTCAGGTGGTCGAACAGCCGCGCCAAAAGCTGCGGGTGTTCGTCGGTATGGATCTTGCGAAAATCGGGAATGCGCGCGACATCCCACAGTAAGCGCACCGTGTCGGTGGTGACGGCGCGCGCGGCGCAAGTTTCGTCGGCAATCAGATAATCCAGCACCCGTTCGTCGTCGGCTTCGCGCGCCCGGCGCAGTGCGGCGTGTTCGGGGCGTTCGGCAAGGCTCTGTTTAAGCCGTTTGGTCGAGGCAAAATCCAACGCGCCATTGCGCCAGAAAATGTGGGGCAGCGCCTGAAACTTATGTTCTTGGATGTGTTCCACCGTCGTGGCGCCCAAGCCGGTGACGTCGCCGGTGGTGCCGAAGGTGCCGTCGTTCAGGTGGCGGCCCGCGCGGCCCGCGATTTGCGCTAATTCGGCGGGGTTCAGGTCGCGCATCATGCGCCCGTCAAACTTGCGCGTGGCGGCCAGCGCCACATGATCGACATCCATATTCAGACCCATGCCCACCGCGTCGGTGGCCACCAAATAATCGACGTCGCCCGATTGGAACATATCGACCTGGGCGTTGCGGGTGCGCGGGCTGAGCGCGCCCATGACGATGGCCGCTCCGCCCGATTGGCGGCGGATCAATTCGGCGATGGCGTAAACGTCGTTGGCGGAAAATGCGACGATGCAGCTGCGCGACTTTAGGCGGGTGAGTTTTTTGTAGCCGGTATACCGTAGGGTCGAAAGGCGCGGGCGCGAGACGAACTCGACCCCGGGCACCAATTGGCTAATCAGCCCGCGGATGGTGTCGGCGCCCAAAAATAAAGTTTCGCGGGCGCCGCGATAATGCAGCAAGCGGTCGGTGAAGACATGGCCGCGGTCGGGGTCGGCGCACATCTGAATTTCGTCGATGGCGGCAAACTCGAAGGTACGATCAGTCGGCATGCTTTCGGTGGTGGTGAGAAAATATTTGGCCCCGTTGGGCACGATCTTTTCTTCACCTGTGACCAAGGCCACTTGGCCCGCGCCTTTGATTTTGACTGCGCGTTCGTAATTTTCGCGCGCCAGCAGACGCAGGGGAAAACCGATGACGCCCGACGCACGGGCAAGCATGCGTTCCATCGCCAGATGGGTCTTGCCGGTATTGGTCGGGCCCAATACGGCCTGGATCAATGTACGGTCACGGGAAGTATCGATTTGCATGGGCAGAGTTTTAGCCGCTTTCCGGGCGCGATACCAGTGGAACAAATGATACCGGCAAGACGGGCTCGTGGGTGAATTGTCCAGCCGCGTCTTTTTGTCCCAAATGCAGCATCTGCGGCCCCCACTTCGGCCCCAGCGGAATGACCATGCGGCCTTCGGGATTAAGTTGTTCGATCAGCGCCTTGGGGATAGGGCCGTCCTGGCAGGCAGTGACCAAAATGCCGTCGAACGGGGCATGTTCCGCCCAGCCCTTGGCACCGTCCGCGCATTTGACGGTGACGCGCTCGTACCCCAGTTTTGCCAATGTCAGGCGCGCTAGGTCGGCCAAAGGTTCTAAGCGTTCCACCGCGTACACTTCGCAGCCCAGTTGCGCCAGCACCGCACTTTGATAACCGCAGCCCGCGCCGATTTCCAGCACCCGCTCGTTATTGTGTAAATTGAGCAGGTCCGTCATCAAAGCGACGATATAAGGTTGGGAAATGGTCTGGCCGAAGCCGATGGGTTGGGGGTGATTGGCGTAGGCTTGGTTTAGCGTCAGCGGTTCGGGAATGAAGGCATGGCGCGGCACCTGCGCGATGGCGTTCAGCACGCGTTCGTCAAAACAGTCACGCCCGGTCCAAAATGCGGTTTCACGGGCTTGGGCGCGAATTTCATCCACCAGGGCATCGCGGTAGGCCTGAGCATCATCCTCTGGGGGTCGATGGTTCATCATGAGCCCGCCGCACTCTCAACCTTGCTTGCAAACGAACTCAGCTCGCCGCTTGGCGTTCCTCGTCGCGACGTTTGGTGACGATCTTTTTCACCTGCGCTTCGACGGCGTTGAAGGCATCGCGCACCGCCACATGAATTTCGGTATGCGCCGGGTCTTGCCCCCGGTCGTTATGCACCACGTGGCCGGCGCCCGGCAGCGCCATGTCGACGTTGACGTGGAAAAGTTTGCCCTGGGCGTGGGATTTGTGGGGCAATTCCACGACCACGCGGCACGACATGATGCGTCCGTAAAATTCTTCTATTTTGGTGACATGAGCCCGAATTTCACGTTCCAGCGCATCGGAATGATCGCATCCATGAAAGCTCAGTTCGATGGGGATTTGCATAGTGGTTCTCCCATTTTGGCGTGGCCCTACTTTTATATAGGCCTGCGGACGTTGCATCCGCACCACATCGTTATTATAGGCCGCCGTTGCGATTCCTGCGAGTCAAAAGCCGAGGGATGTGGGAGAGTTGTGGGCTTTTGGGGCTTGCGCGGCGGGTATTTTCGGCCCATATCCGCCGAACCGAACAATGCCCGCAAAAGGGCTTATAGGGAACCTATGAGGAAAAGACCGAGAATGAGCAAAGAAACCTTTTCATTTCAAACCGAAGTCGGGCGCTTGTTGGATATCGTTGCGGGGTCGTTGTATTCGAACCGTGAAATCTTCTTGCGCGAACTGATTTCCAACGCATCCGACGCGTGCGACAAGCTGCGCCATGCCGCGCTGACCGCACCGTCGTTGATCGAAGGCGATCACGAATTCAAGATCGTGCTGGCTCTTGACGCCAAGGCTAAAACCTTAAGCGTCAGTGACAACGGCGTCGGCATGAACCATGACGAATTGCTCGAAACGCTGGGCACCATCGCGCGTTCCGGTACCGGGGCGTTTTTGGAACAACTGGGCAAAGACGACAAAAAGAACCTAAATTTGATCGGCCAGTTCGGCGTCGGTTTCTATTCGGCGTTCATGGTTTCCGACAAAGTGGAAGTCACCACGCGCAAGGCGGGCGAAGCGGAAGCCTGGCTGTGGACATCGGACGGCAAGGGCGAGTTCACCATCGAACCGGCCAGCCGCGATGAGCGCGGCACCTCGGTGGTGCTGTACTTGAAAAAAGACGCCAAAGAATATCTGGAAGAGGTGCGCATTTCGCACATCGTCAGAACGTATTCCGATCACATCGGTTTTCCGGTCAAGTTTGGCGATAAAACGCTCAACGAAGGTTCCGCCATTTGGACCCGCGCGGCCAAAGACATCAACGAAGAACAGTACAAAGAGTTCTATCATCACTCCTCGCATGCGTTCGACGATCCGTGGCTGACCCTGCACAATCGGGTCGAAGGCGTGGTGAGCTACACTAACTTACTTTATGTGCCAACCCATCGCCCGTTCGATCTGTTCGAGCCGGAGCGTAAAAGCCACGTGAAGCTTTATGTCAACCGGGTGTTCATCACCGAACATGCCGATGGCCTGTTGCCGCCCTATCTGCGGTTCTTGCGCGGGGTGGTGGATTCCGAAGATTTATCGCTCAACATCTCGCGCGAGATGCTGCAGACCGATCCCAAATTGGCCAAGATCAATTCCGGCCTAGTGAAGCGCGTCTTGGGCGAATTGGAAAAGA
This sequence comes from Rhodospirillales bacterium, assembly GCA_024653965.1. Taxonomy (GTDB): domain Bacteria; phylum Pseudomonadota; class Alphaproteobacteria; order Rhodospirillales; family Magnetovibrionaceae; genus JANLGW01. The sequence continues at coordinate 22,444 of JANLGW010000071.1, forward strand.
AAGCCGAAAAAGCGCCGGATGAATTCGCTAAGTTTTGGAGCGCGTTCGGCGTGGTGCTTAAAGAAGGCCTGCTCGAAACCAGCCCGCACCAAGAACGCCTGTTGAAGCTCTGCCACTTCGCCTCCACCAACGGCGACGGTTTGACGACACTGGGCGCTTATATGGAGCGCATGAAAGAGGGCCAGGAGGCGATCTATTACATCTCCGGCGACGATGCGGCCCAGCTTACCCATTCGCCCCACCTGGAAGGCTTTAAGGCCAAGGGTGTCGAGGTGTTGCTGCTGTGCGATCCGGTGGATGAGTTTTGGGTGCGCTCGATGGATAAGTTTGAGGGCAAGGCGCTGAAATCCATCACCCGAGGTGTTGCGGATCTCGATAAAATCCAAGGCGCGGACAAAACCGAAGATAAAAAAGACGAGGCCCAGGCTCCGGCGCTCGATAGCCTCATCGCTGCGTTTAAGATGGCGTTGGGCGAAAGTGTCAAGGATGTGCGCCCATCCAAACGGTTGACCGAAAGTGCGGTGTGTCTGGTCGCCGATGAAAACGACATGGATGTGAACTTGGAACGCATGTTGCGCCGTCAAGGACAGTTGGATGGCCCGATGCCGCGCGTGTTGGAACTGAACCCCGATCACGCCATCGTCGCCAAGCTGGCGGCGCGCGCTGGCGTGGATGGCGGCGCGGAAGATGCGTTGCTTAAAGACGCCGCGTATTTATTGCTGGATCAGGCGCGCATCGCCGATGGCGAAGCTCCTGCCGACCCGGTGGCCTTTGCCAAACGCTTGGCGAGCGTGCTGGAGCGCGCCCTGTAAAAACGCTATAGTGTTGCGACCAAGGCTAACAGGGGAGAAAATTGACGTGCGGTGTTTGAAAAAAGTGATCGCGTTAAGCGTTGTTGCCGGGTTTGCTTTTGGTGTGGCCGCTTGCTCACCCGAAGTCGGCTCGCCGGAATGGTGTACACAGATGAAAGAAAAGCCCAAGGGTGACTGGTCTGCCAATGAGGCGGCTGATTTTACCAAAAATTGCTTAATGTAAGGCCAAAGCATAACTAAAATAAAAGGGCGCCGGGTCACTCCCGCGCCCTTTTTATTGGATGGGTAAGCCTATTGGTTTTTCAGGTTGTCGGGCAGACGCTTCAATTCGATTAGCCGGGTGCGTGCCGCGGCATATTTTTTTTCCGCCGCCTTGATGTACCATTCGACCGCCATGTCGATATCTTGGGGGGTGTCGGGGTAACCTTTTTCATAAAGCTGCCCGGCATGAAAATAAGCCGCGACGTACCCGCCGTCACCGGCAAGTTCGTAGAGGTTGGCCGCCATTTCGGTGTCTTGCTCCACGCCCCAGCCGTTTTCAAAACACTGGCCTAAGTTGTCCTTGGCCTGGGCATGTTCGCCGCCCGCTTTTTCAAACAGCTTGAAGGCGACTTCTTGATTTCTGGCCACGTATTCGCCGTTCAGATACATCATGCCCAAGTTGTTCATGGCGGGGGCGTGGCTTTGCAGGGCGGCCTTTTTATACCATTCGTAAGCGATTTTGCTGTCTTGTTTGATGCCGCGCCCCAAGTGATAGAGCAGGCCCATCGAAAATTGCGAGGCCGAATGGCCTTCTTCGGCCAAGGGCATAAACTCCGAATAGGCTTGTTGATATTTGGCTTCGCGCACCATTTTCAGGGCGTCTTCGTAGCCCGCAAACACGGGTGCCGCGCCCAGCAGGGTGAGCGCGCTTGCGATGAGGGCCAGTCGTTTCAGTCGGCGTGTCATGGCTGCAGCATAACAAAATCCCCCGACCGATAACAGCCGGGTGATCGTTAAAATTTTAGGCGCTTACGCTTTGATCAAATTACGCAGCACGTAGGATAGAATGCCGCCGTGACGGTAGTATTCGACCTCGTCCAAGGTGTCGATGCGGCATTTGAACGTCACCGCTTCGCTTTTGCCGTCGGCGCGGGTGATCGTTCCTTGAACGTCCTGGCCCGGCGTGATGCCGCCTTCGATGCCGGTCAGATCGAAGGTTTCGCTGCCCACCAAGCCCAGCGATTGGCGCGTCTGGCCGTTTTTAAACTCCAACGGCAACACGCCCATACCGACTAGGTTGGAACGGTGGATGCGTTCATAGGTTTCCGCGATCACCGCTTTCACGCCCAACAGCTTGGTGCCCTTGGCCGCCCAATCGCGGCTCGACCCGGTACCGTATTCTTTGCCCGCCACCACGATCAAGGGCGTGCCGTCGGCTTGGTGCATCATGGCCGCCTCGTAGATGGAGGTCATGCCATCCTTGTACAGGGTCACCCCACCTTCGGTGCCGGGACACATCTCGTTTTTGATGCGGATGTTGGCGAACGTGCCGCGCATCATCACTTCGTGGTTGCCGCGCCGCGAACCGTAGGAGTTGAAGTCCTCGGGACGCACTTGATAGCTGAGCAGGTATTCCCCCGCCGGACCGTTCTTTTTGATGCCGCCTGCGGGTGAAATGTGGTCGGTGGTGACCGAATCGCCCAACAGCGCCAAAAGTTTTGCGCCGTGGATGTCCGTTACCGCATCGGGTTCCGGGGCCAAGCCGGTGAAGAACGGCGGATTGGCGATGTAGGTCGAGCCTTCTTTCCAGGTGAACGTTTCGCCCGTCGGCGCGGAAACGCGGCCCCAAGCAGGCGTGCCTTTGAACACGTCGGCGTAGCGTTTGGCGAACATGTCCGCCGTGACCACGCGCATCACGGTCTCGGCGACTTCGGCGTCGCTGGGCCAGATGTCTTTGAGATAGATCAACTGGCCGTCCTTGCCCTTGCCCAACGGATCGTTGAACAGATCGCGCGTCAGCGATCCGGCGATGGCGTAAGCCACCACCAGCGGCGGCGAGGCCAGATAGTTGGCTTTGACGTGCGGGCTGATGCGGCCTTCGAAGTTGCGGTTGCCCGACAGCACGGCGGTGGCGATCAAATCGCCCGCTTTGATGGCGTCCGCGATTGCGGGGGCCAACGGGCCGGAGTTGCCGATACAGGTGGTACAGCCGAAGCCCGCGATGTTGAAGCCCAGGGCGTCCAAGTGCGGTTGCAGCCCGGCGGCGTTTAGATAATCCGCCACCACTTGGCTGCCCGGCGCCAGCGAGGTTTTCACCCACGGTTTGGATTGCAGGCCCAGTTCGTGCGCTTTTTTGGCGACCAGCCCGGCGGCGATCAAAACGGAAGGGTTCGAGGTGTTGGTGCAGCTGGTGATCGCGGCGATGACCACGTCGCCGTCGCGCAAGGGATAATCGCTGCCGTCGATGGCTTCGGCGCGCGGGGCATCGGCTCCGACCATGGCTTTCAGGGCGGCGGCGAAGGCGGGCGCGGCATTTTTCAGATCGATGCGGTCTTGCGGGCGCTTCGGTCCGGAAATGGCCGGTTCGATGGTGGAAAGATCAAGCTCCAGCGTGTCGGTATAGACCGCATCCGGCGTGGTGGCGTCGCGCCACATGCCTTGCGCCTTGGCGTAGGCTTCGACTAGGTGGATGCGTTTGTCGTCGCGCGCGGTGAGTTTCAGATAGGTGATGGTCGCCGCGTCCACTGGGAAAATGCCGCAGGTGGCGCCGTATTCCGGGGCCATGTTGGCGATGGTGGAACGGTCGGGCAGGCTTAAGGTGTCCAGCGCCGGGCCGAAAAATTCGACAAACTTGCCGACCACGCCCTTTTTGCGCAGCATCTCGACGATGCGCAGCACCAAATCGGTGGCGGTGTTGCCTTCTTTCATTGCGCCGGTGAGCTTGAAGCCCACCACTTCGGGAATCAGCATGGAAATGGGCTGGCCCAGCATGGCCGCTTCGGCTTCGATGCCGCCCACGCCCCAGCCCAATACGCCCAAGCCGTTGACCATGGTGGTGTGGCTGTCGGTGCCGACCAAGGTGTCGGGATAGGCGAGGTTTTCATCGTCGGTCCACACCACTTGGGCTAGGTGTTCGACGTTGACCTGATGGCAGATGCCGGTGCCGGGCGGCACCACGCGGAAATTGTCAAATGCCTGCTGGCCCCAGCGCAGAAACTCATAGCGTTCTTTGTTGCGTTCAAATTCCAAGGCTTCGTTTTTCTGCAAGGCATCGGCGGTGCCGGAAAAATCGATCATCACCGAATGGTCGATGACCAAATCGACCGGGGAAAGCGGATTGATCTTTTTAGGATTCCCGCCCACCGCCACCATGGCGTCGCGCATGGCGGCCAAATCGACCACGGCGGGAACGCCGGTGAAATCTTGCATCAGTACGCGCGCGGGGCGGTAAGCGATTTCGCGCCCGCCTTTGGCATCGTCCGCCCAGGTGACGCAGGCCTTGACGTCGTCGGTCGAAACCGTGCGGCCATCTTCAAAGCGCAAGAGGTTTTCCAGCAGCACCTTGATCGAATACGGCAGTTTGGAGACATCGCCGAGGCCTGCTTGGGACGCGGCCTCCAGGCTGAAATAGTCGTAAGTCGTGCCGTTGACGTTGAGCGTGCGGCGGGTATTGAGCGTGTCCTGTCCGGCCATGGAAAAGGTCCCCTTGAAGGCGCGATTTTATCGAAATGGTGATCATCATGCGGAAATGCTGCAGTGCAGCATAGGCGCGCCCGAAGATCAATGCAAAAACGGGTGTGCGGTCATATATCTTACATAATCTTACATCACGTACCATATTTCACGCGAATTTCACGGCATAATCGATTTTTTAATCAAGCCTCCCTGCGCCCGATGATTTCATGACAATACCCCGTTTGTGACACATTCGGGCCACATTTGGGCGCTTTACTCTTATGCATCGGACGGCATGCTTAGGCTCCCTCCCCAGCATGTTCAGCTAAAACGACCCACGTAAAACGACCTAAACTCAGATCAAGTCTTTAAAGGTGAATTGCAGAATTTCTCCTGGTGGCCCATTCCCCGGTTTAGCTCTCCCCTCATAAGCCAATCCGGGGAATGCCGCCTTCACTCGCAGTGTACTTCATACGACGGACCCGCAGTACAGACTTAACAGACAGATCCATTGGCCGGGCTCTTCGGAACCCGGCCAATTTGTTTAGGCTCTGACCTTGGCTTGTTATTTTTCGAAGATCGTTTATGGTCGCGGGCTTAATTCAGGGGAATGTAAAAATCCAACCGATGACCCGATTTTCAAGTGCCAAATTTCACGGTGAAGGCCTTGTCTGCGTGCGCGGCGAACGCACCGTGTTTCAGGGTCTCGACTTCACGGTTGAGCCCGGCGGCGCACTGATTTTAATCGGCCCCAACGGGGCGGGCAAATCGTCGCTGTTGCGCTTGATGGCGGGGTTGCTGAAACCTTACGCCGGGCGGTTGTTGTGGGATGATGCCGATGCGCTCGATGATATCGACGAACACGGCGCCAAGCTGCACTACGTCGGCCATCACGACGCGATCAAACCGGTGCTGACGGCCAATGAAAACATCCGTTTTTGGGCCGAATTGCGCGGCGCCGATGCGGGCGGCATCGAACGCGCGCTCGATGCCTTAGATATCAAACACCTCTACGATGTGCCGGGGCGTTTTCTTTCGGCGGGGCAAAAGCGCCGGGTGAACTTGGCGCGCATCATCGCCGCACCCGCACCGTTGTGGTTGTTGGACGAACCCACCTCGGCGCTGGATAAAGCCACCATCAAACGCCTGGAACACGCCATTCAAGCGCACCGCGACGCGGGCGGCATGGTGGTGCTGTCAACCCACGCCGACGTGGTCATGCCCGGCGCGAAGATATTGGACGTCTCTCAATTCGCCTGCTCTGCGGTGTTTGATGAACGGGTGATGGTGTAACGATGAGCGCATTTTTCACCCTGGTCCGTCGCGATCTCAGTTTGGCTTTTCGCCAAGGGTTTGACTCACTCATGGTGGTGGCGTTTTTTGTCATTGCGGTGGTGCTGTTTCCGTTCGGCGTCGGCCCGGAACCCAATACCCTGGCACGCATCGCGGCGGGCACCATCTGGGTCGCGGCGCTGCTGGCCAGCATGTTGTCGTTGGAGCGCCTGTTTCAAACCGATTATGAAGACGGCACGCTGGAATTGCTGGCCTTAGCGCCGGTGCCGTTGGAAGTCACCGTCATCGCCAAGGTGGTGGCGCATTGGCTCACCACCGGTTTGCCGCTGATTTTGACCGCGCCCTTGCTGGCGGTGCTGATGCAATTGCCGAGCGAGGGTTATCTGGTGCTGATTGCGGCGTTGAGTTTGGGCACACCGACGTTGAGCCTGATCGGCGCGGTCGGGGCGGCGTTGATTTTGGGCTCGCGCCGGGGCGGGGTGTTGTTATCCTTGCTGGTGTTGCCGCTTTATATTCCGGTGCTGATTTTTGGCGTTTCGGCGGTGGATGCCGCCATCGGCGATATGGGCGTGCGTCCGCACCTGTTGATTTTAGCGGCGCTGTTTGTCGGCACCCTGGCGCTGACGCCGTGGGCATCGGCGGCGGCCCTTAGACAGGCGCTGGAGTAAGGCTTGCCTCAATTACGCCATGCTTAGCGGCGAAAGTCTGGAAAATTGGCCCGCTAGGCGTTACAACAACGCGCCCATTTTATAAAACGGACCCCTAAACGCACCAATCGACAGGAAGCCACAGGAAACTCATGCATCGTTTTGCCAATCCCACCCGTTTTTTACGCATCGCCGCTGCGGTTCAGCCGTGGGTGATGTGGATCACCGTCGCGCTGTTCGGCGCAGGCCTTTATATGGCGTTGTTCACCGCGCCGGCGGATTACCAGCAAGGTGAAAGCGTGCGCATTATGTATGTGCATGTACCCGCCGCGTGGATGGGCATGTTTTGTTATGCCGCGATGGCGGTGGCCTCGGCGGTGGCGTTGATTTGGAAACACCCTTTAGCCGATGTTGCGGCTAAGGCGACCGCCCCGGTGGGGGCTGCGTTCACGTTTTTGTCACTGGCTACCGGCTCGTTATGGGGTAAACCCATGTGGGGCACGTGGTGGGTGTGGGATGCACGCCTGACCTCGATGCTGATTTTGCTGTTTTTGTATGTCGGTTATATGGCCTTGCAAGGCGCGTTTGATGATCGTGCGCGCGGCGCCAAGGCGTCGGCCATTTTGGCGTTGGTCGGCGCGGTCAATCTGCCGATCATCAAGTTTTCGGTCGATTGGTGGAACACCCTGCACCAGCCCGCCAGCGTGATCAAGATGGGCGGGCCGTCCATTCATGCTTCGATGTTGTGGCCGCTGCTTTTGCTGGCATTGGCCTATAAGGGTTATTACATCTGGGTTCTTTTGGTGCGCATGCGCGAAGAACTCACCGCCAACAAGGTCCGGATCCTGCGCTTAAAGCAGGTTCACGGCGGTTGATGGGCGGTTGAGGGAGTACGAATGATGCAGGAATTTTTGTCGATGGGCGGATACGGCGCTTATGTGTGGCCGTCGTACGTCATGAGCGCGGTGTTGCTGGTGGCGCTGTTGGCGGCCTCGGTGCGCGGCCTGAAATCCACCGAAACGGAGTTTGATCGCCTAAGGGCGGCCAACGCTCCGCAAAAACAAAAACAAGAAACGGAGTCTCTCAATGGCGATGAAGCGTAAGCACAAACGCCTTACTTTTGTCATTATCGCGCTGGCCTTGGTGGGTCTGGCGACGGGTTTGATCCTGTTTGCCCTGGGCGATGGCGTGTCGCTGTTTCACAGCCCCACCGACATCGTTAATAAACAACCCGGCCCCGATCAACGGTTGCGCTTGGGCGGATTGGTCGAAGAAGGTTCCGTGGTGCGTGAAGAAGGCTCCGCCCTGGTGCGTTTTGTGGTGACGGATTTGGAAAACACGGTAGCCGTCAGTTATGAAGGGCTGTTGCCTGATTTGTTCCGCGAAGGTCAGGGCATCGTCGCCGAAGGGCGCATGCAAAACGGCGTGTTCGTCGCTTCCGAGGTGCTGGCCAAACACGATGAAAACTATATGCCGCCCGAAGTGGCCGACGCCTTGAAAAAATCCGGTCAGTGGAAGGGCGGCGACGGCGCTGCCGGTCCCGCGGACGGAGCATTGGGAAAATGATCGTCGAACTCGGACATTTCGTATTGATCTTGGGGCTGATGGTGGCCCTGTTTCAAGCAACCGTGCCGATGGTCGGCGCGGCGCGCGGAGATCGCCAGTGGATGGCGTTTGCCGGACCCGCCGCCATGGTGCAGGCGGTGCTGGCCCTCTCGTCGTTCTCGGCGCTGACGTATGCCTATGTGGTATCCGATTTTTCGGTCTTGAACGTGGTCGCCAACTCGCATTCGCAAAAGCCGATGCTGTATAAAATCTCGGGCGTGTGGGGCAACCACGAAGGCTCGATGATGTTGTGGGTGCTGATCTTGGCGCTCTATGGTTTGGCGGTGGCGGTGTTTGGCCGCAACCTGCCGCCCAGCCTCAAGGCCCGCGTGCTGGGCATTCAGGCGTTGATCGCGCTGGGTTTTTATCTGTTTATTTTGTTTACCTCCAACCCGTTTGAACGGGTGTTCCCGCCGCCCATGGACGGCAACGGCCTAAATCCGCTGTTGCAAGACCCCGGTCTGGCCTTTCATCCGCCGTTGCTCTATTTGGGCTATGTCGGTTTTTCCATCGCCTTTTCGTTCGCCATCGCGGCGCTGATCGAAGGCCGCGTCGACGCGGCGTGGGCGCGGTGGGTGCGGCCCTGGACCTTGGCGGCATGGGGCTCGCTGACGGGCGGCATCGTGCTGGGCTCGTGGTGGGCGTATTACGAGCTCGGCTGGGGCGGCTGGTGGTTCTGGGATCCGGTGGAAAACGCCTCGTTTATGCCGTGGCTGGTGGGCACCGCGTTGCTGCATTCCTCCATCGTGGTGGAAAAGCGCAACACCTTGAAGGGGTGGACGATCTTTTTGTCCATCGTAGCATTTTCGTTTTCGCTGTTGGGCACGTTCATCGTGCGCTCGGGCGTGCTTTCAAGCGTGCATTCGTTCGCTTCCGATCCCGCCCGCGGCGTGTTTATTTTAGGCCTGTTGCTGGCCGTGGTGGGCGGTTCGTTCACGCTGTTCGCGATCCGCGGGCCGCAGTTGAAATCGGGCGGCCTGTTTCAACCGGTGTCGCGCGAAGGTTCGCTGTTGCTCAACAATCTGTTGATGACGGTAGCGGCGGCGGCGGTGTTGCTGGGCACGCTTTATCCGCTGTTTCTGGATGCCGTTGGCGGCGGCAAAGTGTCGGTGGGCGCGCCGTTTTTCAATTCGGTGTTTATCCCGCTGATGGCGCCGGCGATTTTGGTCATGGCCGTTGGCCCGCTGTTGGCGTGGAAACGCGGCGATTTGGGCCGAGCCTTAAAACAATTGATTGCGGCGCTGATTGCCGTGGTCTTGGTGATGGTCATCAATCTGCTGCTGGTCGAGCGCGCCTCGGTTCTGTCGGTGCTGGGCATCGGTTTGGGGGCGTGGCTGATTTCGGGCACGCTGGTCGAGATCGCGGTGCGCATTAAATTGTTTCAGGTGGGTTTGGGCCAAAGCCTGCGCCGTTTGGCGACCATGCCACGCTCCAGTTGGGGCATGACGTTGGCGCACGGCGGTCTTGGCATCATCGTGTTGGGCATGATCGGCTCGACGGTGTGGGGCTTGGAAAGCATTCAGGTGATGAAGCCGGGTGAGCATGTCGAGGTGGCGGGTTATACCTATACCTTCCAGGGCGTGCGCGAGGCCCAGGGCCCCAACTACATCGCCACGGTGGGCATGATGGAAGTCACGCAGGACGGCCAGCCCTATACCGTGTTGTATCCGGAAAATCGCGTTTATCCGGTGGAAAATCGTCCCACCACCGAAGCCGCGATTGAGACCACGTTAGCCGCCGATCTTTATGTGGCGCTGGGTAACGAAGATCCTCAAACCGGCGGTTATGTGGTGCGCATTTATCACAAGCCGTTGGTGGTGTGGATGTGGATTGGCGCGCTGATGTTGGTGCTGGGCTCGATGGTGAGCCTTACCGATCGCCGTCACCGCATCGGTGCGCCGACCAAATCGCCGGGTAAATCGAAGGCGCACGGGGCGGCGGCTCAAGCCGCGCCGGCGGAGTGACGAACGATATGGGTATGAAGCGCTTTCTCTACGTCATTCCCTTGCTGGTGCTGCTGGCGGTTGGCGGATTTTCAATTGCACAGTTGAACCGCGTCGGCTCCGGCCAAGCGGTGAACGTGCTGCCGTCGGTGCTGATCGACAAAGCTGTGCCCGAGTTTGATCTGGCGGCCATCCAGGGCCGCGAACGTGGATGGGGCACGAAGGATTTGCTGGGTCAAGTGACGCTGGTGAACATTTTTGGTTCGTGGTGCGTCGCCTGTCAGGTCGAGCATCCGTTTTTGGTGCGCATCAAGGAACAAGGCCTAGTGCCGATCTATGGCATCGACTGGCGGGAAAAAGACCTGCAAGCCGGGCCGCGCTGGCTGGCGAAATTCGGCGATCCGTACACCTTGGTGGGTGATGATCCAAAATCCCATGCGGCCATCGCGTTTGGCGTCACCGGCGCGCCGGAAAGTTTCGTCGTCGATAAACAGGGGGTGATCCGCTACAAGCAGATCGGCCCCATCAACGCTCAGGTCTGGGAACAAACCCTGTGGCCCTTGATTTCGGAACTGCAACAGCAATGAAACTGAAAGCCCTCATCGGCGCCTTGATCTTAGGCGTAGCCCTGCCGTTCGCTGCCGCTGCGCTGGAACCCAGCGAGGTTCTGTCCGATCCGGCGCTTGAAGCGCGCGCCCGCGAGGTCGGTAAACAATTGCGCTGCGTGGTGTGTCAAAACCAGTCGATCGACGATTCCAATGCCGAGCTGGCGGGCGATATGCGCCTGTTGGTGCGTGAACGCATTCAGGCCGGGGACAGCAATAGCGAAGTGCTGGCCTATATGGTCGATCGTTATGGCGATTACGTGCTGCTCAACCCGCCGTTCAAGGCCTCGACGGTCGTGTTATGGGTTGGCCCGCCGGCGATCGGAATTTTAGGCCTCTTGTGGGTGGTGTCGTTTTACCGCCGCCGCGCGGGCGATGCCGGTGGAGATGATGTTGGGCAGACCTCTCAAGCCGCCACCCTTTCGGATGAAGAGCGCCGCCGCCTAAACGCCTTGTTGAAGGACGATAACGAATGACCGCCTTTTGGATCGCCGCCGCCGCCGCTACACTTTTGGTGCTGGCCTTTTTGGTGCTGCCGTTGGCGCGCAAAGCCAAAGGCGGCGCATTGCCCCAGCGGGCGGATTTCGACCTGACGGTTTACAAAGACCAATTGAGCGAAGTGGACCGCGATTTGGAACGCGGCGTGCTGAATGAAAATCAAGCCCTGGCCGCGCGTACCGAGATCGAGCGCCGCATGCTTGCCGCCGCTGCGGATGGGGATAAAGATGCGGCGGCCATAACGCCCGCCAATGCGCGGCTGACGGGCGCATTGATCATCGCTATTTTGGTCGTCGTGCCGCTGGGCGCGGCGGGTCTTTATTTCACCGTGGGCAATCCCGGCCTGGCCGACCGACCGTTGAGCGAGCGCACGGCGGAACGCACCCAACAGGCTGACCCTGCGGTTCGCGAAGCTCAACTGCGCGCCATGATTCAAGACATCAAAGCGCGTCTGGAAAAAGACCCTAAGGATCCGCGCAATTGGAACATCCTGGGCAAAGCGTATGAAATGTTGGGCGATCAGAAAAACGCCATCGGCGCGTTTGAAAAATTGGTGGAGGTGACGGATCGTCACCCCGATGCCCTGCTCATCTTAGCCGAGGCTTTGTTCGCCGATGCCGGTCAGGTTGTCACGCCGGATGCTTTGGCGTTGTTTAAAGAAGCGCGCACTCAAGATCCCACCAATCCGATGACCTATTATTACGCCGCCCTGGAACGCCAGCAGGTGGACGATTTGCAAGGGGCCATGAACGAATATTTAGGCCTGCTGTCGGTCAGCCCGTCCAACGGTCCGTGGGTGCCCGATATTCAAGGCCGCATCAAGGCGCTGGCCGGCGAGCTGGGCGTCGAAGCCCCGGTGGCGCACATGTTGCCGCCGGCGGATTTGGCGCCCGCAGCGGAAGCTTCCGCGCCGGGACCGTCCGCCGCGCAGGTCGAGCAGGCCCAGGAGATGTCGCCCGAAGAACAACAGGCGATGATCCGCACCATGGTCGAGCGCCTAGCCGCCAAGATGAAGGAAAACCCGGATGATTTGGCGGGCTGGCAACGGCTGGCGCAGGCGTATACCGTGTTGGGCGATAAAACCGGACTGGCCGAGGCCGAGGCGCAGATCAAGCGGCTTGGCGGACAGTAAACGCACCCTTCGCGCGATCCCGTACATCGAAAAAGGTTACAACCCTCTTTTTAATGCACACTTATGCGTGTACAATCCGTCTTTCCCATAACAGGGGAAACGGCAATGTCGCAAACCTCGGTCAAAGTAACGGTTCTTTACGTTGCATTTGCGGCGCTGTGGATCGTTTTGTCCGATTGGCTCGTTCAGACCTCGTTTCCCCATGCGGTCAGCGCGCTGCAAAGTTATAAAGGGCTGATCTTCGTTATCGTCACCGCACTTTGTCTTTATGGCGTGTTGCGGGCGGAGCTGGCGCAGCGCGAGCGCCTACAGCAAAATTTGCAGGCGATCCTCGACAACGTCGAGCAGGGCGTAGCCATGTTCGACGACAATCTAAAATTAAGATTTTGGAACAAGCGCTGGCGCGACGTCGTCGATGTTCCCGAAGAAATTTATCATGTCGGGCTTTCGCTGCAAAATGCGTTGCGCATGTTTGCCGATAAGGGCTTTTGCGGCGAGGGCAATCCCGCGGTTCTTGCGGCCAAACGGGCCGAGCAATTGCTGGCCGGGGTCAATGAGACCTTCACCGTAGGCGACGCCAGTTATCATGTTTTCTCGCAGCGTCTTGCGGGCGGCGGTTTGGTGATCACCTATACCGACGTGAGCGAAACGCGCAAGATGGAATCGCGGCTGCGTCAGGCGGAAAAAATGGATGCCATCGGCAACTTGGCGGGCGGTGTCGCCCACGATCTTAAAAACATGCTGCTGCCGATCGTCAGCCTGACGGGCATGACGATGAACGATTTGCCCAACGGAAGCCGGGAACGGCTGCGGTTGGAAAAGGTGCTGCAGGCCGCCGAACGCGCCCGCGCCTTGGTGGAACGCATCCATGCCTTTAGTTACAAACAAGATGATAGGAAAGAGATCGTCGACGTGCGCGATATTATGGATGAAGCGCTCAATATCCTTCAATCTTCCATGCCTAAAACGATTACCCTTGAATCGCGCATCTGGCCGGGAAAAATGCCGGTATGTGTAGAGGCCACACTCATTGAAGCGGCCCTGTTGAACTTGGCGTCCAATGCCGCCGACGCCATGAAAGGCAATACGGGGAAAGTCACGTTTTCGGCAGAACCGGTGCATGTCGATGCGGAAACGAAACTCCGACTGTCCGTTCCAAAGTTGGGGGCTTATGCAAAATTATCGGTTATGGATACGGGCTCTGGAATGGATGCCGAAACCATTCAGCGGATTTTTGAACCCTATTTCACCACCAAACAGCGCGGCGAGGGCAGCGGGCTTGGCTTGGCTTTGGTGCAGAAAGCCGCCTTGGAACACGGCGGCGGCGTTTCGGTGAGCAGCGCTTTGGGCAGGGGCGCAACCTTCGATGTGTATCTGCCGCTTCATGAAGAGATCGCGCCTTGCGCGGTATCGCCTTCGCTCTTTGTGGGTGAGTTCATAACATAAAGGCCCGGGTTTCCCCGGGCCTTGTTTTTTGTTTAGCTGTGCAAACTTTACTGCGACTTCATATAGGCGATGAAGTCGTCTTTTTCCTGAGCCGTGCATTCGCGTCCCAGCACGCCGTTGCAGTTGCGCTTGAACCATTTTTCCGTCTTTTGGCTGTCGGCGTAGCGCGGCTGATTGGTATCCGGATCACGCCACCCGGCGCTGGCGGCCATCGGCCCGCTTTCATTGCCCGTTTTGATGTGCCGCGTATTTTGTTTCGGGTTCGTTTGGTGGCAGCTTACGCAACCCACCGCGTTGACGCCGGCGCTCTGGGCGTAATTGTTGCCGGAGTATACTTTTTCGTAGAAGGCTTTGCCCGCAGCCGCGTCGCCAGCGGCCTGAGCTGGTGCTGTCGCGACCATTGTGGCGGCGCCAAGGGTTAAAGCGCAAACGAGGGTTTTTAGGGTGTTCATGATGGTTACTCCTTCGGTATTTTGATTTTTTGATCGTCGAAGCGGCCGCTGTAATGATCGGTATGGCAGCCGCCGCAATTGGATTTCGCGCCCACTTTCTTGAGCTTGAAAAAATTCGGATCGACGCCTTCGTGTTTACGCACCCAATAAGGCGTCGCGGTGATTTGATAAGGCGCCTTGGGATCGACGATGTTGAACCGATTGGACGCCTCGGTATCCCATTTGTCGCCGCCGTAGTTGGTGAGGTAGGCGGTGACTTCGATCAAGGTGTCGCCGGAAATCGTCGCGTCATCGCCGAAATGGTCGTCTAAGTTTTCCAACATCTGCTTCCAGCTGTCGGAAGACAACAGGCTGGGGTGGAACGGCAGGTGGCAGTCGCCGCATTCCGATTCATACGTTTTGTTGGCGGGCAGCGTGAGCAGGCCCGAAGGCGGCATGGTGGAAAAAACCCACAACATGGATCCGGCCAACGACACAAACGCGGCAATCACGGTCAAGGCGGCCAGGGGTCTGGCCTGACGGTGGAGCAGCTCAGGCGTACCGGCAGGAACTTTCTTGAGCCCGGAAATCATCGACTTCACCAGGTTTTCGCCGGTGAGTTTGATTTCCATGTAAACCCCGCCCACGTGGGCGACGATCATCACCGCTAGCAAAATGACGAAGGCGCTATGCACGCCCTTGGCCAGATCGCCCACTTCAAAAGAGGCGGCGCCCGCCAGCGGGCCTTGGTTTTCTTCACCGCCCAGCACCAGCAGGCCCGACAGGGTGATGGTCGCCAGCACAAACAGCAAGCCGAACACCATGATCGATCCGGTGGGGTTGTGGCCGATGTAGTGTTTTACCGGGCGCAGCGTCGCCAGTTCTTTCATGTGTTCTAAAATGTGAACGGGGCTGAAGGTAAACGTTTCCAGGCGCGAATATTCGCTGCCGAACAGGCCCCAGGTGAGGCGAAAAACCAATAAAACAACGGTGATGTATCCGGCCCACAGGTGGATGCCCATGGTATTTTCCGGGAAAAGATAGCCGGTCAGATAACCCAGCAGCACCATCGCCACCAAGGTCCAGTGGAACAGGCGTGTGGGTAAATCCCAGACTTTTACCAACCGTTCCGGAGCGTCTTTATGGCGCTCTTTGGTTGTTTCGTGTGGCGTCGTATTTTCGGCCATCCTGGCCTCCCGAGATCAATCGTTTCACGCTGTCCATATGACGATCACAAACAGGCCGCCAGGGTGGTTTCCCTTTTTTGTGTCGTGGTGAAATACTATGCCGGGTAAACTGAACCGAGGCTTAATCTGTTTATTCAGCATAGGTTCATGTAGGTTTAACCATACTAATGCTTATGAGGCCCCGGCGGCAATCGACAGACTACGACGGATTTTAAGGTCGTGCCGTACAAAGAACAAAGTGAGGCGCCCAACATGACCCCAGACTTGAACAAACCTTTTAATTTTGACGCCGAGGGCCTTAACGCTAAGGGCCTTAACGCTAAGGGACAGGCGCGCACTGTTTCGGTGTGGGATTTTCCGACGCGTATTTTTCATTGGTCCTTTGCGGTGATGGTGTTCATCGCTTATGTGTCTTCGGAAGCGGACGGCGGGGCGTTTTGGATCCACGTCTATGCTGGAACGGCGTTGATCGGGTTTGTCGCCTTTCGGGTTGTGTGGGGGGTAATCGGCAGCCGATATGCTCAGTTCGGCGACTTCGTGCGGGGTCCGGCTACGGTATCTGAATATAGCAAACGACTGATGGCCTTCCATCCGCCTTACAGCGTCGGCCACAACCCGCTGGGCGGTTGGATGGTGATGGCCCTGTTGGCGATCGTGTTGTTGGCGTCGCTGACCGGATTGATGACCCGTGAAGACGATTATATAGGCCCACTTTCGCATATCGCGGGCGGCCTGTTCGGCGAAGCGCATGAAGGTTTTGGTTCATTCGTCATAGTGTTGGTCGGGGCGCATGTTTTGGGCGTTGTTGCGCACGGGTTGATTTCGCGGGAAAATCTGGTGCGCTCCATGATTACCGGATTAAAATCCGTTCCGGCCGGGGTGAAGGCGGTTAGCATTGGCTCCGTCGGCGTTGTACGTCCTGCAATCGCGCTGGTCATCGGCCTAGCGGTTGTGCTGTACTTCATGCAGTTGTAACGAGAATTGCGGATGATCAAGGTCCACATGATAGCCCGTTTGTTGTTTGCCGCCCTGGTTTTGGCCGGGGTATCCACTGCGCCGTTGTCGGCTTGGGCCGATTCCAAGGATCAGGCGCGCGCCCGCGAAGCCATGTTACGGGGTGATATTTCTCCTTTGTCCGAAGCCCTTGGCGTTATCGAGAAAGAATATCCCGGCGAGATTCTTGAAGTGGAGCTGGAGGAAGCGGATAATTTTGATCCTCCGGTATTTCTCTACGAGATCAAGGTGCTTATGGCGGAGGGCGAGGTCATCAAAGTGAAACTGCACGCCAAGTCCCTTGAGATTATCGGGGTCAAAGGGCACGATAGTAAACATAACAAAAATGATAATGACAACGACTGACGGGGTACGTTCATGCGGGTGCTGGTTGTAGAAGATGAACCGGGGTTGCGTCGGCAAGTCAGTCGCGCGTTGTCGGAAGCCGGCTTTAGCGTTGATGAAGCCCCGGACGGCGAGGAAGGCGAGTTTCTCGGCGACACGGAACCCTATGACGCCGTGGTGCTGGATTTGGGCCTGCCCAAGATAGACGGCATTACGGTGCTGAAACACTGGCGCACCGCCGGGCGCGATATGCCGGTGCTGATTCTCACCGCGCGCGACGGCTGGAATGAAAAGGTCGCGGGCTTCGATGCGGGCGCGGACGATTACCTCACCAAGCCCTTTCACGTCGAAGAACTGTTGGCGCGGGTGCGCGCCTTGATCCGCCGTTCCGCCGGGCATGCTTCGCCGATTTTGGAGTGCGGCCCGGTGAGCCTCGATACCCGTGCGGGCAAAGTGACCATCGACGGCGCGTCGGTGACGCTGACCGCGCATGAACTCAAGGTGCTGTCGTATTTTATGCATCATCAAGACCGCGTGGTATCTCAGACGGAGTTGATCGAACATATTTACGATCAGGACTTCGACCGCGATTCCAACACCATTGAGGTGTTTATTGCGCGGCTGCGCAAAAAACTCGCCCCGGATTTGATCAAGACCCACCGTGGCCGGGGCTATTCCATGTCTGCGACGGGGGAGGGCACGTAAGTGCCGTTTTCACCTTTATTGCGCCGCTCCGTCAGCCTTCGCCTGATTCTTTTGTCGGCGGCGTGGATTATTTCGGCCCTGGTCGTGGGCGGCGTTTTTTTAACCCAGCATTTTCGCACCCATGTGGAAAACTCGTTTGATTACGGGTTGTCCCGTCACGTCGAAGAACTGTTGTCCTACGCCGACTTGGTGGATGGTCGGGTGCAACTGACCAAGCAGCCCGTTGACCCCGTTTATTCGCGCCCACTGTCGGGTTGGTACTGGGAAATAACGGCGGACGGTCAGGTGGTGGATCGTTCGCGTTCGTTATGGGATGAAGTTTTGCCCCCCGCTCAACAGCAACCCCGGCGCGGCGAAACGTTGAGTTATTTTCAAGACGGCCCGCGCGGCGATCTCTTGCGCGTGGTTGCCGCGACCTACACCTTGCCGGGTTATGACGGCGACGTGACGATCCGCTTTACCGGTCCGGCCGAGGTGATCCAGTCGGCGACGGAAGAATTTAGTGAAACGCTGGTGATGTCTTTGATGCTGCTGGGGCTGGGCCTGATCGGCGCGGTGGTGTTGCAAGTGATCTTAGGCCTGCGTCCCTTAAAGCTGTTGCGCACGCGCTTGGCGGAAGTTCATGAAGGACGCACCCACCGCCTGAGCGGTCATTATCCCAGCGAGGTTGAACCCTTGGTGGCGGATTTGAACGAATTGCTGGACCACAATGCCCAGGTGATCGAACGCGCCCGCACCCATGCGGGCAATCTGGCGCACGCCCTGAAAACGCCGTTGGCGGTGTTGAGCAACGAAGCGGACCGGATGGAAGGTGAAACCGCCAAGACCTTCGGCGAACAGATCAGCATCATGAACGAACAGGTCAAACGCCATCTGGCGCGCGCCCGTGCCGCAGGGGGGCTGGGCGCACCGGGGGCAAAGGCGGATATCGGCGATATTGTATCGGGATTGAAACGCACGTTGCATCGCATTTATCAGCACAAACCGCAAAAGTCCGGCGATGGCACAGGCGTTTCCATCGCCTTGGTCGATGTGTTGGACAAGTTTGTCGCCGGGGATCGTCAGGATGTCGAAGAAATGCTCGGCAATTTGATGGATAACGCCTGTAAGTGGGCCGCCACGCGGGTGCGGGTTTCCGCCTTGCGCAAAGGCCGGGACATCGTGATCAGTGTCGACGACGATGGCCCCGGTGTGCCCGAAGAACGGCGCGCCGAGGTGCTGGCGCGCGGCAAGCGGCTGGATGAAGCCACGCCGGGCAGCGGTTTGGGGCTGAATATCGTTCATGAACTGGCGGAATTGTACCAAGGCTCGTTGGTGCTGGATCGTTCGGATTTGGGCGGATTGTGCGTGCGCCTGACGCTTCCCGCCGCCCTTTGAACCCGCAACCGCAATCGCTTTTAATCGCTTAAAAATGGTTAGGCGATGAACTGTACCCTTGCCTTTTGGGGTGGGAATCCGCATAAACTGCGCCACAAACGCGCCGCAGGCTTTTCGTTTCAGCCGTGCCGGTGAAAAAGTTTTCATTGAAACAGGTAAAGTGGGGGCAACCCCGCGAAGAGGACAATGACCATGAGCACTTTTAAGACCATTGATAACTTGGATGTGGCCGGCAAGCGCGTTTTGGTGCGCTCGGACTTGAACGTTCCGATGCACGACGGCAAACCTTCCGACACCACCCGCATTGACCGTTCCGCCGAGACCATCCGGGACTTGGCCGCCAAGGGTGCAAAAGTCATCATTCTGTCGCACTTCGATCGTCCGAAGGGCAAGGTCGTTCCTGAAATGAGCCTGAAACCCGTGGCCGAGGCCATGGCGTCGGCGTTGGGGCGGGCCGTGACGTTCGCCACCGACACCATCGGCGATAGCGCCAAGGCGGTTGTCGCGGCGATGAAAGATGGCGACGTGGCGATGCTGGAAAATGTCCGTTTTCACGCCGAAGAAGAAAAGAACGATCCCGAATTCGCCAAAAAGCTGGCTCAGCTTGGCGATATTTATGTCAACGATGCCTTTTCCACCGCGCACCGCGCCCATGCTTCGACCGAAGCGCTGGCGCGCCATTTGCCCGCCGCCGCCGGCCGTTTGATGCAGGCCGAGCTGGAAGCATTGGGCAATGCGCTCGAAAAACCGCAAAAGCCGGTTGCCGCCGTGGTCGGCGGGGCCAAGGTTTCCACCAAGATGGAAGTGCTGGGCAACCTGTCCAAAAAGGTCGATATGATCATCATCGGCGGCGGCATGGCCAATACCTTCCTGTTTGCGCAAGGCCACGATGTGGGCAAATCTTTGTGCGAAAAAGACATGGCCGCCGAAGCGCTGAAGATCATCGCTGACGCCGCCGCCAATGGCTGCGAAATCGTGCTTCCGGTGGATTTGGTGGTTGCCGCCGAGTTCGCCGCCGGCGCCGCCAACAAGGTCGTGGGCATCGACGGCATTCCGGCCGATATGATGGCCCTGGATGTCGGCCCGGCGACCATTGCCGATGTGGAAAAGCGCCTGGCGCGCTGCAAGACGTTGGTGTGGAACGGCCCGTTCGGTGCGTTTGAAATCGCGCCGTTCGACAAAGGCACCAATGCTGCCGCTCAGGCCGCCGCGCGCTTGACGCGGGAAGGCAAGCTGCTGTCCGTCGCCGGTGGCGGCGATACGGTGGCCGCCCTTGCCCACGCGGGTGCTGCGGATGATTTCAGCTATATCTCCACCGCCGGTGGCGCGTTCTTGGAATGGATCGAAGGCAAAACGCTTCCGGGCGTGGCCGCTTTGGAAGGCTGATTTTACCAAAAATTCGATTAAAGCGCCTCCGGCAAGGCATCGCCGGAGGCGTTTTTTTATGGAGTTTCAGGGTGTTGCTGAGGCGTCTTCCCTTTTTGCGTCGATTATGGTAAACAAATGATTACCGACGGTTATTGCCCCGGGTATTTTCGGGGTGCGTGTCGGTTAGGTTTTTGCAAAGGGCGACAGAAGTCTCGCCCATGAATCGCCGCTTTGAAGGGTTCATGTTGGACCGCTTGAAGGTGAGGTTCCCAGAACAGGAGTGTCGATTATGTCTGTATCTGCTGCAGGCTCCGCCCAAAACGCACAACAAGCCGTGGCCATGCTTCGCCAGACCGTTCAGGCGGAACAGGTTGCTGCTTCGGCGGTGGTTGAAGCCGCAACCCAGGCCGGCAAGGATGCCGCCGCGCAAAATGCCGTGCCCGACAACGGCCCTAAGACCGAAGGCATTGGCGAACACGTCGACGTGCGGGCTTAAGCGCGCTCCGAAAGGAACGGCTTGAGGGTTGTCTGCGTCGGTGTGTGCGTGCGTTGTCGTTTTGATCTTTGATTAACAATTTCTTGTTATGATCCTAAGATGGCTGATCTGTCCCGCATCTCGACGCCTTTTGTCGCGCCCTCCACGCAGGGCGGTGGTCGTGCGTCTGCGTCCTCGTCTGGGCCCTTGTCCGCGCCCTCGTCCGCGCCCATGGGCTACTCCTTCGCCGAGGAAGTTTCGCGGCGCGCCAATGTCATAAGCGACCAGGAAAGCCCGCGCAATCAAGCGTCGCTTCAGCGTTTGGATCGGGCATTGAATTCGGGGCAAGCTCTGCGGGGCGATGTGCCGCGCGGTTTTTATCTCGACCTGCAAATCTGAGCGTTTCACTCTTTTGCCGTCGGCCCATGTGCTGCGCCCCTTAAGGGGCGTTTTGCGTTTTTAAGAAAGGGCATGATAAACTGTCGGCTGAAACATCGCGAAAGGATAGCTTATGGCCACGCACGCCCAAATCGCCGCCAACCTGTTGCGCAATGCGGCGACTTTTTTTCGCGACATCGGCGGACAAAACGCCGAGTTGAAAGAACAGATGGACGTGAACGCGCGCACCTACGACGCGGTGGCCAGTCTGCTGGAGCAAGACCCGAACGGGAAAATGCCGCTGCCGACCGATCAGGCCAATTAGGTAGACTGCCGAATTAGCGAATGCGGAAACTCGTGTGGCAGGCATTGCACGCGGCGGTGATGCCCTGCAGCGCATCGAACACCTTTTGTTGCGCTTCGAAGGTATGATCCAGTTCGGCATTTTGGGCAGCCTGAATGAAACGGCTGGCGGCCTTGTGCAGTTCGGTTCCGGCGGCTTGCATCTGGGGTGGCATGAAGCCCGCCAGATGGGCCGCGCCATGATCATCCAAAGAAGAAAGCCCTAAGCGTTGTTCGGCGACGGTGCTTGCCTCGGCGGTGTCGCCTTGCGCTAGTGCTGCCAAAATTTCGTCGAGCGCATAGAGATGGTCGCGCATGTTGCCGAGCATGTGCTCTTGCATCGGCGCGGGCATTTCCACCAGTGTGCGTTCGTCGGCCTGCGCAAGCGGCGCAGCAAGTAAGATGGCAAGCATCGCGGCGGGAACGAGGGTGAATAGGGCGCGCATGATAAACCTCATCTGAAATGGCCTCATTTGAAATAGACGATACGGCACTGTAGCTTGCCGCGTCGACAATGCGTATGATTGCAATCATATTGCTGGATTAGAGGTGAAGGATGGACGTAACGCAACTGGCGCAGCAATTGGGTGGTGCGGCAAAAACCAAGCGGGTGGATCAAGACACCCTTTTGTTCCGTCGCGGCGATCGCACCCGCAATATGTACGGCTTGCTTTCGGGAAGTGCTAGGCTGTTGCGCTACACGGTGGATGGCGCGCCGATCACCTTGCACCGCGCCAAACCCGGCGGCTTTTTTGCCGAGGCTTCTTTGTTTGCCTCCGCCTACCATTGTGACGGCGAAGCCTCTGCCGGATCGGTGGTGGTGGTGTTTCCCAAAGCGGCGGTGCTGGCCATCATGGCGCAGGATGCAAGCTTCGCCCATGCCTTTTGCCAACACATGGCGCGTCAGGTGCAGGGCTTGCGCTCCAACCTGGAACTGCGCGGCATCCGTTCCGCCGAAGAACGCATTATGGCGGCGCTTTCTTTAAAATTGGGCGATGGCGAAAGCCGGGTGGCGTTGCCCGGCACATGGAAAGATTTTGCCGAAGACGTTGGCCTGACTCACGAAGCGCTGTATCGCGCCTTGAAGCGTTTGGAAGATATCGGGCGCTTGCGCCGCGATGGGTCCGCAGTATGGATCAACGGCGTAGATTAATCCTCAAGGCCCATCAGATTGCGCGCGAAGTCGCGGGCGGAAAATGGGCGCAGATCGTCCACCCCTTCGCCCACGCCGATGGCATGTACCGGCAGATGAAACTTGTCGGCCAGCGCCACCACCACGCCGCCCTTGGCGGTGCCGTCGAGCTTGGTCATCACTAATCCGGTAATGTTGACCGCTTCTTTGAAGGTTTCGACCTGGGCGTGGGCGTTTTGCCCCACCGTGGCGTCGAGCACCAAAATCGTGTTGTGCGGCGCGCTGGCATCGACCTTCTTGATCACGCGCACCACTTTTTCCAGTTCTTCCATCAGGCCTTTTTTATTTTGCAGCCGCCCGGCGGTATCGATCAGCAGCACGTCGATGTTTTTTTGCTTGGCCTGTTCCACCGCGTCATAAGCAAGACCTGCCGCATCCGCGCCAATTTCGCGCGCGATCACCGGCACGCCGGTGCGTTCGCCCCACACCTGCAATTGCTCGATGGCGGCGGCGCGGAAGGTATCGCCAGCCGCCAGCATCACCGATTTTCCTTCGCCCTGAAAATGTTTGGCCAGTTTGCCGATGGTGGTGGTTTTGCCCGAACCGTTGACGCCGCACACCAGCACCACATGGGGTCTTAGCGCGGGATTAATGACGAGCGGTTGAGCCACCGGGGCCAAGATCGCGGCAATGTCGGCGGCGAAGGTTTCGCGCACATCGTGTTCGCCGACTTCTTGACCAAAGCGCGTCTTGGCCAGTTGCGCGGTCAGCTTGGCGGCGGTGGTCACGCCGATATCGGACGTGATGAGCACCTCTTCCAATTCTTCCAGCGCGGCATCGTCCAAGCGGCGCTTGCCGGTAAACAGCGCGCCGATGGAATTGGTGATGCGCCCCGAGGTCTTGCCCAGCCCGGCTTTGAGTTTTGCAAACCAGCTCATTTATTCGGCGGCCCTAAAAAAATACTCACCCGTGAGTGTGGTCGCATCGCTTCCCGTCAGGCGCACGTCGATGATGGTCCCCGGTTCGCCGTCGCCGGAAAGCGTGACTTCGGCAAAACTTTCGGTGCGGCCGAAATTGGGTTTTTCCAACAGTACCGGCTGGACCGTGCCGACCAAGTTTTGCAGATGGCGCGCCAAGGCGGCATCGCCCGCGTCGCGCAAGTGCTTGGCGCGGGCTTTCGCCACGTCGCCCGGCACTTGCGGCATGCGTGCGGCGGGTGTGCCGGGGCGGGCGGAATAGGGGAATACGTGCAGATATTGCACATCCCATCGGCTGATGTTGGTCAGCGTGGTCGCGAATAGGTCATCCGTTTCGGTGGGGAACCCGGCGATCAGGTCGGCGCCGAAGACGACGTCAGGGCGCGCGGCGCGGGCGCGGGCCATCAGCGTTTCGATGTCGGCCACGCGGTGGCGGCGTTTCATGCGCGTCAGCACCATGTCGTCGGCGGCTTGCAGGCTTAAGTGCAAGTGCGCCATCAGGCGCGGCTCGTCGGCCAGCAGGCGGAAAAAGTCGTCATCCAAACGCGCCGGGTCGAGCGAGCTTAAGCGCAGGCGCTTCAATTGCGGCGCGGCGGCCAGCACGTTGCGGATGACCGCTGTGAGGCCGGTGCCGTTTTCACCGCATAAGCCTAAGTCTGCGCCGTAAGCCGCGATGTCGACGCCGGTCAGCACCACTTCGTTGTGTCCGGCGGCGACCAGCTTGGCGACTTGGCGGGTGATCTGATCGATCGGTGCGGCACGGTTCGGCCCGCGTGCTGCGGGGATGATGCAAAACGTGCAGCTGTTGTCGCAGCCCTGTTGCACCATGACGAAGGCGCGGGTGCGCCCCTCGATGCCCGATACCAGATGGCCCGCCGTTTCGCGCACCTGATGGATGTCGGAAACCAAAATGTCGCCCTCGCCCAGCAAGGTGGCGGCGTCGAGTTTGTCGGCGTTGCCCACCACCCGGTCGACTTCGGCCATGGCGGCGAACTTCGCCGGGTCCAGTTGCGCGGCACAGCCGGTGACGATGATGCGCGCATCGGGGCGTTCGCGTTTTAAACGCCGGATCGTTTGGCGCGCCTGACGTTCGGCTTCGCCCGTCACCGCGCAGGTGTTGATGATGATGGCATCAACAATGCCGGCCTTGGCCAGTTCGTCGCGCATCACTTCGCTTTCCAGCGTGTTGAGGCGGCAGCCGAGGGTGATGATTTCGGGGCTGGCTTTAAGCGGGGCTTGCGGGGCGCTCATGCGTCGTCCCTCAGCAAGGCAGGGTCGATGTGACCTGAAAAACTGGTGGCCACCGGGCCGGTCATCGACACCGTGTTGTCGGGCAGCCATTCGATGCTCAAGGTGCCGCCGTCTAAAATCACCTCGGCCTTGCGTTCGGTAAAACCACGGCGGGCGGTGGCGACCAGCGCCGCACATGCGCCCGATCCGCACGCCCGGGTGATGCCCGCGCCGCGTTCCCACACCCGCATGCGGATGCGCGAACGGTCCAGCACTTGCACCGCTTCGACGTTGGTGCGTTCGGGAAACAGCGGGTGTGTTTCAATGACCGGGCCAAAGGTTGCCAAGTCCACCGCCTCGGCATCGTTGACGATGAACACCGCGTGCGGATTGCCGACGTTGACGCCCACCGCGTTTTTTAACGGTCCGGCCTCGACGTCGATGTTGTCGGTGTCCTGCGCTTTGCTCAAGGGCAGGTCGCGCCAGTCTTGCCGCACCGGCCCCATGTCCACGCGGTACAGTCCGCCGCCTAAGTTTTCGCAATCGAGCAGCCCGGCGATGGTTTCGACGATGACGTGGCTTTCGCCCTTTTCTTTCATGACCAGCGAGGCGACGCAGCGCGTGGCGTTGCCGCACGCGCCGGATTGCGAACCGTCGGGGTTGTAGATGCGCATGAACACGTCGGCGGAGCTATCGTGCGCGGCTTCCATGACGATCAGCTGGTCGCAGCCGACCCCGGTACGGCGGTCAGAAATCGCGCGCACGACGTCCTGGGACAGGTTCAATGAACCGTCCCGACCGTCGAGGATGACGAAATCGTTGCCGAGTCCGTGCATCTTAATGAACGCAAGCGCTGTCATAAGGCCGTTTATATGGGGCTAAGGGGCGCGGAGTCTAGCAGGGAAGTCCGAAAAGGTCGTTTTGCCCCTTAGTTTTTGGGGGAAATGGGGATCAGAGCGCCTGCTCGGTCAAATCTGTGCGCTGTACACAGGATCGCATGGTCCGGGCACCATCTCCATCATTGCAATTTTAAATAAATGATTTAAATTTACAACCATGATTCGCCGCCGAATAGACCAGACCGTCCGTAACGCCTTGCGCCGCCAGGCCGCCGTCGCCTTGATTGGCCCGCGCCAGGTGGGAAAAACAACGCTGGCGCGCGCGATCGGCGATGAGGTGGGTGGGCTTTATCTCGATCTGGAGGCCCGCGCGGACCGCGACAAACTCGCCAATCCGGCCCTGTTCCTCAGCGCCTACGAAGACCGTCTCGTCATCTTGGATGAAATCCACCGCGTGCCGGAGGTGTTTCAGGACCTGCGGGGCGTGATCGACGAGGGGCGGCGGCGCGGCAACCGAACGGGGCGGTTTTTGATTCTCGGCTCCGCTTCCCTAGATTTGCTCAGGCAATCGGGGGAAAGTCTGGCGGGACGGATTGAATACGTCGAACTTCACCCGCTCGACGTGTTGGAGGCGGCTTCAGACGCAGAGGCGTTGCGCGCGCTTTGGGTGCGCGGCGGCTTTCCCGACAGCTTTCTGGCGGCCAGCGACGCCGACAGCCTAAACTTCCGCCTGAACTTTATCCGAACCTATCTGGAGCGCGATGTGCCCCAGTTCGGACCGCGCATTCCGGCCGAAACACTCGAACGCCTGTGGACCATGTTAGCGCACAGCCAAGGCGCGCTGCTCAACGCTTCCAAGCTAGCTGCCGGTCTCGCCATCAGCTCGCCGACTGTGACCAACTACATCGACCTGCTGGCCGATCTGCTGCTGGTGCGCCGGTTGGCCCCTTATCACACCAACGTGAAAAAACGGTTGGTCAAATCGCCGAAGGTCTATGTGCGCGATAGCGGCTTGGTTCACGCCCTGTTGGGCGTCGAGAATTACAACGCTCTGGCGGGTCATCCGGTGGTGGGCGCGAGTTGGGAGGGCTTCGTGATCGAAAACCTTCTTGCCGTCGCGCCACCCCGCACCCAAGCGAGTTTCTACCGCACCTCGTCGGGGGCAGAGATCGATCTGCTGGTGGAGTTGCCGGGCTCGCAGCGACCATGGGCCGTGGAGATCAAACGCGGGCTTTCCGCCACGCCCAGCAAGGGGTTTTACAATGCCTTGCAGGACATAAAGCCCGAACGCGCGTTCGTCGTTACCTCCGGCGAGGAGCGCTATCCGATCGCCGAGGGCGTCGAGGCCATCGGCCTGAAAGACATGGCGGAGCTTCTGATCGGCGCCAAGTCCTAGAACTAGGTGACCTGCTCCCCTGAAACATCCCCATTTTTGATCCGCAAATGCAAAACCGGCCAACACCCTGATTTTTCAGAATATTGACCGAATCTCGCGACACGCTAAGCTGTGAATACGACAAACTAAGCTGTTGTCGGGAACATTTTTAATTGAGACTGACGGCCTCATTTAGCCCATTTTGCACATTGATCTGTGGGAATGAGAGATAAGAAATATGGGAATGCACGGCAAAACACATTGATAATTGAGAACATCCGCATATTAACATTATATATTTCAATTCATTATATGAAACGCGCGCCTAAATTGGATTTATTTTCTGGACCGAAAGCGGAGAGCTTTTAGTAATAATCCGAAAGCCAACTATAATTGGCATACTCGCTTAAGTTCAAAAAGGCGCAGAAAAATCCAGTGCCAAATGCGCCAATATGGCATGCAACCAATAGGAGATATTTTGCCATAGGAAGCTTCATACTAATAGGCTATGACTAAAGCTGTCACTCGATGGATAGAGTGCTGGGGCACCAACCTTCATAGGTGAGATCAGAGGGGGCGGCTATGTGGATAATAGCCTCGAGATTCGTTGTTAATGAGACAGTCGAACAACGAGAGGGCGGTATGGCTGATGTTTTGTGCGCCGTCGATACCAAGCGCTCTATGGAACCAGTCGCAGTTAAACTTTTTCGTGATGGTATTGTCGGCCCCAGCTTTGTTCTGGAAGCCTTTTCGAGGGAGTGTAGATCGTTAGCCGAACTTAATAATCATCCAAGCATCATTCCTCTAATCGACTTTGGCACTGACCAGGATAGTGAACGTAAATATATAGCTTTGGCATGGGCACCAGAAAATTTAGTTGATTATGTTAAAGCGCATCCTCTACTTGGTTGGGATGATTTTTATAACCGTTTTGGACGGGCAACGCTTAATGCGCTAGCATTTGCATATTCTCGAAACATCATTCACCGCGACGTTAAACCGCAAAATGTCCTTTTGGATAGTGAATGTCATGTCAGGGTAGCAGATTTTGGTATCTCAAAGTTTCGCAAATACTATCGTCCTGGCGTCACTTTAGCGCACTTCAAAAGCATCCCATATGCGCCGGAGTTTGATTCCGAGGAATTTGCTGATAGTCGAGATGTCTATAGTTATGCAGTGTTAGCGCTAGAGTGCTTGTCACCAAAACAGTTCACAGATTATGGCGACGTCTATCAATTCCTGGAGGATGAGGCGGACCTCCCTGAGGATGTTTACAACATCCTAAAAAAAGCACTCGAGCAGCAACCAACTGACCGATTCGCCAATGTATCCGATCTTCTCCATGAAATTGAAACTGCACAACGGGAACGCCAAAGGGCAACTGCGAACCGGTTACCCTGTCCTGTCTTGATCACCAATAACGCTTTGGACACCTGGATGTCTGAGATAGGAGTGCGTTCTGAACAGAAGGCAAAAGATCGGCTGATTAACGAACTTAACGAACAATGTGGTATTGATCGCTGGCAGCACGCTGGCAAAGATACCGATCACTATGTGTTCATTACTTCCGAGTTTAGATTTCAGGTAGATATTGCCAGGGAGGGTGAAGATAAGCTCATGATCTTAAATGTTGTCCGCGGGCAACCATCCCGTATGGAGCGTCTTAGAGAAAGTGCGTGGGTCGCGAATTTTGAATATCGATATGGTGCGCAAGGGGTAGATAGTGAAGGACCCGCAGCCATGCGGTGGCTTCAAGATGGTTTTGACGAATTTCTAGTCGAAAGAAAGAAGCTGGAGGTTCAACGTCAGGAAGAAAAACTATTTGAGCGGTGGGGCGCACTTCTCAGACTGAAGTCTGAGATGGAGCAGTTGAGAGAAACTCCGATTGAGTATGATGGTGCTGGAGTCAATGGACATCGGATTTATCTAACAGTCGTGCGTGGAATTAGCTTAGCTCCTGAACTAATGAATCAACCACGGATGATTAAGCACAATGACGGCAGAACGTTTACGGGTGTCATAGAAAACGTCGATAAAAATATTATCACTCTCTATTGCGATGTTCACTACGCGCAGGAAATAATTCCCGCTCGAGGGCGATTAGTCTACGACACGCGCCGTGCTCAGGTTTCTATTAAACGTCAATTTTACTCATTAGATGCAGTTAAATACGATCGCGCATCACGGGCTGACCTCAGACATCTGTTGGTGGGCATTCAAGAGCCGCGAGTCCCAACGAATATTGCCGGACTCGACTACTTTCAAGCTGACCTAGATGAGGATAAACAGAAAGCCGTATTAGCTGCGTTGGGAACGCATGACTTTCTTGTAGTGGAAGGACCGCCTGGAACAGGGAAGACCAAGTTCATCACGGAACTGATTCTTCAATATGCGAGGCGCAATCCTGGCGCACGAATCTTGCTCTCATCTCAAACTCATAATGCCCTTGATAACGCACTTCACAAAGTTCGTGTGCTAGCGAAAGAGAAAAATATTCCGCTACGATTGGCTAGGATTGGACGGCGTGGTGAAGAGAAAATCGCAGCTGATGTTACGGATCTGATACTAGAAAACAGTGTTGAGGCTTGGCTCCAATCCGCAGAGAAATCGTCCGAACTTTTTCTCGAGACCTGGGCGGTTAAAAATGGAATTAAGCTTGATATGGTTCGCACGGCAATGGCACTCGCCAATTTAAGACTTGCGAGCGGTCGGTTGCGTGAGGCAGAAGCAGATATGATAAGACTCAGCTCATTCAGGGATGAGCTAGAAATTGCGAAGCAAGACCTAGAAACTAGGCCAGAAAGGGGTGACGAACTCAGGGAAGCCCAAGAAAAACTTAATGTTTGCCTCCGTGATCTTTCCATCTCAGAAGCCGAGCTTAAGGATAAGACAGAGAAACGGAAAAAAGCATTTGAAAATGCTCAAAAGTTTCAAGATTTAAAAGACGATCTAGCTACCTTAGATGAGGCGGACATGGAAAGCCTTGAACAAGATTTTCTAGAACATGCTGAAGGTGGGGCTAAATGTCGACAATTAATAGATATAGTAGAAGAGTGGCGAGAGCGATTTGGGCGTTCTTCAGATTTTAACGGCGCATATCTTTCGGGCTGCGATCTGGTTGCAGGCACCTGTCTTGGCATTGCAGGAATGGCATTGCAGTCTATTGAATTTGATTTGTGCATTGTTGACGAAGCGTCAAAAGCCACCCCAACAGAGATGCTTGTTCCCATTTCCAAGTCGAAGCGCTGGGTCGTGGTGGGAGACCCTAAACAACTTCCTCCTTATGTGGGCGACGTGATGGAGGACACCAAGTTATTAGTGGATTTTGGGATAAGCAGAGACGCCGTGAAGGAAACGTTGCTCGATCACCTTCTCCAGAAATTGCCTGATTTTGCGAAAACTTCACTATTAACGCAGCATCGCATGATTCGGCCTATTGGTGAGCTGGTAAGCCATTGTTTTTATGATGGAGCTTTACGTAACGTGAACGATAGCGTGGACCCTTGGATCACAAAGTTAGTTATGCCGAAGCCTGTAACATGGTTCACAACCTCCAAGATGAGTAATCGCCAAGAACATGATTATCGTTCAGGTCAAAGGCGCGAGTTTAAGAACTATGCCGAACTTAAAGTTACAGAAAACTTTCTTAAGCGCCTCCAGTTTGCTGCAGAGCAAGGAAATAAGACTTATGAAGTGATTTTGCTATCTGGATATGTTGCCCAGGTTGGAGAATTAGAGAATTTAGCGCTTCGGCTCGCAAGGAATATTCCGAGACTACGAGTATTGCCAGGGACCGTTGATTCATTCCAGGGACGAGAGGCAGATGTGGTCATCTACTCGGTAACTAGGTCTAATGATGAGGGCAAAATTGGCTTCTTGAAGGAATGGCAGCGATTAAACGTAGCGCTTTCTCGGGCAAAAATTGGTCTTGCGATCATTGGCGACTCGCTTTTTTGTGAAAGTATAAAAGGTCAAAATCCGTTCTCTGAAGTTTTGTCTTACATCAGGAGGCATCCGGAAGACTGCAAAATTGAGGAGGCTTTAACATGACCAATGCGGCACAAATCGCTCAATTGTTCGACGATCTAAAACCTGCTTTCTCACTAGTGGATTATGAGGAGGTCGGCTTGCCTGTGTATAAGCTAACGGCTACCGTTTTAACCTTGGAGTCCAAAAAATATTCGCCGATCGATGAGTTTGTGCTCAGAAGCATAGATGCGGGCATGATCATTGCGGATGATGTTGCAGGATTGCTGGGTATAGAAACCCGAATTGTAGAAGGGTGTCTTACTAATCTCATCCAGGATGACGATGTGTTCGTATCTCCGACCGGAGACCTCTCTTTAACAAAAAAAAGTCGCTTGGTGCTTGAGGGAGAAAAACCCGTAAAGCCGAGAGAACAGGCTGTGGTGTTTACCTATGATGCGCTTACTCGTCGCCCGCGCTACATAGGTCTTCCTCTTATTGGTCCCCGGGACCTTAAGGCAATGGGTTTCCGAGAAATACGTGCTATGCCACCTAGAAAGCCAGAGGCTGATGAAGTTGATGCCCGTGACCTTGAGGAAGCATTGGAAATGGAGGCTGGCACTAGAAAAAGGGATGTTGATATTCTTCGCGTTCGTGAAGTAAGACGCAAGGAAAACCACTTTCTACGCGCGGTAATGCTCATCTATCGATCTGGAGTTGGCGACGATGTACGGGTCCGGTTTGCGGTGGATGGGCGTTTGTCTGCGGAGCACGAAAAATCATTTTTAGCGGCGGGCGGTGTTGAGAGGCTGGGTATTCGAGATTCTATTCTCGACTCTGAACCGATCCCACCTCTAGTTGACTTAATCGGTGAGCAGTTAGTAACGGAGATTTCGGGCCATCTTTCTCCGGATGAAGATGCCGTGAAACTTAAAAGAAAATCCTCGATTGCACGATTTAAAGTCGAAACCGCTAAAAAAGGAGCTGTGTCGGAAGCTGATTTAGACAAAGATTTGTCTTATTTAGCTGCAATTTCCGAAGTCGAGACAGCAGAACGGGAATTGGCCTCACTAAAAGTTCGTCCCATTGCTGTTTATGAACATCCTCCATTGTTAGAAGATGCACTGGAGAGTGCTGAAAAGCGGGTGTTAATCATCTCGCCATGGATTACATCAGCTGTTGTTGACAAACGCTTCCTCAAGAGGCTGGAAGTTGCGTTGGAACGTGGCGTAGATGTGCGTATTGGATATGGGCTTGATGATAATCGAAGAGGCGGTCGCCCAGAACCGAATGCAGCCGAAAAGGCGCTTTATGATCTCGCCAAAAAGCATTCTCGATTGAAAGTGGTTTGGTTAGGTAATACTCATGCAAAGATACTGCTGAAAGACAGTGAATGGTTTGTTGTTTCAAGTTTCAACTGGCTGTCGTTTAGAGGCGATCCTCGTCGAACATTCCGTGAAGAATGGGGAACCTTTGTTGGCGTGAGCTCTGCTGTAGATAAATATTTTGCTGAGTTTGCCCCGCGCTTTGAAATGACAGGAGCACGTGGATGATCAATGGATATGATTCTATCATCCGTGTGTGGGCAGCTACAGATGTTGGTAAAGTGCGCGAAGAAAATGAAGATTGTGTTGGTGCGGGTGATCAAATCCTTCAATCCTCTTCGGGGCGTTTTGATCTTAGGTTCTCGATTGGTGATGAGGCCATCGCTGTTGTCGTAGCAGATGGTGTAGGAGGAAGCCGCGGCGGAAAGGTAGCATCTGGATTGGCAGTCTCGGGCTTTCTTAGCCGGTGCATTTATGGTGCTGATGTACCGTCTTTAGTATCAGTTCTTGGTGAGATTTCTGAGCGTATTCGTCTTGCATGCGCGCAAGACTCGGCCACCAGAGGCGGCTCCACTACATTAGCAGGGTTGGTTTTTACTCGTTCAGGTGGAATCGCTTTCAATGTAGGCGACAGCCGTATCTATCTACTTATTGAAAATGAACTTATCACGCTGTCCCGAGATCATGTTTCTACTGCTGATCCCCGTATGTTGACGAAGTTTCTCGGTGGCAGTGGAAGCGCTGCTATGCCGCATGTTCATCAATTTAATTTTGAGAAAAGTGTACGTTTTCTCATTTGCTCTGATGGACTTTATAGTGTCTTGCCACATGCGGCTTTAGTTCAAATGACATCGCTATTGAATGGAGAAGTTGCAGTGAATTCTCTCATGGATGCAGCTTTGACAGCAGGGGCTCCCGATAATGTTTCGCTCGCTGTTTGTGACTATTTATACGCCAGTCACACGTAACCGATCTCCTGGCGACGTCCACCGGATTTCACCGAGCATATCAAAACTTAATTTCTTGCGCCCCGTGGTTTCAGCAAGCTCAATGAGCCTGCAGACGATTTCCCGGGTTTCGCCGGTGAGGCCATCACTCATGGTATGTGACCTGAGACCCGAGGTGGGGATACAGTCCGATATGGCTATGGCTCAAGGAGCATTATGATGAGCAGTACCTCAAAGTCAGATTAGGTCGGAATTACTACACGTTGATTCACAATGGTTAGTCGTCTTTCGACTTCTGTCTTTCGAGGTAAGCTCCGATTGCAGAGCCGATTAAACCGCCAAGCACTGTGCCAATAACCGGAATTGCCGAACCAGCAACGACACCAAACGCCGCCCCACTGGCTCCGGAGATAATCGAACCGGCCAGCGCCCCCCCTCCAACTGCACCAACGACGACCTTCAACCCCTTTCTTACGGCGCCTATCTCCCCTTCCCTAGCAGCACCGAGGATAGCTTCGGAAGTGGTGTCGAGAAAATCTGCAGCAATCCGAAGTTGGTCAACGGAGAGCGTAGCCTCTCCTTTTTCAATCCGCGACCAATTGGACGGACTTACACCGACAGCTGCTGCTAGATCGCTTTGCCTGAGGTTCTTCGCCTTACGTAATACGACTAAGGTTTGGCCGAGCACAGCGCCTGTCGTGGTAACTAGGGTAGGGGTTTCCACATTGTTCTCCAGAAATTTATCTCACGATATTCTAACACAGCATGCATCAAGGGAAAATGGGCATATTTCGTAATTAAGCATAGTTGCTGTATTGCAATTATGCTTAATTGGCATTATCCTAGCTTCAGAAATTACTACATGACCTTTCAACCAGGAGTACAAACATGACTGCCATTCCCCCGGATAACAAACCCTCTCAAACTAAACGCCTCCTCAAGTTTCTCGCGCTCGGAGGATTGTGCGTGGCGGCAACCGCTATCTTATTGAGATTCCCTTCCGCCAGGGGCAGTCTGGTTAAAGGTCTTATCGTTACCAAGGATGTAACAGAGGATATGGCAAGCTGGGCAGGCTCTGTACTGAGCGATCCAGATGCCCCGGAGTGGATGAAAAGCATTGCAGGCTCAATCCTCTCCCAGGCTTGATGGCAGTGATTGATCTGAAAGAGCGGGCGATGCAGCCCGTGGCGCTCGGGCGCAAAAATTGGCTGTTCGCTGGTTCCGAGGGCGGCGGAAAGGCCATGGCCATCGCCTTTAACAAAATCACAGCTTAGCGTGTCGCTAATTTTACGACTTTTTCAATGCTATCAATCCGCTATGGATGCGCTTGATTTGTTAGGCCGCGCGTTTCTTCTTTCGGTCCTTACTGCTCGACACCGCCTCAAGATGCTTAATGATAGAAAGCCCAATTATCTCTCCAAGTCGTACAGGAACAGCGTTTCCTATCAGGCGACCTACGGTCTTGAAATTGGGTTTTGAGCCAGGGGGAATGAATTGATAATCCTTAGGGAAAGTTTGAAGCATTGCAGCCTCCCGAAGAGATATGGCCCTATCTTGTTTAGGATGCCCAAAACGACCATTCCCGAAGCCGTAGCATTGCGTTGTCATCGTTGGAGAAGGCGCATCCCACCGCATCCGACCATAAACTCCAGAATAGGTCTTGCCCGATTTCTTCTTATGGCAACGTGCAACTAGGCTCTTCGGCCAATCTCGCCAAGTCCCCCCTGGCTTGGAGGCTTTGATGCGTTTTAGATTTGTACTTGAGAGAACGCTCGCTACGTGAAGTGGGTCCTTCGGATCTTTATCACCAGCATAAAGATGGGCAAGGCCCTCAATCGTATTGCGAACAGTTTGCCAACTGTTCTTCTCAAGATGTGTCGGTTTGATTATTTCGATTGGGCCAAGCAATGAGGCGAGCAAGACGAGGCGGCGGCGTGTTTGAGGTACGCCATAATGGTGGCAATTTACTTGGTCGAACCAAACATGATAGCCAAGGTCCTCTAATGTTTTTTTGAACTTTTGGAAGACAGCGTGCTTTTTGAGTTGAGCAACGTTCTCCATACTGACGAGCTCTGGGCGAACATCCTTAACGATTCTGCTGAATGCATTCAGCAAGCCCCACTTCTCTTTTCCATAATCGATTTTACCGCGGGTGTAAGAAGAGAAGGGTTGACACGGTGCACAGCCTGCTATGAGTCTTACATCGTTCCCGGTTAAATAGGCTGAGATAGTTTCGGATGTAAGAGTGGTTACATCCTCTTTTAAAAATGTGGCATCGTTATTGAATTCATAAGGATATTTGCATGCCGAATCAATGTCGATGCCCATACGAACATCAATGCCTACATTTGCAAGTCCTCTGGTAAGCCCGCCGGCACCGCAGAACAAATCGACTGCTTTGATTTTCATGATTTCCCCATGGCAACATAGCTCGCTTGTACATTGTAGCACTAGCGAGAATCGACATCGAGAGGAAATATGAACCCTGAAAATTAATATTATATATAGTGTATATGGGAAATTATACGTTTATGCGACATCATTCAAAGGGAGAAGCTTTTTGAGCGATATGCTGTATATGGCTGTTTTTAACTTCGTCAATAGGTCATTATGCATTTCTCGTCCGTAAAGAGAAACGGTTGCATAGGCAGCAACGTCTTTCGGGGTAACCCCTATTTCCTCTGTGACTAATATGGGAAATGCTGGAGTGCTGTCATCTATGTAGGGTGCCGACGCTGGCCAAAATTGGGAATTAGAGAAATTATTATTGAACTGCGCGTGCCAATATTTATGTTTATTACGAGCATGCGGAGATTCAAATCGAAAGCCATAAACTTGATTTTCTGCACGTTTGATCATTATTTCAAGTTTGCAGGTTGAAAAATCTTTATCAGTTTTTTTATCAAAACTCCATTCAGCCCAAAGGGCTATTACTGCGTTTTGCATCCCGCTTGGGGGGCGGAGGTAAAAAACTTTATTTCCGAAAGTCCCCGACGAGTGGGTTAGTAATCTGTTGATCTCATATTCAGAGGCAATCCACTGCCAACTTCCAAGTTCGGCAACGCGGTTCCGTATCCCGGGAGTTGTAATTCTTTCGTTTCGAGCTTTCTCGCCGTCTCGATACAAGGCAACTATCAAGTCCTTAAAATGCTTCATGCCTGTCGCATCCATATGCTTTCCCCCCTCATTAGGCTAGCCGAACCTTTGGGGCATAGCGGATGTCTGGATTGCTCAGCCCGGCCTTAGAAATATATCGACTGGCCCATAATGAATTGAAGGCTGCAGTGAATTCCTCGCACTCAGCAATTGGCGCAAAGCGAGAAAAATCTTCCTGAAAGACATAGCCCGCGTCACTGCTGTCTTTAAATGACAGATAGGCATTGTCTATTTCAGGGCTAGTTTGGACGTCGTTCAGCCAGTACGTTGTTTTCGATAACCAGCACTCTTTATCGAACTTAAAACTATTTTTGATTAGGCTATTCTTGAAAAGGTCGTTCCCGGAAAGTGACACATATTTATCCCATGTCTCCTGTGATGAAGTGTCACCTTCGACAAGCCAGGGCATACGTTGTGCCAGATGAGGAACATCAATAAGGGTGTCTTGTGCGGCAAGAACCATATCATTTAACCAGCGACGCAGTTCTGAAACGACAATGCGTATTGCAGTAAGTCGCATTATGTCATCTGAAAGTTGGTCTGCAAGATATGTTCTGATGTCAGCATCAATACTAACACATCCATTCTTCAAGAAATCGGCGAAGGTTGCTTTTTCTGGAGCAGAGCTTTCGGGGTTAAGAATGCCAAGAGCGGAGCGCGAAAGGGAACCCAAACGCTCTTCACTGAAGTCAAAATAATCTAGGATACGTGTGGTGAAATCCACTTTGGCCATGCTTGATATGCACGTTTCTACATCGTTGATTACTTGTGGCAGTGATGGCCATTGCCATGGGCGGAAATTGCATTTTTCTCCGGTTGTCATCGCTGATGTAGACAGTGTCCAAAGGCCTGGATTTTCGAGAAATTTGTCATTCATATGCAAATCTGCTGCAGTTTGAGTTGGCGGCAGCATTGATAGGTCGAAGTCGCGCTCTTGGAATCGATTCAGGACAATGACAAAGGGAATTCCTGCAAAGGCTCGGAATAGTCCCGCAAGGTCTTCTGCGGTTAACCATCCGTGGTCTGCAAGCTGAGGCAACTGAAAGTCAATAAATAAAACGTCAGTATCATGAAGAGCCTCAAGATTATTGTGCCAGGTATTAGGCTCGTTTTCCCAGTTATCGCCATCGTTCTTCCGCATTCCAGCCGCAAACTTAACGAGAGATGCCGCGAGCTCATGATCGCAGGGGTGAACCTGAGCATCAATGGTGGCCGCTTTAAGTGCATTCTTAATGCTGTTAGTGCTCGCCTCTTCATTTGCTTGGCGATCATCGAGAACTCGAATCTTCATCATGTTATTTTTCCTTTGGCGCCGACCAAGAAAGTTCGAAAGTAGTCGAAAAACCAGATTCAGGTTCAATGAATCGAGCTCTGCATTTTCGGTTTTCGGCAATCATTCTTACGATTGTGAGGCCAAGACCATGCCCGCCTAGCCCCATTGATTTTCTATCTTTGGAAATGTCCCCCTTACGCTTGAAGGGTTCGAAAAAGTCTTCGGAGTGGGAAAGATCAATGCCGCTTCCGTTGTCCGAAATACGAACCCAGGCCCTTAAGCCGGGCCCACGGCCTGAGGAAATTCGAAGCTGTCGTTTGCCTCGTGTCTCGACCATAGCGTTCAGTGCATTCGTAATAACATTTTGGAATAGGCCGTGCCATTCAGCGAGTGTCGCATAGGGAAGGCGCATTTTTTCGTCAACAGTGAAATCAATATCAACCCCACCTAAAAACGGTGAAAGGTTGCTTTGAGCGAGTTTCAATACACGCTCTGCTCTAAGCGAAGATATTGTTTCACGATCCTCTTTATCGGCGAGGGGTTCGAATACCTGCCTCATTCGACGGATGCGTGCGATCCACTCACACATTTCCTGGTAGATTTCGTTAGACAGACGTTTGTCACCACTCAAGCCTTTGATGCGGAGAGCAATGTTATCCAAAACGCTCAGTTCGCGCCCCATCTCGTGATCAAGAGCTAGGGCTGCCATTCCGGCCGTTGCCAGAGGGCCAAGCATTGCGGCAAGAACATCTCGATAATTCTGCTCGCGTTTTGCCGTATCCACGAACGAGCTGAGTTCATGAGTGAGGTCGTGGTATACATCCTCTGGAATGGCGGCTTTATGTGCAACCAGAACATGTTGTACCTTCTCAAGACCTGCGTCAGCGCTTTCATCTGGCCGATCATATTTTGCCTGTTCGAGATTTCGACGCATGGACTCGACAGCGTAAAGATCCAGAGAGAGACGGACAGCGTTGCGTAATTGCTCATAGGCAGTATTGATTTGTAGCCTATCGCGCGTTACCTGCATTTTGAGAAAATGCCGTGCTGATTTCTTGTTTTTGGGTGCGCGCTGCATTTCATGGCCAGTGTCAACTCGCACTACCCCTAAAATTCGCCCTTGTGTTGGGAGATCATTCAGCGCTCGTTCGACGTGGTAGTGATCGGGGAGTAACTTTGATTTTACCTTGCGGTGCGAGTGGTCGTACTCCAAACCGAGCCAATCTTGCTGGATGCCATAGTAGGGCAGCCTGAAGGGGCCATCGTAAACATGAACACCGCCAAATTCAGAAAAGTACTCTCGAGCATCTCCAACCTTTATGTGCTGTCCTAAATGACCGGACAAATTGAAGATACGAATTTCCCAGGTGGCATTATCAACTTGACAGTTCTCAATCGGGAAGGATTCCCTGACGGTCGTTCCATCTTTGAATGTAACGGTTACTAACTGGCGTTGAGTTTTCCAGCCATTTTCAATCTTACCTTCAATTTTTGCTATCCACAGGCCAATTGCAGCTTTGACTTGGGTTTCAAAGGTATCGCTACCTGGAATGGAAGGTGCAATGAGGTGAATTCGAAAATCTTTCGCCTTATCGTGCCCCCCCTTACCCGCGAAGCCATCAAAGGGGGGGCGTAGCGTCCATACCTCTTTTGCTAGTCCTGCAAGTGAAGCAGAATCCCACTCTTGCTGAAGTCCGCTGAGGATAATGCGAAAACCGTGCTTTTGCTCTTCGGTATAGCGGATGTCTTTGTTTACTAATTCATACTCGGCGGTGGCTTCTGTCAGGTATTCATGCTCTACGGCTGAATCCCAGTCGACATCAACGAGTAGTGTTTTCGTGCTCCCTTTGGCGGTGGTCTCTATGTGAACTTTGTGAGCCAAAAACTGGACGGCGAGCCTCCCAACGCCTTTGGAGCCTGTCATCGGGCGCTCAAGTTCGGGAGAAATAGCTTTCTGTTGCTTATGCGTTGTGCCGACTCTCATCCAATATTTGGTAAAGTCGTCCAGCCCCATTCCGTGGCCATTATCCACAATTTCGACTGTATCATTGCCGAAAGTAATCTTACAGGCGAGAGCGTCGGCGTCGTACGCATTCTTTACTAACTCAGCAAGTGCAATATGAGCTTTTCCAACCAAACGTTCGCCCAATTCTTTAAGCAGGGCGGAATCTACCGTGAAGGTTAAAATATCTTTGGATTTTTGTTCCAATTCCATCCCCAAGGAGCTGCAATTATGTTAACTTGACTCTACAACAATGTTTTAAATGAATGTTACACACCCGTCACCTTCAACCTATCTCCAGGCGAAGTCCATCGGATTTCATTGAGCATATCAAAACTCAATTTTTTGCGCCCTGTGGTTTCAGCAAGCTCTATGAGCCTGCAGACGATTTCCCGGGTTTCGCCGGTAAGGCCATCACTCATGGCATGGACCCGACGGATAAATTTTGGCGATGTTACGACAGCGTCTATTCCCTCAAAATCGAGACTTAAACATAGACTTGCGACGAATTCGCCGTATTCATCTCCAAGCTCCCACTGCGGCAGGTAAAAGGGCTCAAATCGGCTACCGAATTGGCGGTCCAAGTGTATGGCGCGATGTGCCTCCTCCGTGCCGACGGCAATAATGGAAATGCGCAATTGATTCGAAAGGGCCTTGATCGCGTTCAGGAACTGACCTTGCTGGTCCAATCCGCCATCGAGGATGTGGTGAATTTCATCAATAATCAGAATCCTAGTTTTTAACCGGCGGAGCAAGGTGATGACTTGATCCCGCTTTCTATCAACGGACATCGTTGCGCGGACCGCGGCCCCAAAGCTGTCGAGGATATTGCTGTACAGCGAACCTATTCGTGGCGCTTCAGGGGTTTGCACCATGAGTACTGGTATGATGGAAGCCTCGGAGTGTTCTTTTACGGCAGGGTTGGCTTCCAACATGAATCGTTCGCACAATAGCGACTTTCCAGCATTTGCTTTCCCGTAAACTAGGCAACACGGCGGTCGGTTAGTTTCTGGATATGCTAAAATTCGGTGGAAGCGATTGAGGCCTTCATCAGCAATCTTATAGTTCACCCAGCGTTGTCCAAAAAAACGTCGCATATGCTCGAATAGATCGAGTCGCGTTTCGTTGGAAGAAACAATTGAAATTGGGTCTTTTAACGGCATTTTTGTTCCCTCCACCGTTTCTTCAGTGCTTCAAGATCGATATTGAGCGGTTTCTCGTTTTCATCCTCCACTGTGTTATCAACGACCACCTGAGGGGTGATGGGTGCAACAGGAAAGTCCCGCAGGGAATTGTTGCGGTTTTTCACTTTTTGTTTTTCTAGAGCTTGTTTTTTAGACACTTTTTTCTTGGATTTCTTGGCAGACTCAACGAGTTCGTCACGTCGATCACGAGATCGATCAATTCGTTCGAGGTGATCAGGGTTCTGCCCTGTTGATTTTTTTAGCTTTTGATAAGCCCTGAGTTCCCAAAGGGTGTTAACAGCTGGCGACCTTCGGCTCATCGCGATTTCTTCGTATTCCTTGGTGTCTGGATTTTTAAAATAGATTTTGGTGATGTCACGTGGGTCATACTTGACCGTAAATTTTTCATTGATTCGTCCTCGCTTTCTCTTAATGAATTTTTTTAGGCTGGGTGAATAGTAGTGCATCGTGTCCCAGGAAATTCCGTCGCGCTGAACTGTCCGTTCAATGTGGGGGAGAAACGAGATTTTAAATGCTTCAGGATTCTGTATTGGAGGAAGCTGCCCGATCGAACGACCTTTCGAGCCAAACTTAAGACCATCGTTCCATTTTTGTATTGGGGACATTCCAATCCCACGATGTTCCGTCAGGTGATAGTCGTTCACGATCCAATCAACGATCCAGTGGTATAAAATGTCATATGTTAAAGCTGCTTCCTTGGGTGAGTTGTATTCCCCTTTTTGCTTGGGGTTCGAAAATGTTGTGCCTGGTAGCGTATGAATCTCATCTCCTAATCGCTTCATCATGCGCTCTATATGGCCGCCAAATTCAGGCCGCTTAACGGGCCTTCGCTGGAGATTAATCCCATGTTCCTCGCAAGCCGTTAGGATCAGGTTGCTGCATAAATCTTTGCCGTTGTCGGTATGGATGGTTCGAATCCTCCCCCACACTGGCCACTCTCCCTCAATGCCTTGACGCTCTAATTCGGCATCTTTTTCGAGCGAGCTGTGAATGATGCACAAGCCAACGGTAAACTGATTGGGCTGATCCAATGAGAGATGGAATCCGGTGATCATTCGACTGAATTTATCGATTGCCAGTGTTATCCAAGGACGTCCAATCGTCACATGATGCACATCATCAACGATTTGGATGTCGAGCAGCGTATGGTCAATTTCCACGCATCCGAGGGGGTAATCATATTCGGAATGTGTATCGGTGACCGCCC
The DNA here is from genome assembly GCA_024653965.1 of Rhodospirillales bacterium. Taxonomy (GTDB): domain Bacteria; phylum Pseudomonadota; class Alphaproteobacteria; order Rhodospirillales; family Magnetovibrionaceae; genus JANLGW01. The sequence continues at coordinate 64,317 of JANLGW010000071.1, forward strand.
CATAGGTATCACGCGCAGTTTTCTCTCCGCGGCGGCGCCGGGTTTGCTCACGGATATCGATGTCATTAATGCGGTTTCGAACGGTATTTTTATGAGGCGGCGGCAACCGAGCTTTTTTGCAACGGCGGGCAATGATGTCGGCTGTTTTGGTGATAGGGATTTCTTGCAGGTTCAGGTGCTGGTTTTCAAGGACATCCTGAATGATCGCTTCAACTTCCTTATTTAACTTTCTCCCCCGTTTTACGCGCCGTTTGGGCGAAAGACTGGTGAGTCGATTTGAGATATTGAACTCGCTGATCCATCGGTACAGCGTCGACTTTCCAATTCCGAGTTCCTTCGCCCTCTCTGCGACATGCTTAGCAGTACGTTTGGTGAGGGCCAGCAGAGGTTTGATGGCTTCAAGGCGTTGGCGGGCCGCTTCAAGGTCTTTGTCATGAAGGGCATCTGGAGTTTTTATGGGCGGTTTTGTATCGATCTCACGCGCCTTCAGTGATGAGGAGCGGACGGTCACGATGTCTTTTGTATCTATGTATTGGATCAAGCTGTTTCCAGCACTCACAGTCCTTTGGATGATGCATGGACGACCTTTATGTGAGACCTCGGTTCCGGGGGCATAACTCTTAGGGTTAGCCATGAGACGCATCCCCAATCCATATAGGACTAGTCATGTTTAATTCGAAATTAAAGTCGGCCGAGATCTTGCCAATTGAAATGAGGTGCCAGAGCGTCGCCAACCCTTGCGATTGTTCCGCTTCCGCGTCCCAGCAAGATAAGATGAGTTCATAAATTGAAATCGGGTTTGATATGGCAAGGCGGTTCATTAGGCGAGCGGCCAATCCGGCATCTAGCGGATCACGACGGAAGGGCAGCAGAAATTTTGCATTTTCGAGACGGGGGCCGTGAATTTCAGCCTCAGTCCAGATTTCAAATATCCACTTGTGCTCATTAGCGTATAGGGAAGCGGCAGCGAATTTTGGAGCGAATTTTTCCCGGTGCTTTTCCAAGAAACGCCGCGGCTTGACTTCGACTAGACGGGGTGCGCGGCAGGCGTGGGTCACGAGAAAATCTGGGACGTAGCTTCGATTGCCCTCGAAGACGATGCGTACAGGCTGTTCTTCAATCTTGATGACACCGTCATCGAACGCCATGAGGGACACAAAATCGCGTTCAAGGATCGATTCTAAGTCAACACCGCCGCCGCCCGGAACCCACGTGTGCCGACCGGTTAAGCTGGTGTAACTTCTAGGAATTTTGCGTACAGGCATACGGTGTTCCCCAGTATTTGATATACTATATATGCTTGTTATTGTGCAACGCAACACTAGGGTTGGTATTTTTTTATTTTTGCCGAAGGGCGGAACGCAGGACTTTGTCGACCCACGGCCCTACGTTCTCTCCCTCGCGCCGAGCCGCTGTCTTGGCTGCGGCACGGATTTCGGCCGAAACACCGTCGAGCTTCCAATAACGGTGAGTTCCGTAGGGGGCGCACTCCCTTCCCGGTTCGGCCATATGGCTTTTGGCCTGGAATTTCACGCCGATTAGGTTGGTAAGTTCCCGGTATGTCGGGGTGATATTTTGGGATTTAAGCTGACGCTTCGCGGCGTTAATCACTTCAGCTTCGATTTCTGCTGGCGGGGTGTTGAGGTGACGTCGTACCGGATCCCACAGTGCGAATGGTTCTTGTCCATAGCCCTTGATCAAATTTCTGGCGCTGATTTCAACTACCCGGCAAGCGGCGATAAAGTTATGGGGCCAATTCTGCATTATATAATGAGCGTAACGCAGCAGGGTTTGGCGGCATCTTGGATTGAGGAGCTCAATTTCTTTAATGCGCGGGATATTGGTTGGCGGGACTGTTTCTTTGAGGTACTCGGACGTCCACTCTCTCAGGGGCATGGCGAATTGCCCCGTCGCCAGCAGTCGATACACGATCCAGAGAATGCGAAAATACGATAAGGAATATACGGCACCGTATTCCCCCATGTATGTCCAGCCGTCTTCAGCGGTTTCCAGGAGATCTTTTTGAATGGCGAGATCGCTGTAATGGGTAACGGGCGTTTGAGGCGTTTTGCGCAGATCAAAACCGCACTTCCAGCAGGTGGCGACGGAATCAACATGCATCGATGTGAAAAGTGGCTGGATAGGTGCCGAACATTCCGGGCAGCGGTCGATCAGGAGTTTGTGATGCCTCGTGCAGCCGGTAACGAACGCTAACCGCCAATGGCGCTTGAGATATGGCGTTGCTTGTTCGCGAAGACAATCGGGGCATACTTGTTGTCCAAATGATTTGCACGTGCGATCCGTGCCGGCTGGGGGCAGCCACAGCAATTTTTCTACTGTAGCGCCATCTTCGATTAACCGTCCGTTCCAGGCATCAAAGGTGCGGTGCCGAAGGTCGTCGGCATCCATGTCGGTGTAATGCGCGAGAGTCTCGATCAACTCATCACACGCAAATCGATCGAGGTCGATCCGATGCATGCGCGCACCGGGGAGGCCGATCCGGTACAAATCGGCTGGGTTAAGACCGTTCTGCCAAGCTGTCCGGCAAAACCAAGACGAGAAGCTCTCGTCAGAAACGGGCTGGGGGCGGAACGGCCAAAATGCGCGGCGTGAGGGGGTGTCTAACATGCTATGCTCTCCCGCATAAATCGCGTAACATCGTCAAAAATCATGCAACATCACTTAATATATACATAATTCACGCAGGATTGCAAATTTTATGATTATCTCAGCGCAATGCCGCGCCGCTCGCGCCCTGTTGAACTGGTCCCGGAAGGACTTGGCTGATGCCGCGAAGGTAGCCGAGAGGACGATCGTGGACTTTGAAAGAGGTGCCCGTGAGCCCTATGAGCGCACACTGCGTGACATTCGCGAGGCGCTAGAGGGTGCCGGGGTGGTGTTTATCGCGCAAAATGGCGACGGGCCGGGTGTTCGATTGAAAAAAGGGTGATCTTTTTAGCGGCTCATGCTTTGGTTGTGCAGTGGGTTGCTATAGGTATATCGATAGACGCAATCCACGTGGGGTTACGTTCTGTGTTGGCCGGTATGCCTTGGGGGGCGAGTTGACGTGATAAATCCAAATCAAAATCCCGAGCAATTGGCGCGCGATAACATCGATGCTCAGCTGGTGGCAGCCGGCTGGGAAGTTCAGGATAAAAATAAAATCAATTTAAATGCTGGATTGGGTGTCGCCGTTCGTGAGTACCAAACGGACATCGGCCCTGCGGATTATGTATTGTTTGTTGATAAAAAAGCTATCGGCGTGATTGAGGCGAAGCCGGAAAGTTGGGGCCACAAAATCACCACGGCCGAAGAACAGTCCGGCGGATACGCTGGAGCAAAGCTGAAATGGGTGAGCAACAAAGAACCTTTGCCGTTCGTCTATGAAAGCACGGGCGTGGTCACCCATTTTACCAATGGCCTTGATCCTAAACCTCGCGCCCGCGATATGTTCACTTTTCACCAGCCGAAAATGCTCCAAGAATGGGGGGCGCAAGCTTCCTCAGTGCTCGGCAGAATGCAAACATTGCCGCCGCTTGATCATGAAGGTCTGCGCGATTGCCAGATCACAGCAATCGAGAATTTGGAAGCGTCATTCAAATTGAATAAACCCCGCGCGCTTATCCAAATGGCGACAGGCGCGGGCAAAACCTATACTGCCATTACGTCGATCTATCGATTGCTCAAACATGCTAATGCCAAGCGCGTCCTCTTTTTGGTCGACACCAAAAATCTTGGCGAGCAAGCAGAGCAAGAGTTCATGTCGTTTTTGCCGAATGACGACAACCGTAAGTTTACGGAGCTGTACAATGTCAAAAGATTGAATTCGTCTTTTGTCCCCGGTGATAGCCAGGTGTGCATCAGCACCATTCAGCGCATGTATTCTCTGCTGAAGGATCAGCCGCTGGACGAGGCTACTGAGGAAATTAACCCGGCGGAAATGGTGCAGCCGAAAACGCCCATGCCCGTCGTTTACAACGCAAAAATACCACCTGAATTTTTTGACTTCATCTTCATCGATGAATGTCATCGTTCGATCTATAACGTGTGGCAACAGGTTCTGGATTATTTCGACGCCTCGCTCATCGGCCTAACCGCCACACCAGACAATCGTACCTACGGTTTTTTCAAAAAGAACGTGGTCAGTGAATACGACCACGAAAAAGCGGTTGCTGATGGCGTGAATGTCGGTAACGAGATTTATGTGATCGACACTCAGATCACCAAACAAGGCGGCAAGCTTAAGGCAGAGCAAAACGTTGAGAAGCGCGAAAGAATCACGCGCAAAAAACGCTGGGAGTTGCAGGACGAAGAAGAGGTCTATTCGGCCAAGCAACTGGATAAAGATATCGTCACTCCCGACCAGATCCGTACTGTCATTCGTACCTTCCGCGACAAATTGCCGGAGATTTTTCCAGGCCGGAAAGAAGTGCCGAAAACGTTGGTATTCGCCAAGACGGACAGTCATGCCGATGACATCATCCAAACCGTGCGTGAAGAGTTTGGAGAGGGAAACGACTTTTGCAAAAAGGTCACCTATAAAACCGATGAAGACCCTAAATCCGTCCTTGCCCAGTTTCGCAACGGTTATAACCCGCGCATCGCCGTGACTGTCGACATGATCGCTACGGGTACGGATGTGAAACCGCTGGAATGCCTGCTGTTCATGCGCGATGTAAAAAGTCGTAATTACTTTGAGCAGATGAAGGGTCGTGGCACACGCACCCTTGAATATGACGATCTGCGAAAGGTTACGCCATCCGCTGCCAGCGCTAAGACCCACTATGTCATCGTCGATGCCATCGGCGTGACTAAATCCCTGAAAACCGCGAGCCAACCCCTAATCACCAAACCTGGCGTGCCGCTAAAAGACTTGATGATGGGCGTGATGATGGGCGCGCGGGATGCAGATACCGTGAGCTCGCTTGCCGGTCGCTTGGCGCGTCTAAATAAACAACTTGATGAGCGTGAGCAGGAACGTGTGAGCGAGGCCGCCGGTGGCGTATCGCTCACCCAGATCGTTGGCAATCTGTTTGATGCTATCGATGCCGATAAGGTGGAAACCAAGGCCGTCGAGCTTTCAGGTGGGGCAGAGCCTACGGAAGCCACCCGCAACCAAGCCCAAGAAGAATTGGTCGGTACTGCCGCAAACGTTTTCACGGGTGAACTGGTTGAGCTGTTGGAAACCATCCGCCGCGACAAAGAGCAAACCATTGATCACGACGGCATTGATGTTGTCTTGCGGGCAGAGTGGGATGGTGATGCCGAAGAAAATGCCAAAAAGATGGTGACGAACTTCGCCGCCTATCTGGAAGCCAACAAGGACAATATTGAGGCGTTGACCATCTTCTACAGCCAGCCCCACCGGCGGCGCGAATTGACTTTCGATATGATCCGCGCTGTGCTGGAAAAACTGCGCGGCGACAAACCTATTCTGGCACCCATGCGCGTTTGGCAGGCTTACAGTCACTTAGATGACTATAAGGGCAACCAACCCGCCAACGAACTCACCGCGCTGGTGGCGCTCATTCGCCGTGCTTGCGGCATTGACAAAACCGTTTCCCCCTACTCGGAGACGGTGCGGAAGAACTTCCAAAACTGGATCATGAAACATCACAGTGGCGGCGGTAAAAAATTCAACGAACAGCAGATGGCTTGGCTGCACATGATCCGCGACCATATTATCACGTCGTTCCATATCGAGCGAGACGACCTGGAAATGTCCCCTTTCGATGCCCAAGGCGGTATGGGCAAAATGCACCAGCTTTTCGGCGATCAGATGGATGAAGTGATTGAAGAATTGAATGAGGTTCTAGCCGCATGAGCATTTTACCCAAATCTTGGGCTTTAGTGAAAATTGTGGATGTTCTGGAACCGAATGAAAATGGGAAACCGTTTCAACAGGGGTGGAGCCCGCAGTGTGACAAAATGCCCGCAGAACTTGGTGAGTGGGGCGTTCTAAAGACTACAGCTATTCAAGAAGGAAATTTTTTAGAGTTTGAAAATAAAAAACTTCCAGTTGCTCTTAAACCCAGGCCGCATCTGGAGGTAAGAGCAGGCGATATTCTGATGACTTGTGCTGGTCCAAGATCACGTTGCGGTGTGACGTGTCTGGTGGATAAAACACGAACAAAATTAATCATGTCAGGCAAAATGTATCGCTTTCGCTGTGATCAAAAAAAGGCGCACCCGAAGTATTTAGAATATTTTCTCCATTCTAGAAATGCGAAGTATGCAATTGATAAAATGAAAACTGGAATTAGCGATAGTGGTTTGAACCTTACTCATGGAAGGTTTTCAGAGTTAGATTTGCCAATTGCACCGATCAATGAACAATGTCGCATCATCGCCAAAATTGAACAATTGTTTTCGGAGCTGGATAATGGCATCGAGAATCTGAAGACCGCGCGGGAGCAGCTAAAAATCTATCGCCAAGCTGTACTGGACTCAGCCTTTATGAAGGTCGTGAGTTCTAAACCGCTGAGTAACTTACTCTCAAAAAAAATGACAAACGGTTACTCCGGAAAACCTGTGAAATTTGAGACTAAAAACAAGGTTCTTAGCCTGTCCTCGACAACGTCGGGAGAATTCAAACCTGAACATTTTAAATATCTTGATGAGGCTGGATTAGGTGAGAGGGATATTTGGTGCGAGCCCAATGATATTCTAGTTCAACGAGGCAATACATCTGAATATGTGGGCGTGCCTGCAATTTACACCGGTCATTCAGGTGAATTTATTTATCCAGACTTGATGATAAGGTTAAGAGCTAACGAAACCCTCATCCTTACTAAATTTCTGTATTACGCTTTATCAAGCCCAAAAATTAGAAATCTTCTTAGGAAAAACTCCAAGGGTTCGGCCGGCACAATGCCAAAAATTAATCAGTCTATCCTTTCTTCTGTAAGCATTCCATTTTGCCCACTAAAGTTTCAACATGAGATAATTCAAGAAATAGAAAGTAAACTATCCAATGTTTTGATGTTGGATAATGAGGTTGAAGTTCATTTAATTAAATCTGAAGCCCTTCGTCAATCGATCTTGAAAAAAGCCTTTTCCGGCCAGCTTGTCGCACAAGACCCGAATGATGAACCTGCCTCCGCTCTATTGGAACGCATTAAGGCTGAAAAGGCCGCACAAGTTGTCCCCGCCAAAACCAAAAGAAAGAAAAGCGTATGAGCAAAGTTTATGAAAGGCAAAAACAGGCTCGTAAAGACTTGCAGCAATTATGGGAACACCCGGAGCAGGTAAGCGTTATTCACTATTCTTGCGAAGGTTTTTATGAGCGACCAGATGGAAGCTCTCCCAGGATTACGTCAATTGCAGTGCGCAACCTCAAAACGGCACAGACCCAATCCTTTTCAATTCATAAATATAGTGAATTAAAGGGCCTTTCTGCCGGTGAATTGGAAGGCCATTACAATGAGTTAGAAAAGGAAATGCTCAAAAATTTTTTTGCTTTGGCTCAGGAACGAAAAGAGCATAAGTGGTTACATTGGAATATGCGGGATGAGAATTTTGGATTTCATGCACTTGAGTCGAGATGCAAGATTTTAGGTGGCGAACCATATGTTATTCAGGACGTAAACAAGTTTGATTTATCAAGGATTTTGATCGGATTATATGGCAAGGCGTATATCGCCCACCCTCGTATTGAGAGCCTTAGGGATAAGAACAAAATTTCGTCTAGGAATTTCAAAACTGGCGCAGAGGAAGCGAACCTTTTTGATCAAAAAAATTATGTCGCTCTCCATCAATCAACATTGGCAAAGACCGATTTACTTTCGAATTTTTGTCAACTTGCATATGAGGGTGAGTTGAAAACGAATGCAACCTGGCGAGATCAGTATGGACATAGCGTGAATGCCTTTATGTCTTGGTTTTCATATCACCCATTAATCGGTTTTGGGGTGGTTGCATCTTCACTCGTGGCAAATATCATTTTCTTTTTGCAGTTGTTTATAGGGGGGGCAAAATGAACGCCTCATCAATCATTTCTAAAGTGTGGAGTTTCTGCACAACGCTTCGTGATGATGGCGTGGGTTATGGCGATTACTTGGAGCAACTTACCTATCTCATCTTCCTCAAAATGGCGGATGAGTATGGCCGCCCTCCTCATAATCGAGACGTTGGCATTCCGGCCGAGTACAACTGGCAGAGCCTCAAATCCAAACGCGGTGCAGAGCTGGAGGTGCGTTACGTCACCCTGCTGCGCGAACTTGGCAGCAAAAAAGGCATGCTGGGGCAGGTTTTTAACAAGGCGCAAAATAAAATTCAAGACCCGGCCAAGCTCTATCGTCTGATCGATATGATTGGCGAGACCGATTGGGTGACGTTGGGGGCTGATGTTAAGGGCGACATCTACGAAGGGTTGCTGGAAAAAAATGCGGAAGATACGAAGTCGGGCGCAGGGCAGTATTTTACGCCGCGCGCGCTCATTCGTACGATGGTGGAATGCGTTCGTCCCGAACCGGGTAAGACCATTGCGGACCCCGCGTGCGGAACCGGCGGTTTCTTTTTAGCCGCATACGATTTTTTGACCAATTCGAACAATTTTCAGCTCAACAAGGCACAAAAGACATTCCTTAAGCACGACACCTTTCACGGTAATGAGATCGTCGCCAACACACGGCGTCTTTGCCTGATGAATATGTTTCTTCACAACATTGGCGAAATCGACGGAGATGCCCCGGTGTCGTCCAACGATGCGTTGGTTGCCGATGGTGGCCAGCGGTTTGATTATGTTTTGGCCAACCCGCCATTCGGTAAAAAAAGCTCCATGAGCTTCACCAATGAAGAAGGTGAGCAGGAAAAAGATGATCTAACCTATAATCGGCAGGATTTCTGGGCGACCACATCGAACAAACAACTTAACTTCGTACAGCATATCCGCACCATGCTCAAAACGACGGGCCGGGCCGCCGTTGTTGTTCCCGATAACGTCCTGTTTGAAGGCGGTGCGGGCGAGATCGTCCGCAAGAGGCTGCTGGAGAATACCGACCTGCACACCATCCTCCGCCTACCGACCGGCATCTTTTACGCCAACGGCGTTAAGGCAAACGTGCTTTTTTTCGATAACCATGAAGCCAGCAAGGATCCGTGGACAAAGGAAGTGTGGTATTATGATTACCGCACCAACATTCACCACACGTTGAAGAAAAAGCCTCTGCGCTTCGACGATTTAGCTGAATTCATTCAGTGCTATAATTCCGCCAACCGCCATCAGCGCAAAGAAACGTGGCACGTCGATAAAGCCCCCGAAGGCCGCTGGCGCAAATTCACTTACGCTGAACTCACCGCCCGCGACAAAACCAGCCTTGATGTGTTCTGGCTGAAGGATAAAAGCCTCACCGATCTCGACAATCTGCCCGAACCGGATGTATTGGCCGAAGAGATCATTGAAAATCTGGAGGCAGGACTAAACAGCTTCCGCGAGGTGCTGGCTGGGCTAGGAACTTCCGATAAGGCGTAGGTTATAGCGGGGACAGAAATGCACGATGATTTAATTCAGGAGCGTGATCCTCCTATTAAGCGAGTTGATAAGGCTACGGGCGGCGTCGAAAAGCATTTTACAGAAGCTGCCGTGATGCTGGCCTTTGTCATGTATTTGTTTGAAGATGATCCGACACTTACAAGAGCCGAAATTCATCCGGATGGAGAACACGGGAAACGATTTGATATCCGTGGATGGCTTGAAGTTAGGGGTTTTCAGAAAGTTCAGGCCATAGGAACCACAAATTATGGTGGAGAGTACAGGCTTGGCGACAGAACGATTACCGTTTCGCTCAAGCCTGGACTTGGGGATGTCGTTGCATATGCCAATGATCATACGGTTGTTGCGGAATGCAAAGGGGGCGTTATCAATACGCGCCATGCTGGGCAAGTATCTCGGTTACGGAGTGGTCTTTGCGAGGTCGTAGGACTTCTAATGTCTCGCGCACCTGACGCTGAGAGGCATATAGCGGTGGTCCCAAATACTACCGTGACGGCCAGACTTGCTGAGACAATGGCTCAAAGATGCAAAATAGCTGGAATCGAAATCGCGCTTATAAATGAAGACGGTTCCGTTGTTTTTGTTCCTGCAAAAAATTTGTGATATTTCAATTTGTTGTGGATTTTTCATTCCCAATTGTCGGTGGTTATTCCCAACTATTGTTGGTATTCCCAATTAAAAATGTTCCCGACAGCTGTGAAATGACAAACTAAACTGGAAATAACAAAAGGCCCCCGGATGGGGGCCTTTTGCTTGGTTTTGGCTGGGGCGGTAGGAGTCGAACCTACGGTACACGGCATCAAAAGCCGTTGCCTTACCACTTGGCTACGCCCCATCGGTGGTTCGTTCGTGGGGGGGAAAATAGGGGCAAACGTCGCCGAGGGCAAGGGCCGTTTTCGGGCTGTGTTCAGGCCATTACCAAGGCCGCCGCCAAACCCACAGGCGGGCCGCCGTCAGCCTTTTTGCGCCCCGTTTTACAGGGCGAGCGGGCTGTCGATCATTTTGGCCGCCGCCACCCACCAGGCGGGGTGCATGGCCCGCACCCGTTCCGCCGCCACGCGCGCCGTGTCCGGGTTGGCAAACAGGGCAAAACAGGTCGCGCCCGAACCGCTCATGCGCGCCAGCAACGCGCCGTCTTGGGCTTCTAATGCGGCCAATACCTCGCCGATGACGGGCGCCAGGCTCAGCGCCGCTTGGGTCAGATCGTTGCGCCGTTCGCTCAGCAAGTGCGCCAAGTGCGCCGCGTCATGGGGGCTTTGGTAAAAACGCGCAGGCCTGGAAAATTCGCCCACCCGGGCCTGGAACACGGTGGGGGTCGAAACCGCTTGGCCCGGATTGACTAAGACGAACCAAGCGGACGGCAGACGCGGGGCCAGATCCAGCTTCTCGCCGATGCCGCCCATATATGCCGCGTGTCCTTCTAAACAGACCGGCACATCCGCGCCCAGCTCCAGCGCCACGGTCAGCAGCAAATCCGCGCCTAAGTCGTCGCGCCACAGCTTGAGCAAGATTTCCAGCGCGCGCGCGGTATCTTTTTGGTCGGCGATCTGGTGGGCGGCGTGGTGGATGTGTTCGTCGGGCAGTTCCAGCCCCCACAGTTTTACCAGCGCCCTGAGCGTGGCCGCCGCATCCGCCGAGCCGCCGCCGATGCCCGATGCCACCGGCAGGTTCTTTTCCAGATGCAGGCGCGCGCGCGCCGGCACACCCGCATGCTTGGCCAAGGTGCGCGCCGCCTTGATCACCAAATTGTCGTCGGCCCCGCCGTCGATGGCGGAGCCGTAGGGGCCCGATACGCTCAAACTCAGATCATTGGCGCGGGTGGCGGTGACCCGGTCGCCCACGTCGGCGAACACCACCAAGGAATCCAGTTCGTGATAACCGTTGGCGCGCCGCGCGGTGACGTGCAGATAGAGGTTGATCTTGGCCAGGGCGACTTGCGTCTGGGTGGCGGTCTGCGTGGTGGTCTGTGTCGGGGGCATGGTCGGCGCGGTTTAGGGTTTGGCGGCGACGAGGCCGCTTTTGAGTTTCTCTGCGATGGCCTGCGCCAGCTCGGGGTCGGGTTTCATGATCAGGGCGCGTTCCCATTGGTAACGGGCCTCGCGCACCCGGCCGACCTGCCACAGCGCATCGCCCAAGTGATCGTTGATGACCGCATCGGCGGGGCTCAGCATCACCGCACGCTCCAACTGTTTGACCGCGCCGGGGAAATCGCCGGTGCGATACAGCCCCCAGCCCAAGCTGTCGACGATGGCGCCGTCGCGCGGGCGCATTTCCACCGCCTTGGCGATCATGCCCAGGGCGCGGTCGAGATGCTGGCCCTCGTCGATCCACAAATAACCCAAATAGTTCAGCACCGCCGGTTGCTCGGGGCTGAGTTCAAGGGCGCGCAGGAAATCGGCCTCGGCCTTGGGCCATTGTTTGTCTTGTTCGTAAGCGACACCGCGAGAATAAAATATGCCCCATTCGCTTTCGCCGGGCGTGGCGATGCGTTTCAGGGCCAAGGTGTAACTTTCCGCCGCCTGTTTAAACTCTTTATGGCGGCGTTGGACGTCGCCCAGTTGGATCAGCGGGTGCGCCAGGGTGGGGCGTTCCTTGGCCATCTTCGTGAGGATGTTCACCGCTTCGTCGGTTTTGTCCATGCGGTCCAAGTTATCGGCCAAATGCAGGCGCGCCAGCCAGGAAAAGGGCGAGCGCGCCGGAATGGCGGCATAAAGGGCGTTGGCATCGGTGAGACGTTTGTTTTGTTGAAACGCCGCCGCCGCCACCATCGCCGCGGGGGCAAAGTCGGGGCGCAGCCGGGTCGCCATGTTCGCCAGCGCCAGCGCGCTTTCCCAGGCGTTTTGCGCCAGCATGGCCGAGGCGATGCCGTACAGCGCTTCGGCGGCGCCTTTTTGCGCGGTGTCGACGTCGATCGGTGGGCGGGTTTTGGATTTGAGCCGCGCCTGTAAGGCTTCGCTCAGGATCAGGCGCTCGGCGTCGTCGCCCAAAGCTTCATAAGCCTTGCGCGCGTCTTGTTCGCGCCCCTGGCGTTCCAAGTGTTGGCCCCACAGTTCGGCGGAGCGCACCGAAAGCCCGGCGCTGTTTTGCAGCTGGCTGAACTGTTCGCCCGCCTCTTTGGTTTTGCCGGCGAGATCAAAAATCAGCGCCGTATGCAACAGTTGCAGGGGCGTCGTTTCGCCGTCTTTGTTGGTGGCGGTCATCTTGTTTAAGCTATCTAGCGCGCCCGCCGTGTTCTTGCGCCCAACCTGCGACCACGCGATCAATACCGGCGACAGGATTTGCGATATGCCGCCAGCATCTTCCTTTAACAGGGTTTCTGCGGTTTCAAAATTGCCGTCGTGCAGCGCCTGCACGGCCCGCGTCAGTTGCGTCAGCGGCGCTTTGCCGCCCAGCTTTTCGGCTTGATCCAGGGCCACCAGCGCACCGTCGAGGCGACCTTCGGTCAGCCCTAAAATGTACATGCGGCTATAAAGATCCGCCGTACTGGTTAGTCCCTTGCGCGCGGCGGCGGCGTAAAATTCAAGCGCCTTCGGCCCGTCGCCCACGGCTTCGGCGTGATGCCCGGCCAGAAAGTCGCCCCATACGTCTGTGGGTTGGGCGTTTACCGGTTGGGAAATTGTGCCTAAGGATTTGGTGCCCGGGGGCAGCGTTTCTTGCGGGGCTGTGCCTTGGGCGCGAGCGATCGGCGTCGCCAAGGGAACGGCGAGCAGGACGGCGACGGCCAGGGTGGCACGAGTGAGGGCGGCGGTGCGGGTGAGGTGTTGTGTGTTCATGGTGTCGAGTGTAACCACCTCCGCTTCGCTGAGCAATCGCGGTGCAGAGCAAAAGCCTTACATATTTGAATAATTCGGCCCGCTCGCCCCTTCGGGCGGAGTCCAGACGATATTTTGCGTGGGATCGATAATGTCGCAGGTCTTGCAGTGGATGCAGTTGGCGGCGTTGATGTGCAGGCGGGGGGCGTTGCCTGGGTTGCTGGCCGGGCCATCGTTTGCGTCCGAGATGAATTCATAGACGGCAGCCGGGCAATAACGCGCTTCCGGCCCGTCATACAAAACCAAGTTGACGTTGACCGGCGCGCTGGGGTCTTTGAGGTGCAAATGACACGGCTGATTTTCGTCGTGCGCGATGTTGGCCAAGTAAACTGACGACAGGCGGTCGAAGGTCAGCACCCCGTCGGCTTTGGGGTAATCGATGATGCGGGGTTTGCTGGCGCGCCGCCAGTGCAAGTGGTCGGCCACATGGCCAAAGGTCCACGGCGCATATCCGCGCAAGATATAAGTGTCGATCGCGCCATAGGCCAAACCCAGCCACAGGCCCAAACGAAATGCCGGGCGGATGTTGCGCACGCGGTACAGTTCCCGCCACAGCCAACTGGCTTTGAGCATTTTGGGGTAGTTTTCCAGCACGGCGGGCGGCTCGGTTTGGCCAAGGGCGTCAAACACCGCGTCGGCGCAGACCATGGCCGATTTCATCGCGGTATGGCTGCCCTTGATGCGCGCCACGTTCATAAAGCCCGCCGCCGCGCCGATCAACGCGCCGCCCGGAAAGACCAGCTTGGGGATGGACTGAAAACCGCCTTCGTTGAGCGCACGCGCGCCATAGGCGATGCGTTTGGCGCCTTCGAACAGGGGGCGGATTTTGGGGTGAGTCTTGAAGCGTTGCAGTTCTTCAAACGGCGACAGGTATGGGTTGGCATAATCCAGCCCGGTGATGAAGCCCACCGCGACCAAGTTGTCTTCCAAATGATAGAGAAACGATCCGCCGTAGGTGTCGGTGTTTAACGGCCAGCCGATGGAATGGATGACGGTGCCGGCTTTGTGCTTGCCGGGCTGCACCTGCCACACTTCTTTGACCCCTAAACCATAGGTCTGCGGCTCCACACCGTCGCGCAAGCCAAAGTGCGCCATCAGTCTTTCGCTGAGCGAGCCGCGGCAGCCTTCGGCAAACAAGGTGTAGGGGGCTAGTAGATTCACGCCTAACTGGAAATTGGGGCCGGGCTGGCCGTCTTTGGTGCGGCCCAAGTCGCCGGTGGCGACGCCCTGCACATGTCCTTGATCGTCAAACAGAACTTCCGTGGCGGCGAAACCGGCGAAGATGTCGACGCCCAAGGCTTCGGCCTGTTCGCCCAGCCAGCGGGTCAATGCGCCTAAGCTGGCGACGAAGTTGCCCGTATTGTTCATACCCGTATTTTTCATGCTGGGCGGGGTGGGCAGTTTGAACGCGCCGGACTTTGTGAGCAGCATGAACACGTCGCGCGTGACGGGCTGGGTCAGCGGCGCACCCAGTTTTTGCCAATCGGGCAGCAATTCATTTAAGGCGATGGGGTCGATGACCGCGCCCGACAGCACATGCGCGCCGATGGCGGAGCCTTTGTCCAATACGCATACCGCCAGTTCGCGGCCCGCTTCTTGGGCGCGTTGTTTCAAGCGGATGGCCGCGCTTAGGCCTGCGGGGCCGCCGCCGACGATGACGACGTCGAACTGCATCGTCTCGCGCATCAAGGGGGGTTTGTTATCCATACGTTGTTTTTAGCCCGGTTGGAGCAAAAGGTAAAATTCCAAACGCGCATATACAATGGTATGGTGGCGGCATGGAGTTATTGCAGCACCCTCAACAGATTCTCGCTTGGTATGTGGACGCGGGCGTGGACGAAGCCATCGGCGAAGCGCCGCTGGACCGGTTCGCCTTGGCCGGGCAAGCCCAGGCCAGCCGCGCCGCCCAGGCCGAAGCGTTGTTAAAGGCCGCCGAAACGGAGCGCGCCGCCCAGCCGTTTAAAGCCCCCGATGCGCGCGACGCACGCGGGCGGGATGGCGGGCGCGAATCGGGACGTGAATCCACTCCTACCCTGGCCCCCCCTTTGGCCCCGGTGCGCGCGGTCGAAGGCGGCGTGTCGGACGAGCAAATAAAAAGCGCGGTGGCGTTGGCGGCGGCGGCCAAATCCGTGGATGAATTGTCTGCCGCGCTGCAAGGTTTTGACGGTTGTCCGTTGAAAAAAAGCGCCATGAATCTGGTGTTTGGCGCGGGCAATAGCGCCGCCAAGGTGGTGCTGATCGGCGACGTGCCGGGGGCGGACGAAGACCGCCAAGGTGCGCCGTTTGTCGGCCCCGGCGGCCAGTTGCTCGATAAAATGCTCGCCTCCATCGGGCTGGATCGCGCCCAGGTTTATGTCGCCAACACGGTATTTTGGCGTCCGCCCGGCAATCGCACGCCGCATGCGAGCGAGGTTGCGGTGTGTTTGCCCTTCGTCGAACGCCTGATCGAACTGATCGACCCCGCCGTGCTGGTCACGCTGGGCGGGCCGGCGACCCATGCACTGCTCGCTCAGCAAGGCAATGTCGCCAAATTGGTGGGGCGTTGGTTCACGTTTGAAACCTCGCGCATGTCCCATCCCATTGCCGCCACCGCCTTACATCACCCCGACAGTCTCATCAAAACCCCCGCTTATAAACGCCAAGCGTGGCAAAATCTGCTCGCGATCCGCCAAAAATTGAACGAACTGGGTTTGTAGAATAGGCTTGGCTAGGTGTTATCCCTTCGTTGCTTTGACGGCTCGGGTCACGTATAAGGGTTATCGATTCCTTAATGGATTTTTTAACGGGATGAATTTGCGGCCCCAGACGTTATCAGTGTGTAAACGGAGAGTTGTGACCGGATGTTGATGAAGGCCATTATTTACACACTAGGCGTTGTTGCTGTTCTGGGCGCGGCCCCCACCTCCACATGGGCTGGGGATGGCGCGGCCGACGAAGCCGTATCCCCAACCCAA
>JANLGW010000075.1 GCA_024653965.1 Rhodospirillales bacterium
GGGCATGGGGCCAAACGCCATTGATTATGTACTGGGCATTACCAAGGCCTACACCACGCGTGTCGGATCGGGGCCATTCCCAACCGAACTGCTCGACGACGTCGGCGCAGGCCTGGGCAAACGCGGCCATGAATTCGGCACCACCACCGGACGTCCGCGCCGCTGCGGTTATTTCGACGCGGTGCTTGTGCGCCAAGCGGTGAAAGTCAACGGCATCAGCGGCATCGCGCTGACCAAGCTGGACGTTTTGGATGGCATGAACGAAATCAAAGTGTGCGTGGGCTATCACCTAAATGGCCGCGAATACGACCATCTGCCCGCCTCCACCGAGGCGCAGGAAAATGTGGTGCCCATCTACGAAACCATGGAAGGCTGGTCGCAAAGCACCTTCGGCGCCCGCCGTTGGGCAGATTTACCCGCCACGGCGATCAAATACGTCCGCCGCATCGAAGAGTTGATCGAGGCCCCGGTGGCGCTGTTATCCACCAGTCCGGAGCGGGACGACACCATTTTGGTTCGCGACCCGTTCGCCGACTAATTCAGACCCCGTTAAGCGGCGTTAACCATACCCCTGGCGACACAACGATAGGCCGTTGTTTTTTAGGGTCTTAATGGTTATTCTTGTGCCTTGTTCATCGCGCCCGTAGAATTCGGGCTGGAGGTCACCAATGGCCAACGCCTTGGATGAAGCCGTAGAAACGGCCGAACCGAAGTCGGATGCGCCTTCTTCCCCCGTGGAAGAAGGGGCTGTTGTTGCGCCGACGCCACCCTCAGTTGCAAATGAAGCCGTAGCCCCCAATGAAGCGGTGACGCCCAAGCCCGCCCCCAATGGAGCCGGCAAAGGTTTCAACTCAACCGGCATTCCCATTCCCGACCGCAACACCGCACCCGCCGATGCCGCCAACCATCCCGCCGCAACGCTAAAAAACCGCTATCTGATTTTCCCGTCCATGCCGCTCATCGACTTGGACACCCCGACGGCTTCTGCCTACTCCGTTGAAGACCGTCGCGAGCCGGGACGCCACCTGTTTGCCCTGATCTGCACGCCCGGCCTACCGACACGCACCCGCACCATGGTCGATCTGCGCAGCCAGACGGTGAATGGCCTCATTCCATTAGTCGACTTCGGCCCCGTGTATTGGTCGCCCCTGGGACAAAGCTGCCAAGTGGTGATTTTTGAACGTCCCTTAGGCGGACGGTTCCTTGATGCATTTATCGACAAGCCTCTAAAAATCAACGAATACGATATTGGAAAACGTATTTTTGAACCCCTCTCCAAGGCGTTAAGCGCATTGTCGAGCCTTGATCTGCCGCACCGCGCAATCCGTATCGACAACCTCTTTTACATGGACAAAGATCGCACCGAACTGGTTTTGGGCGAGTGCGTGACATCGCCGCCCGGCTACGATCAGCCTCAAATCTATGAACCCTTAGAGCGCGCCATGGCCATGGCTGCGGGACGCGGTTATGGCCACGTCATCGATGATATTTATGCGCTGGGGGTCATCGGCGTATTTTTATTGCTTGGCTACAATCCGGCGGCAAAGGCCAGCAATGAGGAACTGATCGCAGGCAAAGCGGAGTGGGGAACGTACCAGTGTCTTTGTGGCAATGAACGCATCCCGCTGCCGCTAATCGAGCCGTTGCGCGGCATGTTGTCGGACGACGCAAAGGAACGCTGGGATACGGCGGCCATAGAACAATGGCTCAGCGGGCAGAAAAAAACACCGATTCAGCGTCGCGGGGTAAGCAAACCCAAGACGACCTATAAATTCGCCAACCACGATCATTTGACCCCCCGCACCATCGCTTATTCCTTCAGCAAAAATATTGCCGAAGCCGCCAAGGCCATCAAAAGCGGCAAACTAGAGCTGTGGTTGCGCCAAAGCTTAAGCCAGCCGGAAACCGCCGACAGCATTGCCTCCACCATGGCCATGACCAAAGTTCACGAAGGCAGTCCCGACGGTGCTGACGATATTTTGGTAACTAAAATTTGCATGCGCCTCGATCCACAAGCACCCATTCGGTACAAAGGCTTTACGTTTATGCCGGATGGTTTTGGCGCGGCGATGGCCATTGAATATTTACGTAAAGGAAATCTCCAAATTCCTGGTGAAATTTTGGCCCGCGACCTGTTGGGGTACTGGTTTGCGTGCCAATCTCCCGTTACGCCAGACCTCAGCGCCATGGATCGATCATTCCTGGCCCTGCGCAATTTTGCAAAAATCAACGAAATCGGATTTGGCCTGGAACGCTGCCTCTATGAGCTCAACCGCTCACTGCCTTGCCAAAGCCCTTTGCTGCAACAGTCATACGTCGACCATATTGAAGAAATGCTGCCTGCCCTAGATGTTGCCAGCGAACATATAGACAAACGTTCACGGCCCGTCGATAAACATGTTGCGGCCTTTATTGCCACGCACTTCAAGTTTGATATCCAACCGCACCTAAAGGCGCTTAGCGATCCCCGGGAGGAAACATCGCTGATCGGCATGCTGAGCCTGTTTGCGTTGATGCAGTGGCGCTTAAGCAAGACGCCACTGTACGGTCTTTCCAGTTGGATGGGGGGCCTGCTGCAACCGGCCATCGGCACGTACCACAGCCGCGCTACGCGCCGCACCATCGAACAGGAAATCCCCGCTTTAGTACGCCAAGGCAGCCTGCCCGAATTGTTCGATTTGATCGACAATGCCGACCGCCGCGGCAAAGACAATTCCGACTTCAAAAACGCGCAAATCGAATTCGCCCGCGCGGAATCTGAAATTCAATCCTTCATCGGCGCGGATATCGACCAAGAAAAAATCGCCCTGCAAACCGGCGAACGGTTCACCGCCGTAGTGGGGGTTATATTGGGCATGATCTCCGTTACCGTAATCATCTTCGTGAAATCCATGTGAGCGAGAAACAGCGATGGTGAAACACAGTAACTTAAGCCCCGAACAACTGGAAGAGCGCCGCCGCCGCGGGCGGTCAAATTTGACATGGATACTGGTCGTCGGCACATTCCTGTTGGTGATCGCCGCCCCCACCATGATCGTTTTATTTTTCGGCATGCTGCCAACGCTGGTCGCATCCATCATTGACCGTTCCGATCAAAAAAGCGCAACGTTTTGCGTCGGCGCCATCAATTTTATCGGCGTTTTCCCCTACATCTTGGATTTATGGTTCGATTTAAACAGCATTGACGCCGCGCTCAATTTTGTAACCGATCTGTTCGCCATGCTTGTCATGTATTCGGCAGCAGCCTTCGGATGGCTTTTGTTTATGACCATGCCTACGGTCGTCGCATCCTTCGTCACCGTACTTCAACAACGCAAAGTGGCCCAATTGCGGGGCGAACAGAAAACGCTCATCGAAGAATGGGGTGCTGAGGTTGCGGCGCTGGTGGAAATAGAACGCACGGAGCAACGCGAACAACACATGGAAGACGGCGTTTCCGGCATGGCATACAAAAACAACGGCTAAAATTTAAATCAGCCCAAGCCCCGTTCGACACAAAACAAAACCACCGCACTCTAATGCGCGATGTTTTGCTCGATCATCACGTTCTTGACCGATTTTTGCAGCTTCTCAAAGGCCCGGACCTCAATTTGACGCACGCGTTCCCGAGAAATGCCAAACGATTGCGACAAATTTTCCAACGTGGCCGGAACTTCCTTTAAGCGGCGCTCGGTCAAAATCGTGCGTTCGCGTTGGGAAAGTCCCTTCATCGCGCCAGCCAGCAACTGGCGGCGGCGAATGAGTTCTTGGAATTTCCCCAACTGGTCTTCTTGACTGTCCCGATCATCTTCCAACCAATCTTGCCATTCGCCATCCCCGTCAAGACGCACGGGCGCGTTCAGCGATGAATCCGGTCCACTCAGGCGGCGGTTCATATTGACGACTTCGTGTTCAGAAACACCCAAACGCACGGAGATTTGCTCAACATGCTCAGGCGTCAGGTCGCCTTCTTCATAGGCGCTCATCTGGCCTTTAAGGCGGCGCAGGTTGAAAAACAGCTTCTTTTGCGCCGCCGTGGTGCCCATTTTCACCATGGACCACGAATGCAGAATATATTCTTGGATAGCGGCGCGTATCCACCACATGGCGTAAGTCGACAGGCGGAAACCCTTATCCGGGTCAAAGCGCTGTACCGCCTGCATCATGCCGACGTTGCCTTCCGAAATCAGCTCTGCCACCGGCAACCCATAACCGCGATAGCCCATGGCGATTTTCGCCACCAGACGCAGGTGAGACGTCACCATGCGGTCGGCGGCTGCTTCATCGCCGTGCTTAGCCCTGCGTTGCGAGAGGTCTTGTTCCTCGTCCAGCGTCAACATGGGAAACTTGCGGATCTCCTGCAGATACCGCGACAAATTCTGCTCGGGAGAAACATCCAGCGCGGAACGCGCATTGATCGTACTTGCCATGTCGCCAATCTCCCAAATCCATACGCCTTATACACAAACGGCGCACCCCTCTGCGGGGATCGAGTAATGTAAGCCCCTATGAGGCTCACTAACCAATACCATACTAGGTTACTCGGGATTTAAAAGTTGTCAAACTCTTTCTAATTCATTGCATATATCATTGATAAATTTAGGCTTATCTCTCTTAAGAAAGATCTTTTCCCCGGTGCGCGGATGGATAAAACCCAATTCATAGGCATATAAAGCCTGATGATCGAGCGCCTCAATGGTCGCCCGCGCACGCTCCGACAGCCCCGCGCGATTACCCCGCGCCGCGCCGCCATAAAGAGGATCGCCGATCAAGGCATGCCCGATTGACGTCATATGCACCCGAATCTGATGCGTACGCCCGGTGGACAAACGGCATTCCACCAACGCCGCCGCGGCGCCAAACGCCTTTAGCACCTTAAAACGCGTCAGAGCGTATTTGCCGCCTCGCTCCACCACCGCCATCTTCTTGCGGTTTTTTGGGCTACGGCCAATGTTGCCTTCAATTTTGCCGCTGGGCGGCGTCGGCACACCCCATACCAACGCATAATATGCCCGGTCCATCGTGTGTTCCGCGAATTGACGGCTCAAGGATTCATGCGCGGCGTCGTTTTTGGCGACGATCAGCAAGCCCCCGGTGCCCTTATCCAGCCGATGCACAATACCTGGGCGGGCCACGCCGCCAATGCCCGACAGCGAACTCCCGCAATGCGCCAGCAAAGCGTTGACCAACGTGCCGTCCGCGTTGCCCGCCGCCGGATGCACCACCAACCCGGGGGGTTTGTCGATCACAATGACGTCTTCGTCTTCGAACACCACATCGAGCGGAATATCCTGCGCTTCAGGCTCGGCGGCAATGACGGGCGGCATACGCACGGTATAAACCTCGCCCCCCTTGACCTTGGCGGACGGATTTTGCGCCACCGTGTCGCCCAAAAACACGCAGCCTTCGGCCATTACGGCCTGGATTCGCGCACGCGACAAAGCCTCCAGATGGTCCGCCAGGAACTTGTCCAAACGAACCCCGGCCTTGTTATGGGGTACCTCTACGGTGTATGTGATTTCAGTATCGTTATTCATGACAGACAAGACTGGACCGGAACCATGCAAGCGCTCAAGGGGGTTGTTATCCTTATGACCGTGACGATCGCGGTGCTGATGACGTTGATCCTCTACGGAATGTATCAGAAATCTCAGGATCCGGAATTTAAGTTCTTTGATCTTAGCGGTGGAGAAAAACCTGCCGCCGCGACGAATAACACCCGCGCCGAAGCCGGGGCTAATGCTCCTGCCGTCGCGCCGCCGCTCCTTAACCCGACCACGCGTGCCTTCGGCGATATCACCTTGGCCCTGCCAGCCGGGGCGCGCATTACATCCGCCACGGTATCGGGCGAACGGCTGGTTATCGTCGTTAACAATGAAACGCAAGGCCATGAACAGATATGGGTAGTCGATCTCACCACCGGCCAAGTGCTGGGCCGCATAAAAGCCGAAGAAACACCATAAACCGTGATCCACATCAGCCCCACGCACTTGGACCAAATCAACACCCTGGCGCAAAGGGCGTACCCTGGAGAATGCTGCGGCTTGCTGGTGGGCCGGACTGAACCCGACGGCTCCATCACCGTCACCCGCATCGTGCCCAGCGCCAATGTCGCCGACCCACCGGGCAACGACCGCTTTGAAGTCTCGCCCAAAGTACGTTTCGATTTGATGCGCCAATTGAACGGTACCGAAAAAACCATCGTCGGCCATTATCATTCCCACCCCGATCAGGCCGCCGAACCATCGGCAACCGATCTATCGATGGCGTTCGAGCCGGACCTGATCTGGCTCATCACTGCCGTCACTTCACGTGGCGCCGGGCAAACCCAAGCATGGTGCCTCAACCGTGAAACAGGGGCTGTCCAAACCATAGTATTGAAGATCGGCGAATCCGCTTGAACGCGTCCCAACCCAAGCGTATACACGGCGCGTATGGCTTTAAGTCCCCTTCGTCTAGTGGCCTAGGACGTCGCCCTCTCACGGCGATAACACGGGTTCAAATCCCGTAGGGGACGCCATGATTTCAATGACTTAGCGGTCATCCCCAAAAAATTAGCTGCCCTTTAGGTAATAAACCCGTGCGGATGTGGGTGGATACTCATCGATGCCCCAACCGGGCAGCATAAAAGGCAAAAAATCCGATCATCGGCAATAAAATGGCCAGCAACAGCACCGCATCATAACCGCCAGCCTGCCACACCTGCGCCGCCACGCTGGGGGCAAAGGCGTATGACGTCATATAAGGCACGGCCAGCGCACCCGATATGGCGCCAAAATTGGCCCTGCCCATAATGCGCACCGTGACCACCGGCTTGGTGATGGAGGTCACGCCGAATCCTGTGCCCTGCAATATGGAAAACAGCAATAATCCAGCCATCACCGCCCCGGCAACATAAAGAATAGACGTGGCGACAATCATGAACACAAACGAAAGACCCGTCACAAAAAACACCGATACACGATGATCGAAGCTCATCAGCGCCACCCGCCCTGCAACCTGCATCGGCCCAATCAACGACGCGGTCAACAGCGCCAACTCCGGCGTAGCCCCACGCTCATCCAGCAAGGGCAA
Organism: Rhodospirillales bacterium; assembly: GCA_024653965.1. Classification (GTDB taxonomy): domain Bacteria; phylum Pseudomonadota; class Alphaproteobacteria; order Rhodospirillales; family Magnetovibrionaceae; genus JANLGW01. The sequence goes on from JANLGW010000075.1 coordinate 7,054, forward strand.
TAAGTGCGAAATCAACATGCCATGAGCCAATCCGGTCGTAGAAAATGCGCACGCTAAAAACCAAAAAGCACGTCGCGACCATGGTGATGCGGGCACCGATTGCTCGGCCTTATGGTGGGGAGCTTGCGGTGCGTCGGTCGCATCAGCAGCCGTGCCAAACCAAAACAGAGGCACCGCCACACCTAAAATGAGCGCCGCAAACAGACCCGCACTGGCCCGCCACCCCCACCCATCGGCAACCGCACCCGCGATCGGAAACGCAATGGTGCTGGCAAATCCGGCAGCCAAGGTAATCAATGTAATGACACGCTGAGCCCCATCGCTGCGCGTATGGGTGACAAAGGCAAAACAAGATTCATACAGGCATCCCGCCATCGCCACGCCGATCACAAACCACACCACAAAAAACATCGTCAACGTATTGACGAATGCCAGGGCCGCCAGAGATAGCCCGCCCAGAACCGCACTCGAAATCAAAACCCGGCGTCCATAACCGCGGTCGATCAAACGTCCCGTCATCGGCGCTCCCAAGGCCGCGACCACAAACGCCATGGTCAGCGCGATACTCAGATCCCCGCGTGACCAGCCCTGATCACGTTCCCAATGCAACAGCAAAACGGGAAACAAATAGTACATGCCTGCCCAAGCAAGCGTTTCAGCCACCGCCAATTGCCATGCGCGACGATCCGCACCCCGAATGGCCGCATACACTGCTTTAATCATTTTTGGGCTCTGCCTTGAAACAAGTTGGTAACTTTGCTGTCATAAGTCTGTTGCATGAACCCGCTAGACCCATATTCTGAGAGGCTAAAAATAAAGGATTTTCATGACCCACCAACGCGGCACGCTCTATCTCGTCGTCGGCCCAAGCGGCGCGGGTAAAGACAGTTTGATTGATGGCGCTAAGGCAGCGCTCGGAACCGACGAGCACTACATCTTTCCGCGCCGCTACATCACCCGCCCCGCCAATGCCGGTGGCGAGAGCCACATCCCAGTAGGGAACGATATGTTTTCGACCATGGTCGAACGGGGCGACTTGCTGTTGCACTGGCATGCGCACAATCTCCGTTATGGCGTACCAGCATCGGTCGACGAACATCTGGCACAAGGGCGCAACGTGGTCCTGAACGTATCGCGTACGGTGGTGAATGACGCTCGCGCCCAATTAGCGCCCGTAAAAATTATATACATTACCGTATCCGACGAAATCCTGGCAGAACGCTTGCGCAA
>JANLGW010000079.1 GCA_024653965.1 Rhodospirillales bacterium
CAGCAAGCTGGGATCATAAGGGGCTAAACGATAACCCAGACGCGTAACCATGTGCGCCAAACTTTCGGCGCTGGTGGTCTTTGTTTCCCATTTCAACACCAGGCGTCGCGTGGTCATGTTGATGCGCGCATGTTGGACGCCGGGCTGTTTTTTCAACACCGTTTCAATCAGCCATACGCACGCGGCGCATTGCAGGCCTTCGACCATTAAATGCAAGGTCGATAGGCCGCTTTCATCGGTTTGCGTATAGCTACCAAAATCGAACCTGAGTTCGTCATCGTTGGGTTTAAGGGTCGGCTGGTCCGGGTCCAGGCAACGACGCTGATAATAGCTGTCCAGCCCCAAACCTTCGATTAAATCATGGGCCGCCCGACACCCCGTGCAGCAAAACTGCCCCCCGCCGGTACTGCCGGGGGGGACGGGTGCGCCACAGTGCAGGCACTCGGCCATCTTTAAGGTACCTGAATGCGTTGTCTCATCTTAAAGACATCGTCGGCGCGGGTGGCGGTAAAACGCAGTTCCCACTGACCGGGTAGCGCCACTTGAATGGGTGCGACATAGGTTCCGGGGCCGCGCTCTGCAAAAATCAGATTTTGGTCGTAACCTTCTTGAATCGGTCGCATGGCCAGCGTTTCAACGCTCAATCCGCTGATGCCCCGGCCTTCCCGGTCGGTGATGCCCAGATGCACAAAACCCGCGTGCGCGTTATCGGCGGTCGGCACGGACTCGAACTGAGCACTGGCGTTCCAGCCCAAGTTGGCTTGGGCGGATTTTTGCGCCAGCTCGGCGTTATAGGCTTGGCCGCGCTGGAACGGTTTTTCCGTTTCCAGGCCGGTCCAGCTGTCCACCGCGAGGTAGGCCATCGTGCCGTTCACGGCGATGATGACGCCGAATGCCGCCACGAACAGCCACGGATACCACCACCCGTCTTGACGCTTCGATTTGCTCATAGCCGTCATTGCACCCTACCCTTTAGCTATTAGTGATCGGGACCGGCAAAGATGGAATCGTATTCGATTTCTTCGCCAGTTTCCAGGACGTCCAGCTTAAATTCAAAATCGTTGAGCTTGTCTTCCAAACTGCTTAGCGGCGCGCGCACAAAGACGTGGAAGGTGCCAACCTGATCGGGGCCGACGTGAAGCGTCACTTGTTCGACCGGCTGCTCGGCAATGCCGATAACCGTGAGCATGGCGCCGTCCAGATTGTCGGCTTTTAGGGTATAGGTGCGCGGCGCGTTAATCATGTTGAGGATTTTGAAGGTGTAACCGTTACGGATGGCCCCGTCGGAAAGCGTCACGAACATCGGCGCGCGGTCGCGCTGCACGTTGATTTCCAAGGTTGAGCGGCTCACCAGTCCATACGTCATCAGCCCCCCCACCAACGACAACAGCACCACATAAGCAATGGTGCGCGGACGGATCAGACGCTTTTTCGCAACACGACCGTGTTCACGTGCGGCTTGATTGATGATGGAATCGTAAGTGATCAAATTCAACGGACGATCCAACTTTTCCATGACGGAGTTGCACGCATCCACGCACAGCGCGCAGCCGATGCATTGAAATTGCGAGCCCTGGCGAATATCGATGCCCACCGGACAGACGTTGACGCACAGGTTGCAATCGATGCAATCGCCTAAGGTTTTGTCGTCCTTGGCCTTGCCGCGCGGTTCGCCGCGCCACGTTTCATACGTGACGATGAGCGTATCTTCGTCATACATGGCGCCTTGGAAACGCGGCCACGGACACATATAGGTACACACCTGCTCACGCGCCACGCCCGCCAGCAGATAGGTGAAACCGGCAAACAGCGCGGTAAAGCCATATAAAGAGGTGCTGCCTTCGCCGGTGAGCAAATTGGTCAAAGCCGTGGGCGCATCGGTAAAATAAAAAATCCACGCCCCGCCGGTGGCGAAGGCAATGAATATCCAGACGGCGTGCTTAGCGAGTTTGCGCCACGCCTTTTCAAACGTCAGCGGGCCATTGTCCAATTTCATGCGTTTGTTGCGGTCGCCTTCGATGTAGCGCTCCACCAGCATGAACAAATCCGTCCATACGGTTTGCGGGCAGGTGAACCCACACCACACGCGCCCTGCCACGGCGGTGGCGAGGAACAGGGCGATTGCGCCCAGAACCAACAGACCGGTCAGATAATAAATTTCCTGCGGCCAGATTTCGATATTGAAAAAGTACAGCCGCCGGCCCGCGATGTCGGCCAACACCGCCTGGTCGGCATTGCCCACGCCGCGGTCCCAACGGATCCAAGGTACGACGTAATAAAGACCGAGCAGCACCCCCAATACCAGCCACTTGATGCGCCGAAACGTCCCCGCGATGCGCTGGGGATAGACCTTTACGTGCTTGGCGTACAGTGACGGGGTTTGCGGAATGTGCGGTGTGGTGCTGTTGTCGTCCATGGAGTTCTCTTTTCTATCGTAAACGCAGCCGTAATTTATGCGGGTTGAAAAAGGGGGAAGTCCGGTCAAACCGGATCTTCCCCCCCAATTTCACAAGCGCCGGAGCCCTTCCCCGGCGGCTTGCTGGTTACTCGCCGCCACCCAGCGAGTGGACGTAAATCGCCACCTGTTTGATGGAGACGTCATCCAAGCGCGCTGCCCACGTCGGCATGACGCTGAGATGCGGCGTAGTGATCTGGCGGACGATGTCGGCGCGTTCGCCGCCATAGAGCCAGATGCCGTCGTTGAGTTTCGGTGCACCGAAATCACGGCCACCTTCCCCATGTTCGCCGTGACAAGATGCGCAGTCGGTGGCGAAAACTTCCTCGCCACGTTCCTCGGCAGCTTTGTCTTCGGCGCGCTTGCTGAACGACAGCACGTATTCGGCGACATCCGCGATCTGTTCTTTCGTCAGATAGTCAGCGCCAAACACGGGCATCTCGCTGGTGCGGGTTTCTTCATGATTGGCGCGAATGCCGAAGCGAACCGTTGTTTCGATTTCTTCGAGCGAGCCGCCCCACAGCCAGTCGTCGTCCGCCAGCACCGGATAGTTGGTGGAGCCGGAACCCTGCGAACCGTGACACGGTGCGCAGTTGTCGGCAAAGATCACCTTGCCGCCGGCCATGGCGTAGTTGAGAAGCTCGTTGTCTTGAGCGATCTCGGTCACCGACAGAGCCGAAAACTTTTCGACCCACCGGGCGCGTTCTGTTTCGCGCACCGCCAAATCATCGACCAATTCCGTGCGGTCGGTGGTTTTGATCACGCCCTTCCAATGGTCCGACAAGGTCGGCCAGGAAGGGAATAAAACCCACCAGATGACGGAAAAGAGGATGCACGCGTAGAACGTCCACACCCACCACCGCGGCATTGGTGTATCCAGTTCTTTGATGCCGTCCCATTCGTGGCCGGTCGTGGGCGTACCGCTCACTTCATCAATTTCGATGTTAGCCATGAGCCGGGCCTCCATTCTTGTCGTGTTTAAAGATGATCTTGGCGTCTTCTTCGAAGCGTTCCTTGTTCTTAGGCCGATAGGCCCAGAACACGATGCCTAAGAACACCGCCATGAGCCAGACGACCCAAAGCGAACGTGCCAATTCTACGAGAGTTGTCATATCCATGATTACCTCCCGTCCGAATTGGGCTGGTAGGACGTAGTGTCCACCATCGTGCCCATGACTTGAAGATAGGCCACCAAAGCATCCATTTCGGTGATCATCGTTTTGCCATCGAAGTCAGCCGCCACCGCTTTTGGGTAACGCGCCTGCATGGCTTCGGGGTCAACCGTTTCTGGGTTGGCCTGGGCGCGCAGATCGGCAAGAGCGTTGGCGATCTGTTCGTCCGTATACGGCGTGCCGACGATACGCAGCGTTTCCATGTGCGCGGCGATATCGTCAAAGTACAACGGCTTTTCGACCAAGAACGGATAACCCGGCATGATCGATTCCGGCACCACTTGGCGCGGGTCGGTCAAATGCGCCACATGCCAGTCGTTGGAATACTTACCGCCAACACGGGCAAGATCCGGACCGGTACGCTTGGAGCCCCACTGGAACGGGTGGTCGTACATGCTTTCGGCCGCCAGAGAATAATGGCCGTAGCGTTCCACCTCGTCACGGAAGGGACGGATCATCTGGCTGTGGCAAAGGTAACACCCTTCCCGCACATAGATGTTGCGGCCCGCCAGTTCCAGCGGAGAGTAAGGGCGCACGCCGTCCACCTTTTCGATGGTGCTTTCCATCGTGTAAAGCGGAACCAACTGCACCAAACCACCGATGGAAACCGTGATTAACGTCGCGATTGCCAGGAGGATCACATTTTTTTCAAGCTTCGCTTGCATCGTTTCGATCCTTCCTTATCGAGCGGCCAGAGGCGCCGTGTTCGCACCCATCGGTGCTTCGTCACGGAGATCGCCCTTAGCGGTCTTGTAGAGGTTGTAGATCATGATCAGCGCGCCGATGACGAACAGCAGGCCGCCGATCGCGCGGATGATGTAGTACGGGTGCATGGCTTCCACCGTCTCGATGAACGAGTACTGCAAGAAACCCAAGCTGTCATACGTGCGCCACATCAGGCCCTGCATGATGCCCGACACCCACATCGCCGTGATATAGAGCACGATGCCGATGGTCGATATCCAAAAGTGCATGTTCACCAGACGCAACGAATAGAGACGTTCGCGTTTCCACAGTTTGGGCACCAGGAAGTAAAGCACGCCGAACGAAATCAGCGCGTTCCAGCCCAAGGCGCCGGAGTGTACGTGGCCGATGGTCCAGTCGGTGTAGTGGCTGAGCGAGTTCACGACCTTGACGCTCATCAGCGGGCCTTCGAACGTGCTCATGCCATAGAAACCGACCGACGCGACCATGAACCGCAGCACCGGATCGGTGCGCAGCTTGTGCCATGCGCCGGATAAGGTCATCAGGCCGTTGATCATGCCGCCCCAGCTGGGCATCCACAACATGACCGAGAACGTCATGCCGAGGGTCTGCACCCAATCGGGAAGTGCGGTGTAATGCAAATGGTGCGGCCCGGCCCAGATATACAAAAACGACAGGGCCCAGAAGTGAATGACCGACAGACGGTATGAATACACCGGGCGGTCGGCCTGCTTGGGCACGAAGTAGTACATCATGCCGAGGAAACCCGCGGTCAGGAAAAAGCCTACCGCATTGTGGCCATACCACCATTGGGTCATGGCGTCTTGCACGCCGGCCCACACGATGTAGCTCTTGGTGCCCGACAGCGATACCGGAACCGATGCGTTGTTGACCAGATGCAACATCGCAATGGTGATGATAAACGCCAGATAGAACCAGTTTGCGACATAAATGTGCGGCTCTTTGCGTTTGATGATCGTACCGGCGAACGCCACCAGATACGCCACCCATACGATGGTGAGCCACAAATCGACGTACCATTCCGGTTCGGCGTATTCCTTACCCTGGGAAATGCCCAGCAGATAGCCGGTCGCCGCCAGGACGATAAACGCCTGATAGCCCCAGAAAATGAAAGTGCCGAGCCCGGCGCCGCCGAACAGCGAAGCGCGACACGTGCGCTGCACCACATAAAACGATGAACCGAGCAAAATGTTGCCGCCGAAGGCGAAAATCACCGCCGAAGTGTGAAGCGGACGAAGACGACCGAAGGTGGTCCATTCCAGGTCCAGGTTCAAAGCGGGAAAAGCGAGCTGCCAAGCAATGTAATCGCCGGCTAAAAATCCGGCCAGCCCCCAAAATGCCGCCGCGATTACGAACAACTTGATCAAATCGTCGTAATAATTCGGGGCATCCGGGGTCGCCGAATGAGCAAGGGATGCTGAAGTCATAAACTGGCTCCCAACCATGTTATCGTTACCGCGAACCGACTGATTTTACTTGCGTTTTTTGTTAAATGCGGTCGCGAAGCGGGGTTAAAATGCTCTTTTGAGCACCGGGGGCTGCAGCTGCATCCCCCCTTCTCTGCGCGGATTAAACGCTTCCCAAGTGTGAAATGCAAGAGTAAATTAGGCTGTGCTAATGTACGACGATTGACGGTTTTTCATCATGAATACCCCTAGTTTTAGCAGTAGCATCCACCCGTGATCGTAAAAGAAGCATAGCAAAAAAATCTGAGTAAATCACTAGGTTAAAACCCCGGAGCGTACATCATTTGGACCAGACCCCTTTTTTCGAAAGTTTACTGACGGCGGGCATCAGTCAATGCTCGGCGGCCATCGACGGCTCGGAGGGGCTGTTGTTCGCCCTGTTCATGGCAGGATTCGCCGGGGGTTTTAGCCATTGCCTCGGCATGTGCGGACCGTTTGTCATTTCCCAGGTTCAGGCCCGCCTGGAAGCGGTGCCGGCAGCCGCCATGAGCGAGCTCAAGCGGTTGGGCGGCGGCGCGCTGATCCCCTATCACTTGGGCCGGGCGACGAGCTATATGGCATTGGGCGCGGTGGGTGCCGTTGCGACCGCGCAATTGGCGGAAATCGAGGCTTTGCACTGGGTTGCGGCGGCGCTGTTGGCGGGCGCGGCGCTGTTTTTTATCGCTTACGCGCTGCGCGGCTTGGGCATAACGATGCCGGGAATGCGCGGTGTTGAAGCTTCCGGCGAAGGCGCCTTGGCGCGGGCTTGGGGGCGCACCATCAAACCGCTGTTTCGCCATCCCACCGGGTTTAGGGGCTATGCTTTAGGCGTGGCTTTGGGGTTTTTACCGTGCGGCCTGTTATACGGTGCGCTGGCCGCCGCGGCGGCGGGGGGCGATGCATTAACCGCCCTGTTTGCCATGGCGGCGTTTTGGCTGGGCACCGTGCCCGCGCTAATGGCGGCGGGCATCGCGGGCGGGAAAATTATGGGACGCTGGCCCGATTTAGCGCGTCAGGTCGCGCCGGTGCTGTTGTTGGTCAACGGCGCATTTTTGCTCTATCTGGTCGGACAAATGCTGTTTTAAGCAACAACCTGCCCGGAAATCCCCACCAACACCCAAACCAAAGCGGCAGCAGCAACAATAAAATCAATACGACGAAACATTCTGACATCTCCTTTTGCATGAACGCTGGGCAATTGCTCAGCGTCGAACTCACTATAGGCATTCAGGCTTGAACCTTGTCTGAAGCCCACGTTCAGTTGCCGTTCACTTAATCAGCGAATCACGGCAACCTCGCTCTGTGCAGGAATATGCCTGACGTTATGCATCAAGAATGTGACGAAGGTCACAGGGAACGGCAGAAAGAAACGAGAACCGAAGGCGTCTAAAAAACTAGGCAAGAGCGCAACGCGGCCACAATCAGTTGAAAAAACTTGCCGGCAGCCGATTGAGGGCCACGGACATATCCTGGGGTAGATAATCGAGCAAAGGCTTTTCAGGCATGTCGAAATAGGCCCTGTACTCTTGCGGTATTTGCGGCAACGTCACGGCGGAAAAGTAAAAGCGGCTGTACAGTTGGCTGAAATGTAGTTTTTTCAACTCATCACCAAGCGACGCTCGGAAGTTTTTAAATGCCTCGGGCTCCTTGATGGCCAGTTCGCGTGCATCTTTTTGAATCCGGTCTGTGTGTTCCGCCCCCATGAAAAAACCCTCTTTGAGCGGCGCATTGGAACCTGCCAGCGTCACGCCGGATAGCTCACGTATTTTTTCGCTAATGGTATCGAGTTGTTCATCGATGCTATCCATTTGTGCAAATAACTCTGCAATTTTTCTCGATTCCTTTTCGAGACCGGGAACCGTTCCGTTCATGACCGCTTCAATAAATTTTTTCTGTGGATGGCTGACATACACGCCCATGCCCCATCCCTTAACGACAATTTGACCGTTCGCCATACGTTTAAGCTCGATTTGATCAACAATCGGCAGACCGATATCGACAAAAATGTCGCGGACAGATTGGAGAATATCGCCGATTTTTTGGACCAGAGGCGCGCTCGCCTCATACCGTGCTCGCTCGGCATGACGCATTTTTTCAGCCTCACTCATGTTATCGGCCTCACCCATGCAGTGTCCTGCCTCCAGACATGCTGCGAACGAAGGACCGCCTTCGCCGTCATGCATTTGATGGGCCGAGCCGACGGCCTGAATTTGATGGGCCGAAGCGACGGCCTGAATTTGAGCGCGCCAAGCCGGATTTGATATATCTATAGACATGGTTTTGTGTCTCCTGCGCATACGAATGACGTGACTAATTACGCAAGAATTATACCAGTGGTTGCCGTCCGCCCCAGCGCCTTGATTTCTAACAAATGTGCCTTGATCGCCCTGGGCGGCGTGATGCGAAACGCGGCATTTATGACCGCCCTGGCATAGACCCTGCTCTTGTATTGAGCAATTTCTGCCTAGCCCCGCTATGCGTAGCGGCTCCATGCTTGCGCGGGCTCATGCACACCACCGCCAGCCAGAGCAAACCTTACCGCGAGACGCTAGGGCATTTTGTCAGGCCCTAAAATAAAACAGGCCTTCCAGCCCTGATTTTAAGAATGCCTTTTCCGTACGATATCCGCACAAATGAAAAAAGCCCGCCAGATGGCGAGCTAACTCATTAAAAAGATGGTGACCCCTACGGGATTCGAACCCGTGTTGCCGCCGTGAAAGGGCAGTGTCCTAGGCCTCTAGACGAAGGGGTCTCGCTTGAAGTCCGCGTTTAGTAAACGCTCTCCGGGCCTAAATCAACCCCCTTTTTCTGCGCCCGCTCCCCTGCCCGCCCCCTACTTGCCCCCCAAGTTACTCCCAGATTGCCTCTTGATCCGTTCTCAGCCCGCGCATTGGCGCGATTAGGCACACTCAGGGGCTTCACAGCGCACGATTTCACGCTAGACTGCCCTTGTTCAAAAACACCAAATTAGCCAAACAATCAGGGGGATTTCATGCTTAAAGGTAAGGTTCTGATCGCCCAAGGTGGCGGTCCGACGGCGGTGATCAATCAATCATTGGTCGGCGCAATTTTGGAATCGCGTAAATTTCCGGGGGTCGAGCACGTCTATGGCGCGCTGCACGGGGTTTCGGGCATCGTGGGTGAAGACTTCCTCGATCTGACCCAGGAAACCCGCGCCAACTTGGAAGCGGTGGCGGCGACGCCGTGTTCCGCGCTGGGTTCCACCCGCGACAAACCCGACATCAAGTACTGCCAGGAAATTTCCAAGGTCTTGAAGGCGCACGACATCGGCACGTTTTTCTACATCGGCGGCAACGATTCATCGGATGCCGCGCGCATCGTCGCCGAACATGCCCAAGCCACCGGCCACGACCTAACCTGCATCCACATCCCCAAAACCATCGACAACGACCTGATGGTCAACGACCACACGCCGGGCTTTCCGTCGGCGGCGAAGTTCGTGGCCTCGGCGTTCGCGGGCATCAACCAAGACAACGCGGCGCTCAAAGGCGTCTACGTCGGTGTAGTGATGGGCCGCCACGCGGGTTTCCTGACCGCTGCAGCGGCAGGCGCGCGCCTTTATGACGGTGACGGCCCGCACCTGATTTATGTGCCCGAGCGCACCTTCAACATGAACAACTTCGTGGGCGACGTGAAACGCGTTTACGCCAAACACGGGCGCTGCATCGTCGCGGTATCGGAAGGCATCCATGATGCCAAAGGCGCGCCGATCATCACCTCGTTGATGAAAAACGTCGAAAAAGACGCACACGGCAACGTGCAGCTTTCCGGCACTGGCGCGCTGGCGGATTTGCTGTGCGATCAGATCAAGGCCAAGGCCGGCATCAAGCGCGTGCGCGGCGACACCTTCGGTTATCTGCAACGCTCGTTCTTGGGCTGCGTATCCGACATCGACCAGATCGAAGCCCGCGAAGTCGGCGAAAAGGCGGCGCAGTTCGCGCACTTCACCAACAAGCGCCACGGCACGGTGACCATCCACCGCACCGGCAATTACGCGGTCGAATACAAACTCTCGCCCGTATCCGCCGTGGCGGCCAAAACCAAGGTCATGGACAAGGGCATGATCAACAAAGCCGGCAACGACGTCACCGATAAGTTCATGAAGTACCTAACACCGCTGCTCGGCACCGGCGGGCTGCCCACGGTGTCGCGCCTGGACCGCACCAACCGGGTGAAGAAAATCCTCAACAAAAAATAAGCGCATCGCACCAGACAAAAAGAGCCGCCCGAAAGAGCGGCTCTTTTTTATTGAGATTTGCAGGCATAGGGCCAAATCAATTTTGTGTCGGCAGGCTGCAAACTTCCATCGTCGAACATGATCGGGATCGGCACCAGTTTTTCCATTTCCGCCAAAGCCTTCATCGACACGGAATCAAGCGGCAAGGCCTTGCGGTATAGCGCCACCGGATCCATCCACCGGCCATCCACGGGAATGATCACGTCATTGTTTTCGGCATAACGTTCATCGGTGGAATAAAACACCGCGAAATGAACGGCCGGACGGCGCAAACTGATTTGCTTGCCGCCCTTTCCGCTGACCCCGGAATTTCCGGTAGGGCCTAAATATTCGCCCATGCGCACACGCTGGCCGATGGCTAAATCCGGCAAAGCATCCAAATGGCCGTACTGGGTGTAAATCCACAACGGGATACCGGTGTCTTCGGGGCTATGGCGCAGCACGATTTCCTTGCCGCGCGGACTGTCTTCACCTTGAAATTTTCCCACCACCGTGCCCGCGGCCGCGGCCAAAATCGGCGTACCCCAAGGGACCGGCATGTCGATGCCGCCGTGGTAGGTTTCGCGGGTGCGCTTGGAGGCATAATCCATCGCCCAGTAATCGTCGATGCCGGGACAAATGGCATCTTTGGCAAAGTCCGGGCCAAGCCCGGTTTCGATCAGCCCCCGTTTGATCGAGGCCTCGGCATCGCACTTACGCGAACGGCCAATGGCGCACAGCGTTTCTTTATCCAGCGCATCCACGTCAACACGCGCGGCGATGGCGCTGGCATCGTGCGCCCCATCCACGCCGCGTGGACCAACCGGCTGCCATGTATACTGCTTGTCGTCATGCCCGGCATAAAGCATGCTAAATTCATCGAAACTCAAAACGCCGTCGCCGTCGCTATCGAGTTTTTCAAAGTTCCCGCGCCGCTTCCATTCCTGCACGCTGAGCTTATCGTCGCCGTTGACGTCAATTTGCGGAAAATCCTCCGCCGCCCGATCCCGCGACTTGATTTTTTGCGCCTGAGCATCCGCCGCCCCCACCGCCAACACGACGGCGATAACGACAACACGGACGACATCAGCAGGGATGCTCATCAGCAAAAACCGAATGTCAGCGCCCCAACTCGCGGGCCAGTTGATCGAGCAGCGTGAGCACTTCCTTCGATGCTGCCTCCATGCTTCCGGCGGCGGCGAGTGCTGCGTTCATGTCGCCTTTATGCAAGGCATGCAGCGCCTCTTTGCCGAAGCGGTGGACCTTTTCGTGCGGCCCCGCCATCGAGCGGAAAGACGCCGCGTTTCTGATCGCATCATCGGTCACGGCGTCATACCATTTACCCAGGCGACAGCCGTGATGGTCGGCCAATTCTTCCGCCTTAAGGGCCTTGCGCCCGATCATGGTGTCCATGACGTTTTTCTTAAACGCCGTATGGTCGGATTTGGCCAGGAACACGACCTTATGCCGGATGTCGCGGCTCGCTAGGCTTTGCACCCGCTCGACGATCACGGTATTGGCTTTGTCCATAGCGTCGGCGACATTGCTGATTTCTTCGGAGTTGCGCCGCGACATGTCGGCGATCATGGTCACCCCTTGAGCGACCTCGGTCGAGGCTTCACTCTGTTGCGAAAGAATGGACGCAATTTCCTGCATTTTCGAGGTCACGCCCGTGATCTGTTCGCCGATGGCGCGCATGCCGTCACCGGTGGTGGCGATGACCGCTTCGCCTTCCTGAACCGCCTTGGCGCCGTTTTCCATGGACACCACGATGGTCGACATTTCCGTGCGCAGATGCGCGATGCGAGTGCGGATATCGTCGGTGGCTTTAGCCGTCTGATTGGCGAGGTTCTTCACTTCCCCGGCGACCACGGCGAAGCCCTTTCCGGCCTCGCCCGCGCGCGCGGCTTCGATGGTGGCGTTTAAGGCCAACAAATTCGTTTGTTTGGCGATGGCTTCAATGCTTTCGACGATCTGGCCGATCTGCGCGGAAGCATCCGCCAGACTATCGACCTTGGCGGCGGCGTCTTCGACCGCGCGGGCGATGTTGTGCATGGTGGTGACTGCAAGATTGGCCGAGCGCATGCCTTCGCGGGCGCTTGTTTCGACCGTATCGGCATCCGCCGCGGCGGCTTCGCTGGTCCGCGCGATCTCCTTGACCGAGGCGACCATTTCTTCGGCGGCGGCGGCAATGGCCTGAGACCTGCCATTGACCTCGTTCACCGCGCGGGTCATTTCCGCGATGGATACCATCGCATTGCCGCTGTCCACGGCGATCTGAACGGTGCTTTTCAGACTGACCAAATCATTGTGTTCCAACCGTTCGACAAATTTGTCGACCGCCGCGCCACTGCCCTGGGCATGCCCCGCCTGAGCGGCCTGCTCATAAGCGCCATCGGCCAACAACTTGATCACTTCATCGCTGCACTTTTCTTGATCTTCGGACATAGGGGACCCTCACCATTTCAAAATTTTGAGTATGGTACACAAAAAAACACACAATGCCATTGTGAATCTTACGTCTTGACGCACCCCCCTCCAATTCAGCTTTCATCCATCTGAAAATGGTCATATTTCCTTCCCCGATTTGATGCCCAAGATAATGCTATGAGGGCTGGCCATGATTGAGTTGAAAATACCGAGGCCCGCTACGGCTGGTTATCCATGGCCTTTCACTGGGGCGCTGTTGTGGATGCCGATCGTGCTTACCTTAAGCGGCGTGGCGGCGGTATGGGGCGGCGGGCGCGACGTCATGGCCTTCGGTTTCACCGTGCTCACGGGCGTGGCCGAACCGCGCAATGAAGCCCTGCACGACTTCACCGAAATCTCCCATGTGGGTTTGTGGTACGTCTTCGGCGCCCTGCTCGCCCTGCACGTCGGCGCGGCACTGTGGCATCATGTCATCAAAAAAGACGAAACGCTTCGGCGCATGCTGCCCTGGGGTAAGGTGGGGTAAGGTTTCAAGGCCAACGCTGCGCCGCGTGCAAAACGCGCAGCACCTGTGCCTCATATCCTCGATCACGATAAACCACGATATACGGCGTGGCGGGTACGATAATTTCACGCGTCCCCGCCACACGACCGGGACGACCCAGAGCGGGAAAATCTGCCAACGCATCCACTACAGCAAATATGCGCTGCACCATATCACTGGCTGCTTTGGGATTGTCTATTGCAATATGCTCAGCCTGAGCATCAAGGTTGGCCAGCGCCTGCCC
>JANLGW010000080.1 GCA_024653965.1 Rhodospirillales bacterium
TGCTGACGCGCTAGTTTTCCCCACGTAAGTATATAACTTGTCAGAAAACCTAGCTGTTAACACCTCATAAAGTTTCTTAGCTATTATTTCTTGACCTAAATCAGTGTAATGCCTTGGGTCCCAGTATACATCATCTGAAACGGCGTCAAATAATGCTGATCCGTCAATAAAGTGACCTTGTGGTAAATCCCCCTTTATAGCCATGATTTGAAGTCGAACATCATCGTAAAAGTCACTGTTTCGTGTGACATAAGGGGCCCACTGTGTTTCGGGATCAACAATTAAGGCATTCCGACGCTCAAGCTCATCTTCGGTGAATGGATGGTGGCCAGTTCCTGATGTCGGCTCAAGCATATATACAAATGCTGAATCTGTAGATCGTGCAATCCCATAGGCACTTTTAATGATGCCCATATACCGCTCTACTAGGCTTTTAAATGCAATCTGCGGCTCTTGCACGGTGCCTATGTCTGTATTTGAAGAGGGGAGGGGTCCGATTTTGGCAAGTAGCCTTATTGTTACCCACTGAAAGGCGGGCAGGATGGGGAGAGGTAACTTGTCAAGTTCAGGTGTCGCAAGCATCCCCGTTTGATGATAGGCCCGTCCTTGGGTTTTTCCAAATTCGGTGTTTTCATTGATTCCATTAATCATGATGAAAATGGAAGGCGCTAGGTACTGTAATTCGACAGCCATATAGATTAGTTCTTGAGTGGCATTATATCCAGCAACACCAGCATTGATAACGTGGATGGCTCGTTCGCGTCGGTATCCAGGTGGTTCCAGCCGTGTATTCAGCATTTTTTCGAGCTGGGCAGCAATCGTTTTACTGTTTGCGGTCGCCCCGCTTCCTTGAATGGTCGATCCACCAGTGAGAAAAATATTTATTGTATTATGAGTTATTTCAGCATCCGTATCTGGTGTATTACTATTGCTGATGAAGCCAAAACGATTGGTTCGCAATGGTCGGATGTCAGCTCCAGTTAATGGATCAATGGTAAGATACTCATAATTAGGACGCAAACGATAGCCGAGGATATTATCAGGCATGAACTTATTGGCAGTTTTGCCTTTCGAACTTTCTTTAATGTGATAGAAAAAGCCAGTTGTTGTCCAAGTCGAGTGAAGCACCTGCATCAAGCTCAGGGATGGGTTTTTGTAACTGTTATAGGCATAAAAAGTCACAAAGGCGGCTGATTCCAGACCGAGCATAAGTATAAAAACAACAATGAAAAACGCAGCAAACTTTACTAGATATTTATTTGAATCTTGCATCGTCATGTCGTCTCGATTACTTATTTTGTTACTTTAATGTTCCTGTGGGTGGGCATGGATTATACCATTAGGAACTTAAAAAATATGCCTTGAAAATGGATTAGTAAATGAGAATTTTATCACTAGATTTGTTGAGGGGAGGGGCGGCGTTCATGGTCGCAATCCCTCATTTTTTTGTTATTCAAAGCGATGCCTATCCGTTTGCAGAAGCTATTTCCGTTATCGCGGTTGAAATATTTTTTGTTCTAAGTGGTTTTGTTCTGGCCCCGCAGATTTTTCACTGTATCAACAATCCAAAAGAGTTCAGGATTTTTGTGGCGCGGCGCTGGATTAGGACATTACCACCGTATGTGGCCGCACTGGTGATGATCAGTGTGATTGTAGGTGAGCTGCAAAGCACAGATTTTTTACAGTATTTGTTTTTCGTACAAAGTATAACTCATATCACCTTAGATAATGATTATTTTGCCGTGGCATGGAGCCTTTCCATTGAAGAATGGTTTTACATTATATTCCCAATTTTCTTGCTCACGATAAGGACGTGGGTGAACCCGGGGGTCAAAGCCATACTGCTGTTCGTGGCATTCTTTTTTATATTGAAAATGGGCTATTGGTTGATCTTAGGGGGAGACGCAAATGATATGCGCAGGGCGGTTATGTATCGCCTTGATTCAATTGCCTTTGGTGTTATGACCTATCTATACACAAAGAAGGTGTCGCGTGGATTTTCTATAATTTACATAGGATTTGTGCTGGCAGTTATTGGAGAAGCGATCATTTGGCGGGCCATTTTTTCCGGAGAGGCCGAGTTAGAAAAACTTTTATTCTTATATATTTCGCCAATTATGGCAATGTCTACTATAGCTATACTCTATAGAAATGAGAATTATTTTCGTAAAATATGGGGTATTTCTGGTATTTCAGGGTATTTTGGTAAGATATCATATAGTGTTTACTTGTTTCACCTTCCTATTGCGTACCTAATAAATTCACACATAGGTCAGAATAGTTCTTTGCCTGTATTTTTTACTTATATAATAGCTTTATTGTGTTTCTGTTCGGCTTTTTATCATCTATTTGAAAAACCAATTTTAGCTACACGCCCTAGATATAAGGCAAGGGGATACACTGGAGAAAGTTAGAAAATTCGATATTGCAGGGTTGATGATTCTTGGTCACCAGAAAAAATAGCGATAAGAATCACTATAAAAATAATGGCTATAATCGGCATGAAAAATTTCTTAAAGGCACTTTTCGTAGTATCCTTTAAGTCTTTGAAAAATGACATAATAATTTCCTGTAACGGTTGTTTTGACGGATACTCCACCCAAAATTAAGGGTGAGAATTGAGGCGGTCCCACTTTGTTGGACAGTTTGGCAGCCTTGTTAAGGTGTATTCTGATTCTTCATCATGCTATCTGAAACAGGTCTAACATACTTTCTTACTGTTGTGGAGCCTGTGGGGGGTAATGCTACCGAAAATTAAAGGTGATGGATTTGACGTGAGACTGACCTGAGACCCGAGTTCCTTCTGAGCCGCTATCCTTTGTTGGACCACCCGGCTGGAGATTTTCCGGGTGTTTGGGCTCATATCAGCGGTGATGCCATAGAGCCCTTTTGCAGCAATATCGGTGTGTTGTTGCCGATGGCGCTGTGCGGACGAACTTCGTTGTAGTCTCTACGCCAAACCTCCATCTTTGAGCGGGAGTCGTCAAGGCTCATGAACCAGTGGGCATTCAGACACTCAGCGCGGAACTTACCGTTGAAGGACTCGATGAAGGCATTGTCCGTCGGCTTGCCCGGTCGGGAGAAGTCGAGCACCACGTCTTTCTGATAAGCCCAGAGATCCAAATCCCTGGAGACAAACTCCGATCCTTGATCAACGCGGATCGACTTGGGATAACCAACCTTTTTGCAGACTTCTTCGAACGTACGAACGACATCTTCTCCCCGGTAGCTGAAGCGGGGATCGATCACCGGCGATAACCGCGAATAGGTGTCGATAACCGTCAGGATGCGAAGTTTGCGTCCCGTCGCTAATTGATCGTGCACAAAGTCCACCACCCATGTTTCATTCGGGCGGCGCGCTTCAGTGCGATCATCTCGCAGCTTTGCCTTTACGCGACGCTTAGGTGTTTTATTCCGCAATTGCAGACCTAATTCCTTGTAAAGACGATATATACGTTTTGCATTCACTTCCCATCCCTCCCGACGTAATAGGACATGGATACGGCGATAACCGTAACGCACACGGGTTTCAGCTATCTCTTTGATCCGCTGTTTCAGATCGGCCTGGTCATCGCGGCGGGGCTTGTAATGATAACTGGAGCGTTCGGCGTTCAGGGCGCCACAGGCGCGACGAATGCTGATTTGCCAAACAGCCCGGAGATCATCGACGAGTTCCCGGCGACGAGCAGGCCTTAGAGCTTTCGCTTGATAACGTCCTGCAACATGGCTTTATCTAGGCTGAGGTCCGCAACGATCCGCTTCAGTTTACAGTTCTCTTCCTCAAGCTGTCTCAGCCGTTTCATCTCCGAAGGCATCAAACCGGCGTACTTCTTGCGCCAGTTATAGAACGTCGCCTCGGAAATACCGGCTTTCCTGCAGACTTCGCCAACCGTGACCCCGTCCTCTGCTTGCTTGAGGACAAAAGCAATTTGCCCCTCGCTGAACTTCGACTTCTTCATGGAATTCTCCTTCTCCCACCCCGGGGATCATAATTGGGAAATTCCAGCACAAAATGGTCCAGTTTTTTGGCAGCAGGTCACCTGAGAAGAGATGGATATGAAGCGTTCACGTTTCACAGAAGAACAGGATCATCGGGATTTTGCATAAAACAGTCCTCTTGTTGGGGTTCACTCCTTAAAACCCACAATCCGGAACACTCGATGAGCCGCCGAGGCGTTCCTCGAAAACATCAGGTGTTGCGCGAATCCAGCGTTATGAGTCTACGGCCTCGTCTCAGCACAGCATTGTGGTTAGAGTATGGACCACATGCTCAACATCGGGTGCATTCATCTCAGGGAACAACGGCAGGGACAAGCAGTGCGCATAATAGGCGTTGGCTCCGGCAAGCTCTTTTTCCCCGTATAGTCCTTGATAGTAAGGCTGAAGGTGGACTGGAAGATAATGTACCTGGGTACCGATGCCCTTGGCGTGTAGGGCATGCATGAGCGTTGCCCGGTCAATCCCGGCGGCTTCAAAGTCAATCAGCACAACATAAAGATGCCACGCAGGTTGGCCATAAGGAACACGGGCTATCGGTCGCACGTTTGGAAACAACGAGGCGAGTTGCTTATCATATAAGTTTACCAGTTCCTGACGCTTTTCCACAAAGGCATCCAACTTTTTCAATTGGCTGGCACCCAGTGCACATTGCAAGGCGCTGGCCCGGAAATTGAAGCCCAGTTCCTGCATCTCGTAATACCACGGGTTAAGGTCCCCAGTTGCATTGAAGGCAAGGTCTTCATTTTTAAGGGTGTCGAGCTCGCGGACCATGCCATGGCTCCGCAGGCTCTTCATTTTCTTATAGAAATTTTCATTGTTGGTGGTAACCACCCCCCCTTCGCCCATGGTGATGGTTTTGACGGGATGCAGGGAAAACACCGTCATATCGCTCATCGCACACGATCCGACTGGTGAGTACGTTCCAGCCGAAGTGGTGACGGTTCCTCCTATCGCATGGCAGGCATCTTCTACGATGGCCAAACCGTGTAGTTTGGCAAACGCAGACACGGCGATCATGTCTGCACACTGACCGTTCAATTGCACGGGGAAAATCGCCTTGACGCCAGGGGTGCTATGAAACGCGCGTTCAAGTGTCTCAATGGTCATCAAACCGGTATCGGGGTCGACGTCACAAAACACCACATCCGCATCAACGTAGCGAACGGCGTTCGCGGTAGCTAAGAATGTCAGCGTGGGGACAATCACCTTGTCCCCTTTGCCGAGACCCAAAGCAAGCGCAGCTAAATGCAGCCCCGTCGTGGCGCTGGAGCAGACCACTGCATATTTAGCACCAACCTTTTGGGCAAATTCTTGCTCAAAATTGTCGACTTTGGGCCCAGTGGTCAGCCAATCGCTTTTTAACACTCGTTCGACGGCTGCGATATCTTCATCATCAATGGAGTGACGTCCATAGGGCAGAAAGACTTGATTTTCTTTGGTCATGGTGCCCAGAAGGTCCTCAATCAAAATGTAAAATACGCAACTGTCTAAATCATTCTTTGTAGCGTAATACAAAATTCGTCAAACGGTCAATTTGTTGAATTTGTATCCCTTACTATTGGTAAATTGGTGTGGACGTTGTAATACCAAGAGACCAATAAACGTATGGACTTTAACCCCATGACCAAAACCATTCTCGTTACCGGCGGTGCCGGATATGTCGGCAGCCACGCGTGTAAAGCGCTGGCGGCAGCGGGCTACACTCCGGTCAGTTTCGACAACCTCAGCAACGGCCATGACTGGGCGGTTAAGTGGGGGCCGTTGGTGGTGGGCGATGTGCTGAACCCGGGCGACCTGGACGCGGCGTTCGCTGCCCACAAGCCCGATGCGGTGATGCACTTTGCGGCCTTGATCGAGGTGGGCGAGTCGGTCAAATATCCAGAGAAATTCCAGCTCACCAACGTCACCGGCTCCTTAAATGTTTTGCAAGCCATGGGCCGGGCCAAGGTGGGTCGGATCGTTTTTTCCAGCACTTGCGCCGTGCACGGAGATGTCGGCGGGGCTTTGATCAGCGAAACGTCGCCTATCGCCCCCATCAGCCCTTATGCCAAAACCAAAGCCGAGGTCGAGGGGGTGTTGGCCGATTTCTCGGTTAGTGATGGACTAAAGGCGGTGGCGTTGCGTTATTTCAATGCCTCGGGTGCCGACCCGGATGGAGAGATAGGCGAAGCTCACGACCCGGAAAGCCACCTGATACCCATTGCTTGCCAAGCCGCCCTTGGTCAACGTGAAGGCATGTTCATTTATGGTGACGACTACGATACCCCTGATGGCACCTGTTTGCGTGATTACATCCATGTCACAGATTTGGCCATGGCTCACGTTAAAGCCCTTGAACGCCTGGATGCTGCGGCCCCTGGTGTCGAAGCCTTTTGCCTTGGCGGTGGAGTTGGTGCAAGCGTACGCGAAGTTCTTGATTGTGTGAAGAAAATATCCGGAGTGGATTTTCCTGTGACGATGCAAAGCCGCCGTCTGGGCGATGCGCCATCGTTGGTCGCGGACCCTAGGAAAGCTAAAACGGTTTTAAGGTGGACGCCTTCGCACTCTGATTTGCAGACTATCGTTAAAACGGCTTGGGCTTGGCATCAAAAACACTAGCAGCTGTAGCTTGTGGGGTGGGCGGGACTCCGCTAAAAGAAAAACTAGGAACCGCGTGGCTTTTGGACAGGGCGGGACCATTCTAATTCTTTGATCTGAGGAATGTTCATGAAAGTCGTCATTTTGGCCGGTGGATTGGGTTCGCGCATTGCCGAGGAATCCGACCTGCGCCCCAAGCCGATGGTCGAAATCGGCGGCATGCCGATTTTGTGGCACATCATGAAAATGTATGCTTCCCATGGCCTGACGGATTTCATCATCTGTTTGGGGTACAAGGGCTACATGATTAAGGAGTACTTCGCCAATTACGTTCTGCACCGTTCCGATGTGACGCTGGATCTGGCGAAAAATGAAATCACCTACCATTCCACAGACGCTGAAGATTGGCGCGTTACTCTGGTCGATACCGGATCGGAAAGCATGACTGGCGGTCGGGTAAAGCGTGCTGCCC
>JANLGW010000081.1 GCA_024653965.1 Rhodospirillales bacterium
CAGCGCCGAAACATGGCTTCCTGTCGCGCATATCCGGCGCATCATTCGTGTGCTGGCAAGGGATTGATATCATCGTAAGACTTTCGAATCGGACTCTTATAGTCGGCCATTGATATGTAGAACCAGTTAGATGTTCTACTTCGGGCATCTGGTTGAAACTAAAATCCGAACCCATGAATACATATATCATGTGGATTACAGGGAGTTGTTGTCACTGCAAATTTTTACTCAGTGACCAAGCTATCTTTTGATAGGGCATGACTAGGACAATATTTTGTCCCATGACAGAGCGGAGCCAAATGGTAAATCAATGGCTGCCATCCTGCCTAAAACATCGCTGAGATATTTCGGGGGCAAGCCGTAACCAGGCCGGATAGCGCGGATATTGTCGTTGGTCAATGCTTCGCCAGCCTTGATGTCTTTGACTACATAGAGAGAGCGGCGGAAGACTAGGCTGCTTTCTTCAATGGACTTGCGTTCATATGAGGCCGTGCCTTGTGCCGACCACGCCGTTCGGCAATCATTACATAAAGTAGAGAGCTCTGCGGGTTCTAAGGAGAACGCCGCATCTGGTCCGCCATCTGCGCGGAGCATAGTAAAGTGCTTTTCAATAATAGAGGCACCCAAAGGAACGGCCGATACTGAGACGGCTGTTCCAAGCGTGTGGTCTGATAAACCAACGGTGACACCGAAGCGTTCCACCATATCAACAATGGTGCGCAGGTTCGATTGTTCCGGCGGGGTTGGGTAACCGCTGATGCAGTGAAGAAGAGCAAGCTGCTTGCAGCCACCCGTGCGGGCGGCATCAAGAGCTTCTTCAATTTCCTCTAAGTTAGCCATCCCGGTGGAGATGATCATTGGTTTTCCCGTTGAAGCAACATACGAAATTAAGCTGATATCAGTCGCTTCAAAGGATGCGATTTTATAAGCTGGGACGTTGAAATTTTCAAGAAAATCAACAGATGTTGTATCAAACGGCGTGCTGAACATCGTTATGCCCAATTCGCGGCCTTTATTGAAGAGTGCACCATGCCATTCCCATGGGGTGTGTGCTTCGCGGTACAGATCATACAGGTTCCGCCCGGACCAAGGGCCTTCTGTAATCATAAAATCAGCACTGTCATGATCCAATGTCATTGTATCAGCGGTATACGTCTGGATCTTGATGGCATCGGCACCGGCTGATTTTGCAGCTTCCATCAGCATCAAGGCCCGTTCAAGATCGCCGTTATGGTTCCCAGACAGTTCTGCAATTATGTAAGGCGGGTTGTCTGTCCCAATTTCTCGCCCAGAAATTTTAAAAGATTTCATATGATTTCATCGTTATCTGGGGAGGTGAGCTGAAGAGTTACCAAGCTGTCCAACCGCCATCAATGGGCAGATTGACACCGGTAATATAGGATGCCGCTTGTGAAGCAAGAAATAAAATGGCCCCACTCAAGTCCTCAGGCTTCCCGAGACGGCCCATGGGTACGCGCATGGTCAGTTCATGTAAAAATTCCGGATGTTCTACACCAACTTTGTCGGGGGGGAAGGGACCAGGACTGATTGCGTTGACGCGGATGCCCTCTGTGGCCAGGTTGCAGGCCAAATAGCGTGTTAATTGAAGCAGCCCACATTTCGCAGCGCCATAAAATGGTGGGTTATTTAATCCCGTTTCGGCATATATTTTGGGATCAGGGCTCACGCTGGCATACATGGAAGCGATGTTAATCACTGAAGCTGACCCCGTTATTCTCGCTGCGGCGGCTAATCCGGGGCGGGCGGCTTTGACACTGTTAAAGGCAGCTATAACACCAATGTTATAGGCTTTGGAAAAGTCATCACCTGTCGATGTTGCTATTGTTCCTGCGGAGCCTGCATAGGCGTTGTTGATCAGAATATCTAAGCGACCATGCTTCTTGTGAATTTCCTCAAAACAAGAAAAAAGTTTTTTCTCATCAGTGACATCAAAGGTCTTGATGGACAATTGCTCCTTGTATTCTTGTAGGGAGGCGGATAGTTGTTCGAGATGCTCTGAACTGCGTCCGTTAGCAATGACATGTGCGCCATGTTCAAGAAGCGCTTTAGTCATCGCAGATCCCAAGTGCCCGGCAGCACCGGACACGAACGCAATATGTCCGGTCAATTGGAATGCGATTGGCAATGATTTCGTAGGCATACGTGAGGTTACCATAACATTGGGTTTAGTAATTGTTCAGGTACACGGGGTAGTTGCGAATGGATTTGTTCAATTTGATTTGGTTCGAGGTATGGGGATGTAAATAATTCCAAGTTTTCCTGGCATTGCTCAGGCGTTTCGACGCCAACCACGACACCGTCCACCCAATCCATGGATCGTACATATGCGAAACACAAATCCAAAATGCTTTTTCGTGAAAACTGCGACGACAGATCCAATAGTTTGTTATGGATGTTAGATGGGCTTAAACCCACAATCTTTGGCCAGATGTTGTTGTTATCTGTGGTGAGGATACCTTGTAGCAGGACGCTGCGACCGTGAACGATAAGGTCGGCACGTTTTGTTGTTAATTCAGGGAATTCGCATTCTTGCCAACGCCAATCCAAGATGTTCACAGGGAGTTGAATGAGTTTAACGTCTTGGTTCTTAACGGCGTTAAGTGCTTCTTCTGGCGTGCGCACCGAAATGCCCAGACGTTTAATGGTGCCTTCGTTGCGGAGCTTGAGGAGACGTTGCCAAATGCGACCACCGTACCCATAAATGTGCGCGGGCACATGAACAAGGACAGTTTGAAGTGTGTTTTGACGAAGATCGCGGCAGGAATGATAAATGCTTTCGTCTACTGCCCTGTGAATTTGTGCATCACTTGAATCTTCTGTCAGTTCGGGTAGGTGATCCAGCTTTGTGATGGTGTGGACACGCGGTGCCCATCCGTCGCTTAGGGCAACTCCAAGCCGCGCCTCGCTGGCCTTGTAGTCACGTGCGGTATCTATATGTGTCACGCCATGTTCGATCGCCGTGTGTATGATTTTGCGGGCACTGTTTTCGCAGGGCATTCCAATCGAATTTGCAACACCGTATGCCATACCGATCTGAGCCGTTCCGAGTACCATTTCGCTGTGCCGTTCTCCCTCAATATAGCGCCAGGGAATATAGCCTATAGAAGGTCCGTTCTGGAGTACTAGGGTGTCTTTGATATCCGGCCATTTGGCAGTGACGGGATCTGAGTGTTGGTCAAAGACCTGTTTCATGCGGAGATAGTCTTCGAGAGTGTCAATGGTGGCACGGATGTGTCCAAAATTGGGACCGTGAGCATATCGATCAAAAAGCTTGATTGGGTGATGGTTGCGTACCCAACTTGTAACGTTTTCTTTGTCGAGAGGCGTTAGTGTGGCTTGAGTCGCACTATCGCGAAGAAGGGCCAACCGAACAACTTCAGCACTTAAACCATAAGGCAGAGCATCATCGGGTGAAGTCGTTCCAACGTAGTCTTCATCAACGGCATTGAATACATCGATCAATTCATCAATGAAATCGGCATCTGGAACCGGATTGTCGCCGGTTAGGCGCACGATCACCGCATTGTCCGGCAAGTCAGCGCAAGCTTCAAGAAAACGTTCGATGACATTATCGAGTGAACCACGAAAAACGGTGATGCGGTTCGCTAACGCCATTTCTGCTAGAGCGTCATCGCTTGGGTCTGTTGATGTAGCCAACACGGTATCTAGGCCATTTCTTGCCGCGCGCTTGGCGGTCAGGACCGCTAACGGAATACCGCCCAAGGGCAGAAATGCCTTGCCGGGCAGCCGTGTTGATGTCGTGCGTGATTGGATAAGAACCCTGATGGGAATGGACATGTTTTATAAAGATCAATGTTAGCGAATATGGCGCAGGATGCAAAATGCTTCGGCATAAAGCATGCCGCTATGCAGTCCACGCAGTTTCGCCAAAGTATGGACGCCTTCCATGGAGCGCGGATGTGGAGACGCCCTCATTTCACTTTCGTAGTGGGCTAGAGCTTCTAGTTTTGCATCTAAGTATGGTTCGATGTTCACATACATGTTGGGCATAAAGCTTTTGCCGATTGTTGGGTCGGACCATTCCGTGCTGGAGAGAGTTTCAAAGGTATAAATGTGTTTCACACTAGCATTGGGCAAAGGACGACATGCTGTGAGTGCCGCTTGATTTGTCAAACGGTGATCAATGTTGAGGTCGTTGCCATGGTGTGTATAAACCGTTTCGGGTTTAATATCAGTCACAACCTGCTCGATGATTTTGACGATGTCGAGGAAGTTGGCATTATCCATTCTATTGTCATGTAGACCGGCAAATAAGGGTGTTCGTGTACCTAGTGTATCCGCAACGGATGCTGCCGCGTGGCGCAGGGCATCAATTTCCGCGTTGCGCGCCTTATCGCGACGTTTGAGGTCTCGTGACGTTGCCCCTTCAGCCATGATAAGGATATGAACGTCATCGCCATCATGGGCATGACGGGCGACGGTGCCACCACAGCCAAGAACCTCATCATCGGGGTGTGATGCAATGACTAATATACGCTTGGATAATGTCATGGGGTCTTATCTACCTTGCGATGAATGATGGAGACTTTAGCTTCAAGTTTTCCATCATGGTATTCCGCCTCGGAAAACGAGATATGAAATTGGCCATGCTCAAGAAAAGCATTTGGATATGTTTCTGCATCAAGCATGCGAATGTGATCGTACATGGCTTTGAGGGGGCCATCTGTCGGTAGCGTACTTTGATCTGGAGTGCGCCGTTTAAATGTGGCGGGCGCACCTTTTTGGGGAGTGGCTTGGGGTTCATCGCGCGCAATTTCTTCGATCATGTCAAAAACAATCTCTGCGGCCTTTTCAAATATAACTTGCGCCCGTCCAGACAGCGACAAAGGGCGCTTGAGGTATACCGGCCCGGCATCCAGTTCATCTACCATGCGAAGGGCAGATATTTTTGTGTCTGTGTGTCCGTGTTCAATCAGGTTCTGTAGCGGGCTTCCTCCTCGACCGTAGGGGACATCGGTCATATGGAAACAGACGCACTCGCAAGCCACTAGAATAGCGTCGGGGACTTTCCAAGACCAATGTGGAAAAAAGATGAAGCGGGGGCGGATTTTCTCGATTAATTCTAATGTTAGCTCTTCATGCGCGTTGACCATCATCCAAGTACCCGGTAGCGATGATGTCCGGCGTTCATATGCCGTGATGTTCCAAGGCTTTATGGTGGCGACAATGTAAGAAGTCATGAAACTTTCGTAATTTTAAGAGTGTATTGAATGCCGTCGATTTCAAAAAAGGCCGGATATCGTTCATTATTTACTATGCGCAAAAGATTGAATTGTTCTCTAATTGATTGGTCTGGGTTAAGTTTGCTGTCCACTGGTTTTCTGCGTCTGTAGTAGGTCGGTTCGCCGGCTTGTGGGACCGCGACCGGCGGTGCGTCAGATGACATATACTTTAGACATAAAGATAGAGTGGCTTCTCCTTGTCGATGGCGCAGTTCTGCATTTAGCTCATGACCTTCAAATTCGATTGTATCGCGGTAGACAACGTTTCCCGCATCTACGTTATTCGTCGCTTCGAGAAGGCAAATGGGAATGCTGTTGTTGCCATCCAAGATTAGCCAAGATAGCGGTGAAAACCCCCTCCCTTGCGGTAGATTGCTTTCGTGGACAACCAAATTACGTTGATTGCGGGCCAGAACATCAGGGGGGGTGATTGTAGTGCAGCCTAGATAGAACGCGACAGCTCCGCTTTGGACGGCGTCGATATTTTCACAAAACAGAGCTTGGTCACCACTTTGGTTCAGACGGTCAACAAGTTCATGCGCATAGGGAACGATCCAACTTGGGTTGTCGACAATGACATTAATCCGCCGGGGGGATTTCCACCAAGTTGGAGTGGCATGGTTCATGTTGCAAGTGCCTCGATGACTCGCGTTGTCCCCCTGCCATCGCATATCGCCATGCCATTTTTCGACATGTTGACGAGCTGATCTGCATTTTTATGTAGGTTTAGAATCACTTGGCAGATGTCAGGCGCGCTAACACTTCTGGCATATCCGATTACCTGAGCCGCGCCAGCTTTTTCAAGAGCCAGGGAAATGGCATTTTGATTGTCTGCGGTAACGACCAGAAGGCTCGGTAGTCCAAGGCAACATCGTTCCCAAGATGTGATGCCACCCGCACCGATGGATAAGTCTGTATCAGTCATTAACTCAGCCATATTGCTAACATTTTCAAGAACTTTGACAGGATGGGTCATCTGGCTCGCAACATTTTGAACGTCATCTGAAAAGTCAAAGGCTGGGCCCAGAACTACGGTTGTACTGATGGGTAAGTTGGTCAATTCAATAGCCCGTAGTGCCAGACTGGTGATATTGAAAGGGTCACTCGCGCCCATGCTAATCAGAACATTTTTCAACGCACCAGTGTTTTTTAAAGACTTGCTCATGGTGGCGCGAGCTATGGCGAATTGGGGGCGTAGCAGAGCGTATGTAGGACCAAGCATCAATGTGCAGGTTGGTGGTACCCAGGGGGCATAATCTTCAGGCTGCCTCCCCAACGTCTGATCTAGGAGGAAGTCACACTGGTGTGGCCGGTTTGCGAGATCGTCAATAACCAACACGCGATCACAAAATTCACTCGCTGCCATCTCGAAGTCAGCATTTAACTCGTAATGATCAACGACCAGCAGATATTGATGCGCACATTTTTTGAGGCTCTCGATTTGCATGCCGGTCGATGAGGGGAGTTCAATGATTTTAGATGGTGTGCTCTTGAGTGCGGGCATGCTGGCTAGGGTGTCGGGCCCGACAGCCAGGGTGATGTCCCAGTTTTGTTCAGCCATAGCGCGGGCAAGCGCGCCGGAGCGAAATGCATGTCCTCCGCCAATTTTTGGCGAAGCGTCAAAACGGAATAAAGCACTAGGCACGATTATACTTAACGCATTACATCAATGCAGCGTTAGCCATCTTTATAATTGGCTAACATGTCAAGCAGCATGGCTTCGTTTAGCCATTCGGTGTTGGTGTTGCTGGCATACGAAAAATCAGCTTCTACCCTCTGTGCACCAGCATCCATATATGGTTGATTTGACCAATTGTAGAGGGTTGGCTCGATGATATAGCGGTCTCCTAGGTCTAAAGTGGAGCGGGCATCATCTGAGGTAATCATCACCTCGTGAAGTTTCTCGCCGGGACGAATGCCGATGATATCCTGGCCTAAGTCTGGAGCGAGTGCATGGGCTAAATCGACCATATTCATGCTCGGAATTTTTGGAATGAATATCTCGCCACCAACCATCATGCCCATGCAAGACATTACAAAATTGACACTTTGCTCAAGGGTGATCCAAAATCGCGTCATGCGGGGATCTGTAATTGGGAGTGTGGTCTTGCCTTCCTCAATAAGCTTTTGAAAGAAAGGGATTACGCTACCGCGAGAGCCGACAACATTGCCATAGCGAACAACGGAAAAGGATGTGTCTGAGTATCCAGTTAAGTTGTTAGCTGCAGAGAAGATTTTGTCGGATGCCAGCTTGCTCGCACCGTAGAGGTTTGCAGGGTTGCAAGCTTTGTCTGTTGATAGAGCCAAGACACGTTTGACGTCTGACCTAATTGCTGCATTGACCACATTTTCTGCACCCAACACGTTGGTATGGATGCATTCAAACGGGTTGTACTCAGCAGCAGGGACATGTTTTAGAGCTGCCGCGTGAATAACGTAATCAACATCTCGCATGGCCATTTCCAAGCGATTTGCGTCACGGACGTCACCAATGAAATAACGAATGCAGGGTGCATTTTGAAGATTGAACTCTTGCGACATCTCATACTGCTTAAGTTCGTCTCGTGAAAAAATGATCAGCCTTCGTGGCTTGTAAAGACGCAATACGGCGCGAATAAAGTCTTTACCAAAGGACCCAGTTCCTCCCGTTATAAGGATGGACTTATCATTTAAATCAATGGGGTTGCTGTTAAAGCTGCGGAGATTAAGGGCCATGAGAAGATTCGTTGCCTGTGGTTTG
Source organism: Rhodospirillales bacterium (assembly GCA_024653965.1). Lineage (GTDB taxonomy): Bacteria > Pseudomonadota > Alphaproteobacteria > Rhodospirillales > Magnetovibrionaceae > JANLGW01. The sequence goes on from JANLGW010000081.1 coordinate 8,005, forward strand.
TCACGTATCGTAATATGATATGTGTTTGATTTTACGCCTATTTTTAGGCAAGCTACCGCACCTAGGGTGAAACGTGCATGCTAAATTGCCATATCCCGTCTCGCACCGCAGGTATAACGTCAGTTGTTCACGATTTGAACGTTAACGTCAAGCCATAATGTATTAAAGTTAGCAATCCGCAGGTATGCGGGTGCATGCTTCCCTTTTGGGCGGCAGCAATATTAGGGTTCGGACCTATTAAAGGGCTTCCCACGGTCGGTTTTGCGTGATTCACTGTCTCCAGCGAGGAGGCAATGAGAATGGCTGATTTCTTTTGGTTTTCGGACACGCAATGG
>JANLGW010000082.1 GCA_024653965.1 Rhodospirillales bacterium
GCCGCTCCGTGCGTTCAGACTGCGGGCGGGTGGCTTCAGTCCACATCTTGTGCCTCCTCATTTGCTTGGTCACAAACGAGAAAGCCACAACTGACTGAAATCACTCAATTACTTTCAGGTCAGAATCTAAAATCCACCAGAGGTGCAGATGACAAAGTACAAAGACGTTTACGGAAAATATTCGCTAGGTTCTGGTGCTATCCTATCTGACGAAAACAAGGTCTGGGATCGCATTGATGAGCCTGAGATCATGGCTGCATACAACACATCAATTCGACGAGATCTCGTGAAATCTGGCATTTCTCTAGATGACCTCTCACACTGGTATGTTATGGATATTGGAACGGGACGCCAAGCCCTCACATTTCTGGATATCGGCGCGGATAAAGTCGACCATTTTGACATCAGCCCAGAGAACGTAGCACGCCTATCAGAATACCGCGCCAATACAGCCATTGAAGACCGTTTAACAACTACATGCTGTGACGTTGTCAAAACGGACTTGGGTAGTGATAAGTATGATTTCATATACCTAAACGGCATTGTTCAGCATTTTTCAAATGTAGGCGCAGGAATTGAAAACTGCATCAAAGCCCTTAAGAAAGGCGGCCAATTGTGGCTGTATTTCTACCGCTCAGGTACGTTTGATAATTTTGTGGCATACATGGTTCGTGACCTCATCCATTCGAGTAATGTGGCTAAGGATGACAAAATTCTGAAAGAACACTTTATTGCCTCTATCTTGTCATATTCGGACGATGCGACCAAAAATTACGCCACTTCCATGTATATAGATGGGGCGTTCACAAGGTTTGCTCAATTGTTCACGCTATCCACCTACATTGATTTTATAGCAGTTCGAGGCCTAAAAATCGTCTCCTCTTCTGGACTCGATCCTCTCGGCAAAGATGTTGATCATTATTTTTCCAGGGCAGCTACTGTTATTACCCTCCAAAAAACCGATGATGACATCGATTTTTCAGCGCTGACAAACACTCTTTCGCCAGAAAATGATGTGAACCAACTGGACAAGTCCCTTTATAATCAACCCGAAATTCTCGCCACTATTGATTTGTATACGCAATTAAAATCACTTCTAAATACAAATAACGTGCCAGCCTCTCTCACCACGTTTGTTGCCGTGAGGCTCTTTGACTTCTTGGCCTCTAAAACAAGGTCTGCTGACTACAACCCTATGGATCGCCATACCGATATGCAGTCCCTCATGATCAATATTATCAAGCTTATTGAAGGTGAATACGCGAACACGTAATAACACTGGACGACCTCACAATATGACAATCGCCATCATACCAGCGAGAGGAGGATCCAAACGTCTTCCGCAAAAAAACATTCGATTGTTCTGCGGCACCCCCCTGCTTGCATATTCTATCTGTGCTGCAAAAACTGCGCCGTCCGTTGACCATTGTTTTGTGACCACGGATGCTCCCGAGATTGCCGAGATTGCCGAGCAATATGGTGCTGACGTGATTAAAAGGCCACAAGGCCTCTCCACAGATAGCTCCCCCACGGCAAGTGCAATTTTACATGCGTTAGACGAAATAGCTCGTCAGGGGATTAATACGTTGGGGACATTGATCGTTCTCCAACCGACCAACCCGTTACGTCCAGTATCATTAATAGAAGATGGTATTAAACGCTTCGAATCTTGCCCATGTGATTCCGTCATCTCTGTCAATGCGCGACAATTAAAACCTGGCACTGTAACAAACGGCTATTTTCAGGCTCAATATAAACATGGCACAGCATCCAAGGACATGCCCGTAACCATTTATGAAAATGGGCTTCTGTACGTTACTAAAAAAGAAACTCTGACGGCCTATGGAAATGTATCTGGTGAGCGCATTTTAGCCTTAAATACGCCAACTCCTTATGGGGATGTGGACATTGATGAAGAAATTGATTTTCTGGTTGGTGAAAAAACATATGAAGTTATTAAAGAACATCTAGGTTTCAAAATCCAAAAAGTTAAACCGTGAGAAATTCCGAACAAACTTATATGCCCCGAAGAAGGTCTATTCGTGACAACACATAGCCGCCCCATTCTCAAGATTTTGCAGCAAGGTCTGTTAATGCTAACGCCTATGCAACTAAAAGAGGCACTTGCCTTGTGCGTCGCTTTTCTTTTTGGAAGTGCCTTTGAAGCGCTTACCATTGCATCTATTTATCCGACAGCAACAGCACTAATAGATGCAAAAAGTGTTCTTAAAAATGAATATGTATTAATTATCTTTAACTACGTTGGAGAGATGCAAGAACAGGTGTTTATTTACTACGCAATTATGACCGTTAGTATTTTGCTGACAATAAATTATTTATTACAGGTTGCCCTGCTTTATGGCATCAAACGTTTCATCGCTTCATCTACGATCTCTCAGTCAAAACATTTGATTACAACATGCCTCAATGCACCATACACATGGTTCCAAAATTATAATTCAGCAATTCTTGTCCGGCGTGTTTACGGAGACGTCTCTAAGTGGCACAACGGCTTTTTACAGGGCTTTTTGCACATTTTTCAGAGCATCATCACCATGCTCGTCGCAGCATATTTAATACTAGCCTTGTCTCCCAATGATGGCTTAATCATCCTTTCTGTTATTGGCGTCATGTCTGTTTTAGTTATTGTGGTTAGTCGACCACGCATCCTGGCCCTCGGCACCAAGCAACGAAATATTTCTGATATATATATGCAATCCCTGTTTCAGACCTTTGTCGGAATTAAAGATATCAAGGTAAGTGACCGCGGCCACTATTTCACCAACAGGGCAGATGCTAACCTTCACCACATGCAGCATGCTCGATTGTTGCAAAGCATGTGGGAGGGTGTCCCCCCCCTCACCTTGTTAACCGTGGGACAGTTGGGATTCCTGATCCTGCTCTACACATTCTGGTCTCAAGGCATGGAAAAGGGGCAATTCGTTGGTCAGATGGCATTTCTGGGTATGGTAGCCTCGCGCTTAATCCCCGCCATCAATCGCCTGACGAGTGCGTTGGCTGGATTCTGGGATTCGTTGCCATATGTGGAGGGATTACTTGATATCACTGAAAGCATCGCTTCTGCATCGAAAACATCTCCCATTAAAGTTGGGCATAGCCCCCTAAGTGAAGACTGGAAAAAAATCTGCTTTCAGGATGTCAGCTATCACTATCCCTCGGGGGAACAGGCCACTTTGAGCAACATTAACATGGTCTTAGAGCGTGGAAAATTCTACGGCATCGTGGGTTTTTCCGGTGCAGGGAAAAGCACCCTTGTCGATATCCTCTTAGGTCTCAGTCCGCCTACATCAGGTGACATCCTCTTTGGTGACATCCACTATGCTGATATTGATATCAAGTCGTGGCAAAAAAATATTGGATACGTCCCACAAAACCCATTTATTGCTGATGATACCGTTATCGCTAACGTTGCATTCGGTATTGATACAAAAGACATTGATATCAAGCAAGCTTGGAAAGCGCTATCACTGGCGGAAATGGAAGATGTTGTCCGCAACTTGCCCAATGGCCTGAATAGTAGACTGGGCGAAAACGGTGTTAAACTCTCTGGCGGTCAAGTTCAACGTATCGCCATCGCTCGCGCACTCTACCGCAACCCTGAAGTACTTATATTAGACGAAGCAACGAGCGCACTGGATTCAGAAACGGAATCTATAATCCAAACTGCCATCGAAAACATACATGGTCAAATCACCACGGTCGCCATTGCCCATAGAGTTTCAACACTCAAAAATAGTGACCAAATTATCGTATGCGATCATGGTAAGCTTGTTCAATCTGGGCGTTTTGATGAACTCATGGAATGCAGTGAAATATTTGGGCGTTTAGCCCGAAAAGATACGGATCATGACGCCACGTCTGTAAATCCATAACTGAATACATCCCACGAAACAATTAGCCTTAACGCAAAATCTGAAGTGACAAAAAATGAAAGCCATCATGTATCATTATGTGCGCCCTACACCTGCGCATATGGATCATTTTCGATATCTCCATATTGATGACTTTCGCATGCAACTTGATTGGCTTTCAGAACATCAAACTTTCATTTCCCGGGAGGATTTTGATACGGCCATTCATGAAAAAAAGTCCCCTGAAGGTATTGTACTGACTTTCGATGACAGCCTCGCGGATCACTATAAATATGTTCTGCCCGAACTCAAAAAACGAGGATTATGGGGAATATTCTATGTCCCAACAGCCATTTATCACTCCAAGAAAATACTCGATGTTCATAGAACTCATATATTGCTCGGGCATTATGGTGGCAAAGTTTCCCTCAAAAAATTGAACGCCATTACAACAAAAGAAATGATGTCTGACGATCATACGGAAGAATATGATAAATACACATACGTTTCACAAGACAATGATAATGCAACAACAACATTTAAAAAAATATTGAATTATTTTATATCTTATAAATACCGCGACATTGTACTTACTGAACTAATTAATGAGTATTTAGGCAGTGCTGACGAAAGTTCTCTTGTCCCTGATTTCTACATGACAAAAGAACAAATTAAGGAAGTACATGATGCAGGCATGATCATCGGCAGCCATGGCGTAAATCACCTTGTCATGAGCAAACTTAATTTGGCTGAGCAAGAAAAAGAAATCGCCGAGTCATTTTCAGACCTAGAAAACATCACTGGCCGTCGGCCATTCACCTTCTGCTATCCATATGGCGGCTTTCACACCTTTACCGACCAAACGGAACAGTTACTTGAAAAATACGGGTCCAAATTCTCGTTCAATGTTGAGGGCCGGGATATATTATCAAACGATATTCAAGATCGCCCCCAAGCCTTGCCACGTTACGATTGCAACACGTTTCCGTTTGGCAAAGCCTCCTACGGCCAGCAGCGGCCTTAACGTGGTTCTTTTTACATGAAACCAAGCACAAATACCTATAGGGTCGGCGAAGCCTCCAAGCTTGGTGTGTCCGTGGATGCAGTCACCCGCTTTTATCGCACACAATGGAAGCGTAGAATCGCCCTTGGGCTCCCTTCATTTTATCGCTGGCAGTTTTGCGCCCCGCCAGAAAACAATCGCCAAGACACTTCGTGCGTCATTCTTGACAGGAACGACGACATTGTCGGGATTATGGGTGTAAATAAGAGAGCGTTTATTCTAAATGGGAAGACCGTTAAGGCTGCCGAACTTACAACGTGGGTTATCTCCAGTCACCTTCAAGGCCGTGGTTTAGGTTTCAGGATGTTGAGTTATCTTCAACAAACCTACGATGTCTTAGTGGGCCTAGGCATTACGGCGGATGCATTGCCATTGTATATGACATCTGGCTTTCAATTCATGCAAAGCATCCCAAGGTTTGTCCGAGTATATGACCTTAGCGCAATTTCAGATTATGTAGAGATAGACAAATTAGGAAAACGCCTACTCAGAAAGCAGAAAAACACGGCAAATATTGAATATAATTACAGGCTGGCAAGTGAAAGCGACTTGAAATGTTTTCCTGAAATCGTCCCCAAATCATTAAATAATTACATTAGGAATTCTGCTACTATTAAATGGAGGTATGTTAACCATCCCTTCTTCAATTATGAAATTTACATGATTGAATCTCAGGGGGGTAAAGCAGTTGTTGTATTGCGTGTTGATGATGTCGCAGGAATGCGCATCGTCCATATCGTAGATTGTTTTGGTATAGAACAGACGATGCCAGCGGCAGTAAAGTTTGTTGATGACTATTGCAAAGAAAACAATGCGTCTGTCGCTGATTTTTATTGCACGTCCTCTTTTATATCGCGTCATTTTAGGCAAGTTGGCTGGTTTTCAATTCTTGATGATAAATGGTTCAAGTTCATCGGTTTATTTCACCCTCCTGAAATGCGGACCCCTCCTACGACCTCAATGGTATATTGGGCGCGCAACGATATGATCGACCTTATGGACATATCGCGACTTTATTTAACCAAAGGAGACCTTGATATGGACCGCCCAACAATTGCCGCCTACAGTGCGTTGGGGGTGGTTGATGAAATTAGACAACTAGAATATGGAAAAAGTTCTGTAACCCCCTCCCAAAACAGTTAAGTTTATAAAAAAGAACGTCAAGATGTTAGACCAACTCAGGACCGCTCTTAAACGGATTCCATTTTTATATGTAACAGCGGTCAAGACGATTCAATTTTTACGTCGCGCAAACCCCGTTGCCGTGGCGAAACGGGTACAACAGCAAAAGAAACGCGATGTCGTTGACCGTATGCTTGCCGAGCTTGGAAAAGGTCACCCCTCCATATTTGATGAGGGCGACATCTTGGTTGATGGAATGTGGGACAATCCTAACTATTGGCTACGTTTTAGTTTGTTGCGGAATGCCTTAGGGCTCTCTCAGCGACGCGAAGTTGGATTGCTAGGGGAGTTTGCTAAATCTCACTGCGCACGGACGTTTAAGACACTGGGAATCAAGACCGTCCGCACCTTCAGTGACTTCATGCCGTCGGCACCCCATGTGCTTACGCATGCCCGTGAGTTGATTGAAAACACACAATCTGCGACCGATATCTTAGAATGGAACTTGCCGGGAAATGTACCAGGACTCATCGTTTATGACGCTATTTTAAAAGTACAGCGACTTCCATCGGTGGATATCCACGCCCCCTCCTTCGAGGAACAAGTAATTGAGGCGTTACGTTGCATAGAAGCTGGACAGCGCATTCTTGATGCATACGATTTCAAGCTGCTCATTTTGACGCATCCCTTCAACTACACATGGGGCGCACTGGCTTGGCAAGCCATGAGCCGTGAAATCCCCGTCATTTTGGCCTTTGGTTTTTGCGGCACCCTACGTTTTACACACATGAAACAACCTATGGATTTGTTTTCATTTTACGACCGCCCTTCCCTTCAGGACATTGATGACTTAACGCCTGAACGTGCAAAGGCCATGGGCGAATGCGGCCGTGCCTATTTACAAAATCGTTTAGCCGGAAAAACCGATGACCTTCCGGCTATTTTTGCATATCAACGCAATACAGACCACATTGACCGCCAGACCATTTGCGAACAATACAATTGGGATCCTGAGAAACCCATCGTGGCCTTTTATGCCTCAAACTGGTTTGACTGGCCTCATCAATTGGGCATGACCCGGTTTACAGATTTTCTTGACTGGGTCATGTCTTCATTTGAAGCGATGAAAGAAAATACGGACGTCAATTGGCTGTTAAAACCCCATCCATGCGAAGAATGGTTTGGCGGAGTTGCATTGGCAGAAACAATCCCGCCCTTGGATGACCTGGGTCATATTAACCTCACAAATAAATCGTGGAACAATGTTGACGTACTGAACAGTATAGATGCATTGATCACTTATCATGGCACAGCTGGGATTGAATTTGCCGCCATGGGCAAGCCCGTTCTCATTCCCGACGTCGGTAAGTATGAGAATTGTGGATTTGTTAAGTTCGGAACCTCCCGAGATGATTATCTAGCCCTGTTAAAACAAAAGTGGTGGGACGGTATAGACCTAGAACTTGTCAAAAAGCGTGCTGAAATCTTTTGCGGATGGTGGTTCTGTGCGCCACAATGGCAAGGTGGCTTCATCCTAGCAGACGATGCAAAGCAATGGGCCCTGTATGATCAAATCCCTGTGCTTCTTGAAAGCAACAAGCACGTCATAAGTCATGAAACAGACGTGCTGCGTGACTGGTTTCAATCAGGCTTCCCATATTCACACATTTACAAAATGAAACTTTCTGAGAATTTCATTTTAGCAAATGTATAAATTAAGGTGCGGCGACACTAACGTCTAAGAGTCCGATTCGAAAGTCTTACGATGATATCAATCCCTTGCCAGCACACGAATGATGCGCCGGATATGCGCGACAGGAAGCCATGTTTCGGCGCTG